>CAMZKT010000075.1 GCA_947311435.1 uncultured Desulfocapsa sp.
AGGTACGTTGAAATTAAACAAAAAATGTAGCAACGAAGCAGATGAAGAGTTTTTACGACGCCATCATTTGATAGTCCCTAAAACCAGAGAAGCCCATTCTCCCCGAGGGGAAGAATGGGCTTTTAATCAACTGAATTCTGCTTAAATCAGCTTTCAGTTACAGTGATAGCACCTTCGGGACAGACCTCAACACAGGTCTCACAGCCGATACACTCATCCATTTCAACAGGATCAGCTTTCCCATCAACCATCTCAAACACCTGCGCGGGACATGCACCTACACATTCTTCATCACCGCTACATTTATCTGTGTCTACAACAACTTCATAAGCCATAATAACCTCCTAGATTAAAAAAAGTGAAAACAGATACAAAATGTATCCGCTTCAGTCTCCATAAGCATTAATGCATTGTGGATGTACTGTTTTATGAGTACAGCAATTAATTCACCACCTGGCGTTTGTCAAGAATAAAGTCCCGGCCAACTCTGGGTTCAAAACAAACACCACCTCCATTCATGTTAAGGATAATCACTATAAACTGAAAAACCATTGACCGCTGAGACATTCGCTTTATAATGCTGCCTCTGGTGACTTAACCTCTTAAACAATGAGACATTGTACCTCACTTCGAATGCCGCTATGAATCTATTCCAAGCAAGGTGCACTATGTCTAAACCAAAAAACCTCAACGGTGGACCCAAAACCATGGCAAAAAAGAACAAAAACAACAATCTTGTGGCAGAAAAAAATGAAGAAGCCATGATAGAAGGAATCCTGGAAGGCAGTCCTGAAGGAATTGGAGTTGTGATTGTCAGATTGGAATGTGGCTGTAAAAAAATGGCTGCTGTCGCAAAAGATGGCGAACCTGCATCAAAACTTATTATGTATCGTGATCAGGCTGAAAGTATTTGTGACAAATGTAAAAAAGACAATGGAGACTTTATGCGTGTTACTGAAGCATTCATACACTGGAGCAAACCGGAGCCCAGTGATGCAGTCAAGGAGATAATCAATGCCAAAGTTCTGGGAAGTGCCCCTGTTGTAAACTGATACCGCTCTTTTTCCCTCTGACAGATACGTACCTCATTTGCTCCCCCTGATAAAAGGATCTTAATGGCAACAGTCGCCTCTTTCAGCCTACTTATAGACAATTTCGCAACTTGCAATTATCAGTGCTAAAGGGTATGATCTTAGAATTTTAGATTTTTCTCAAAGAGCAGACCGCATTCATTGTTTTGCACAACAAAATGAACCACCACCCAGCCGAGGAACAGTGTTATGAGTAAAAAGTTTAACATTATCTACAGTGGCATAATTGCTTTATTAGTTCTCTTTATGTTCTTATTGTTCTCCATGCAAAAGAGCGCTCAACTCAAAATTGATCTTCAAAATGCTCATGAAACACTGGCAAAGAAAGATCAGATCCTGCAAAAAACTATCGCTTCAGCTCAAAGCGACAGAAACAAAACCAAGCTTATTCCAGAACTCACTACTAATATTTCAGAACTTGAAAACGAAGTAAAAACATACAAAAAGCAACTGGAACAGCTTGAAACTGTGTACCAACAACAAAAAGACTCCAGCAATGAGAAAACTATAGAGTTGAAGGCACTTCAGAGTGACATCAAGGCGCAACAAGAATCTCTTTCAGAGTCTAAACAGTCCAAGAAAAGTTCAGAAGAAAAAACAGGCGAACTCTCCGCCGGTCTTTCAGTATCAAAAGAATTGCTTGCCAAAAAAGAACTGCAGCTTAACAAGCTCACAACCACACTTGAGGAAAAATCTGCTGCTATTGCCGCTCTCAATAAGAAACTTGCATCGACCGAAAAATCTCTACACCTTTTAGAATCCGCAAAAGCGACAAACGAAATGAACCTCTCGCTGGTTCTTGACGAATTACAGAACAAAAATGCCAAATTCCATTCTGACAAATCTGAGTTAGACCCTACGAACCTGGCGGCTCCCAGTGCAAACAACGAATTAAACCTCAATCTGATCCTTGACGAACTCATCCAGAGAACCAAACTTGCTAACGAGCTACAGGAACGAATTAAGTTACTTGAATCACAAACTTCCAAACCAGCTGCCGGTCACAAGAATCAGCAGACCATTCAAAAAACCAAAAAGCTTTTTCAGGAAGCAAACAGCGACATCTCACTAAACCTTTCCCTGATTCTTGACGAATTACTCAGCAAAACCCAACAGGCCGACGAATTACAGGCCAGGATCAAGAGTCTTTCTGGAAATATAGTGCAGGGAACAAACGCTGCGAACAATGCTGTCGTACCAGAAGTTCAGAGTCTCATGAAACAAATGGACCAAGACACACTCTCTCTTTCTCTGGTCGAACAGAAACTCCTGGAAGCAAACAGCAGGATTCAGAATCTTGAGATAGCTCAATCTTCTCTACAATCCAAAATAGAAGAACAAAGTACGCGTATCCTTGCTCTTCTTGATGAATTACAAACAAAAGAAAGTCTTCTTTTGGCTGCTCATGAAGAGCTGCAGCAACAGCACTTGAACAGTCAGACAATCGCTAGCGAACTGGAAAATCTCCGTTTAGAATCAACAGAGGACAAGCAAAAACTTGCTAAATTACAGATGACTCTTGACAAGAAAATCAGAGCATTTGAAGAGCAAGTCAAAGCGTCTTCATCCGTTACAACGCCATTACATGAGAAAATTGCATCTCTTGAGGCCCAACTGAAGAAATTACGCCAAAACAACTCTCTTGTTTCCAGCAAAAAAGACACCCTTGCGCAAGAACTTGTTACTACCAAAACCTCCCTCAAAGAAGCTCTGGCGCAAGTGACACTGCTCAGCACAGAAGTTCAATCTGCCCAGACTGCACTTCAACAAGTGGAAAACACTCGACTTACACTCACTTCTGAAACAGAGGGAAAAGAACGTGCCCTTGAACAAGTTCAAACCGAATATGCTGCATTGTCCAACACCTATGCTGATCTTGAAAAAAAACTTGCAGAGCAATCTTCATTACATGCCGAAAAAACTGCTGCCCTTGAACAGCAATTAGTCGATGCTGTTAGCAGCGAAGAAAAACTCGCTGAGGAAAACAAAGCAATTCTTTCTCAAGTTGCAGACTTGCAAAACGCTAACAATTCACTCACAGAAGAGCTGACGCAAACCAAGATAGCCCTTCAGGAAAAACTCAGCCAACTTGCACAGTTAACAAACGAAAAAAATGCATTAGCCTTGCAGATAGAAGGATTCACTAAAGAGCAACAGCCAAAAGACAATTCCCTTGAAAACTTCCAGACACAGATAGCACTGCTCAGTACTCAAGTCGAGGCTACCAGTGCAGAAAAAAAGCAGGAACAAGAAGCACGTCTTACTTTGGCTGCTGAGCTTGGAACCACCAAAGCTGCTCTTAAGCAAACAGAAGAAAAATATTCTTCCCTTAGTGACCAGTTCACCAGGCTTAAAGCTCAAAGACAAGATGCAACAAGTCAAGAGAAAGAAGAAATCTCTTCACTACAGAATCTATTAAAACAGCAGACTTCATCAATCGAGGAACTGCAAAAGGAGTTCGACGTTAAGCTTCTTGAGACACAGACGTCACTCGACAAAGCCCTGGGGGAATCCACAGCTTTGAAAGCAGAAGTGGAAAAGCTTATTGCAACCGTCTCAGAAAAAGAAGAAACTATCCAAAATCTTACAAACACAATTTCAGAAACAAACAGTGACGAAGCTCAAAAAAACACATTGCTGAATCAGGAAATGACTGAAGCCAAATCAGTTCACGACAAACAACTCATCGAATATGAAGCTCGACTGAAAGAACAGGAAAACTCCATCCTCGAGCTCACCACAAAGCTTGCGGACAGTGCGGAAAAATTAAGCCAGGCTCAAGCAGGTCTCGATCAAAGAACCGCACAATTACAAGAAAAAGAAGCGGCCATTACACAAAAACAACAGGCTATCCTAAGGCTGACTGAAAAAGCAAATATTGCGGAAACGACCAGCAGTCAGAACACTGAAACACTTCGTACATTTGAAGAAGAAATCAAATCTCTCCAGCAAACTGTCACGGCCTTGACAGAAGAACGGGATCGGCTTCTTCTTGTAAACAGTGATACCGATGAAGATGGAATCAATGACGCCGATGACACCTGTCCCGGGACGCCAAAAGGTGCGACCGTCAATTCAAATGGTTGTGAAGAAGATACAGACAACGATGGTCTTGCTGATCGTCTTGACCTTTGCCCTGACACAATTCCTGGCTCCCAGATTGACAGTGTCGGCTGTAGTGCAGATCAAAAGACTGTTATTCTAAAAGGAATCACTTTCCAGTTTGGTACTGCTGATCTTACAGAAGATGCTCACTCAGTACTTGATGAAGCCGCAGTAATCCTTCAAGGCAATCCTGATATCTATATGGAAGTTGCGGGACATACCGACTCAAGCGGAGACAGCGGAAGGAACTTGATTTTGTCCACCAAACGCGCAGAGGCTGTTGTCTCGTACCTTGTCTCAGCAGGTGTCTCCATTGATCGCCTTCAGGCAAAAGGATATGGTTCGGAGCAGCCTATAGCCGAGAACACAACCAGAGAAGGACGGGCAAAAAACCGACGAGTTGAGTTAAAAAGAATTGAAAAGACCACACTCCAGGAAAATGTTGAACCACCTCAAGATACAGTAGAAAACCTTAACAAAACTGAGGAGTAAATATAAGGATTGCATATCCAAACAGCCTTCATTTGTACTAATACCGCAGATGAAGGCTGTTTGCCAAACGCCCACCATTAGAATCCTTCTGATCTGGAAAAATCATTATATTGTATGTCACTGTCTGGATCTGCCTTATATATCTTCTTTTGGTATGCACCTCATGTATAGTGACATACAAACGGACGAAAATTAACGAAGATAATTGCTATTGAGTAGTTACATTGACTCTCCCCTCAACTTGACTTCCAAACTGCCATGCAATGACAAACCTGTTTAAATACTGGACATATAGAGTCTTCGCTCCCGGTGCCATCTTGCAAAGTACCTATAAGGCATTCCAGGAACTCCTGGCATGCGACGGACGATGCCATGAATTGATGGCCGAATTGGAAGAGCTCTATTATCAAGGGAAAAAAGAAGATTTTTGTAAAATCTCTCGTATGTATGCTGCCCTTGCTGAAAATGTTAAGGGCATGGTGACAAGCCTTGACAGGATGTCTCCTGGCAGCTACGTAGACCTTCAAGCCTATTTCCGTAAATTTGATTTCTATTCTCGTTTCTTTCTGGCTCCTCCAACCCTTTCTTTTGGTAAGCCCTTTGTTCTGACCCTATCTGACCCTGCAATGACAACAGCTCTTGCAGGGTCTAAGACCACAACCCTAGTCAAACTTTCCCGGGAATTGAATCTCACCATTCCTGAAGGGTTTGTCATTACAACTAACTGCTTTTCCTATCTTCTTGAGTACAACAATCTTCGTCCTGTTATTAACGAATTACTCGCCTCAACCAATATTCAACAGCCAAATGAACTCAACAGGATATCGACGAAACTAAGAAAAATCATCGAGAATTCGGACATTCCCCGGGATATTGAGATAGCTGTCCTAAAGGCAGGGGCCACCATCGCCAAAAGCTGCGCCCCCAATCAACTTTTTGCTATTCGTAGCAGTGCACTCAACGAAGATGAGCACTGTTCTTTCGCTGGTCAATATGACACTTTTTTAAACATTTCTATACATGAGCTGATGAAACACTACCTGAAGGTAGTAAGCAGTAAATATAGCCCCGAAGCGCTTGCATACCGCATCAACTCAGGCCTGAGCGACGAAGAAACCCCAATGGCTGTCATGGTTGTAACCATGATCGATCCTATCGCCGCAGGTGTTATATACACAGCAGATCCTTCCGGCATAAGAGAAGACTCTCTATTTATTCACGCCACTGGGGGACTTGGAGATGGTGTTGTCAGCGGAACGGTTAACCCCGATGTGTTTACAATTTCAAGAACCAATGTTGGCCAGAAGAATTGTCGGCCTTGCAAAGGTGATCTCCTTTCAAGATCACAACTCAATCTACTAAAGAGTACTGCACTAAAGATAGAATCACATTTCAATGAAGCTCAGGACATCGAATGGGCCATT
Organism: uncultured Desulfocapsa sp.; assembly: GCA_947311435.1. Taxonomy (GTDB): domain Bacteria; phylum Desulfobacterota; class Desulfobulbia; order Desulfobulbales; family Desulfocapsaceae; genus Desulfocapsa. The sequence continues at coordinate 6,113 of CAMZKT010000075.1, forward strand.
GACCAAAAAGGCACACTGATATTTCTTCAGTGTAGAGCCTTACGAATATATAAGAAAAAAATATCCTCTGTAGGTGGCAATACCCACAATCTTCCCCCTCCCCTTTTTACTGCAGGTGTTATGGCAGCGTCGGGCATCTGTTCCGGGAATGCCTGGTGCCCGGATGGTGAATCTTTTGAAACAATGATTCCAAATGGCGCAATTCTCATAATAGACGAACCGCTACCAAGTTATGTGAAGATGCTGAGTCAGGTGAGCGGAGTCATTGCCAGAAGTGGCCACAGCAGCGGTCATTTTGCCACCGTTTGCCGAGAATTTGGGATCCCTCTTCTCTTAGGAGTCGGAGATTCCATCCAACTTATCGCTCATGGGCAGGCCATAACCCTGTCGGCAAATGACACTGCCGCATACTCTGGTATTGTGCCCAATATCCCCCAGAAGACACCTGGATATATATGCCACAACCACCTGCCATTTTACAAAAAATTACGATCCATTCTGGACTTTGTTACTCCTTTGAAATTAGTGGATCCCAATTCACAGAATTTTTCTCCAGAATCCTGTAGATCTTTCCACGATATTATCCGATTTTCTCATGAAAAAGCTGTCCAGGCAATGTTTTCAATTGGTGAGCGTTGTAGTGGTATAAAAGGCAAAAAAAAGAAACTACAAGATTCACTCCCCTTTGATGTATACCTTGTTGATGTGGATGGAGGTCTAGAAAAGAGTTCCACAGACATTGACACTATCCCCGTAACGGCAATATGTTCAACACCTTTTTTAGCATTATGGCGGGGTTTAAATCACCCGGATATAACCTGGGAAAATCACAACTACTACAACTGGAAAAACTATGATCAGCTCGCCATGAGTGATGCCTTTGTTTTTCAATCAAAATCAGAATCTGCCAGCTACGCAGTACTTGGTAAGCATTATTTAAATATGAATATCCGTTTTGGCTATCACTTTACCGTCCTCGATACCCTTTGCGAACCTCATTCGACCAGCACTAATTATTTAAATATGCGTTTTGCCGGTGGTGGTGGTGAGTATGCAGGACGTGAGTTACGACTCACCTACCTCACAAAAATTCTCACTCGCCTGAACTTTAAAGTCAGTTGTAAAGGTGACCTTCTCGATGCAAAAATCAGTGGGGGGCCGGCATCTGTTCTTGAAGGACGTATAGAAACACTTGGAAAATTACTGGGGCTGAGCAAACAGATGGATATACGTCTTAAAAATGCTGAAATGGTGAATCAGTTTGTGGACTCCTTTTTCATCGAAAATAATTCGTCAACGAGTTGATACAACTGAATAACGTAACTGTGAGAGGAGACTGCTCCCCGTAAGCAGTTATCATTTGATTTTATTTAACACCCAACACACTATGTCTTATGAACTCACCTGGATCACGTCCCAGCTTGCAGTAGGCCATGCTCCCATGTCTTATGAGGAATTGGATTCTATAAAAGAACAGGGTATACGCACCATTGTCAACCTCTGTGCAGAGTTCAGCGACCTTCATGAAATCGAAGAACAGGCAGGTTTTGAGGTCTACTACCTCCCCATACACGATGAATGCACACCTGAAATGGAGGATATGGAGAAAGCACTTCAATGGTTTGACGAAGCAATGTATCTCAACAAAAAGATATTGGTTCATTGCCGGCATGGAATTGGACGAACAGGTACTTTTGTTTCAGCCTATTTACTTCGTCGCGGCCTGGGACTGAAACTTGCCGAACGGACATTAAAACCAACACGAGCCACCCCCTCAAACTACAACCAGTGGAGATTATTAAAAAGATACTCAAAGCAACAAGGTAAATTGACACTTCGTGAGGCTTCAATCCATGATACCAACACCATTAATCTCAGCCCATTTTTTCGTGAATACGAGGCAATCACGAACGCTCATACAATCCATGAAAACGCAGGGTGTCCTGAATCTTTAGTTAATGGAAAATGTTGCCATGAATATTTTGAGTTGACCCTTGTAGAATCCGTTTACGTAAGCCACCATATGAACATCTTGCTCAGCAACAATAGACGTGAAGACTTAATCAGCAGTGCTGCTAATCGTTCTAACCATCACGCCAAAAATCAGACTAATTTTGTTTGTCCACTTTTATGCGACAAGCACTGTCAAATCTTTTCCAAAAGACCAATTCACTGCCGAAGACTTACTAACGGCGTAAGAAAATCTTTTATCAATTCGACACTCGACAAACTCTCAAAAGATATCTTTTTCTCATTGACAAACTCCTTTCCTCCGGAGGATTCTTCCTATTTTTCTATCCTTGACACCATCACCGGACGTTTTGTCCAGTACTATTTTCAATCCATGCTTCAGGTTTCTAACAAATAAATGATTAACAAAACCATCAGAAAAAACAGAAAGCTGCTGATTGTTGATGACGAACGGGATATACTTGTTCTTCTTAAAAAAGTACTCTCGAAAAAATGTGTCTGCAACGTTGCCATCACAGAATCAATAAAAGAGGCCCAAGAACTAATCAATACCTGGAAACCAGAGGTGGTACTTACCGATATCGTTCTCCCTGAGAGTGATGGACTACAACTTTTGGACTATGTAACAAAAACAGATCCTACAATTTCTTGTATCGTAATGACTGGTTATGGAACTATTGAAATGGCTGTCAATGCACTCAAAATTGGAGCATATGATTTTTTCGAGAAACCATTTGATAACGACAAAATAAGTAGAGTTGTAAAACGTGCGCTTGAACGAACAAGACTTTTAAGAGAAAACCATCACCTCCGACAAAAGATCCTAACTAACTGTAAGAAAACAACTTTTATCGGGGAGTCCCAAGCTCTCCAGCAGGCAATTGACCATCTTGTTCGTTTTGGCCAAAGTGATGCAACTGTTCTTATTCGTGGACAATCAGGGACGGGAAAGGAAATCGCCGCCCAAACGATACATCTTGCCTCAAAGCGAGCAGACAGAAAAATGGTGACTGTTAACTGCCCCGCACTCCCCGAACACATACTGGAAAGCGAACTATTTGGGTACTGTAAGGGTGCTTTTACCGGAGCAGACCTTGATAAGAACGGACTCTTTCTTGAAGCTGAAGGATCGACAATTCTCCTCGATGAAATTGGTGATATTCCCATTAGTCTACAAACAAAACTCCTAAGAGTATTACAAGAAAAGGAGATCCAACCCCTGGGACAAACGAAAACATTGAAAATAGATGTCCGTGTTCTTGCCTCCACAAATCAAAATCTTGAAGAAAAAATTACGTGTGGTTCTTTTAGAGAAGATTTATACTACCGACTTAACGTCATGAGCGTTGTTTTACCTTCTCTTTGCGAGATGAAGGAAGATATCCCTTTACTGGCCTACCATTTCCTAAAAAAATACGAGGCCGAATATCAACGTAATAATATGTCGCTAAGCACAGAAACTATAAATTATCTGATAAATCGTCATTGGCCTGGGAATGTCAGAGAATTTCAGAACTGCCTTAACAGGGCGGTTCTATTAGCTCCCAATGACGTACTAACGCCAAAAAATTTCCTTGAAGACCCCACCCCTTACTCAACACACACACTTTCTACATACAATTCTTCCTCCCTTCACAACCTTCCTTACAAGGACGCTAAACTCCAACTTTTGTCTGATTTCACTATTTCTTACTTAGGCACCCTCCTCCAAGAACAAAATGGTAATGTCTCCGCTGCAGCAAGAAAAAGTGGCATGGGGCGTCAGGCTTTCCAAAGGCTCATGAGAAAATATTATCTTCAATCCGAGTCATTCCGCTAAAAATCCAGAAACACAGTATAGCTTATTTTATGCAATATTTCTTTCTTGTCAACAATACAGTCTCTCCGCGCCATACTTGTTGCATGCATTCTTTTTGTTGCACATCAGACTAGGATTCAATACCACACAGTGGTTATATAAAAATGCACTCCCTCCTTAGTCCTTAAACAGAATACCCCCAACCAGCTATTAATACATGACATACCGACTAAAACAGACGAGAGCAGTCAATATGGCACAGTTTATGCTAAGTATTTGCTGGTCACATTTCCTTTAAGTGACAATGCAAACATTTTCACTTGAAAAGTTTGCTTATACGACGATTATGTATTGCTTCTTTCATCATCGTCCAAAAACTAGTGCATCATTTTTGCAGCACAGTATCTTGTGAGAATATTTGGCTGGAGCCATAAAAAATGAGACGAAATGCTCTTTCCTTAATACTGCCATCTTTCACCTTTCTGACCGTGCTTGGCACGCTACTAGATCCTTCCCCATCATGGGCTCTTCAGTCTCATGAAACTCCTGAAGGTTTATATGTGCATCAGATGGCTCATATTATTTTTATGGTATCCCTGGCATATCTCGCGTGGGGCATCCATAGAATTGCCTTCAGCGGACGAGGCTGGAAACACCTCCAATTTTTCTGTTTTTTAATGTTTCTCTGGAACGGAATCGCTCTCATAGGACACAGCGTCTCAATCACCATTAACAAAAGCGATTTTTTCACTGAAAGCACTTATTGGTATACTGAACTATCCGGTCCCTTCACTCTATCAAAAGTCATATATTACATAGCAAAACTTGATCACATAGCTAGTGTTCCTGCCCTTTTATTTCTTTTTTTGGCATTGCGTTCTTTTTATATTTCTGCCTGTACAGAAAAACGACCGAGGGAGGATTCATGACAACCCTTTCTCTGTATCCGACCATCATTGCTGATGTCATTGGATCCTTCATCATTATTATATTGTCTTTCCTTTCTTTACGGTATGCCTTCCTTCTTACAAACCAGCATCCTGAAAACTTCATCTGGAATTTCCTCTATTATCTTTGTTTTGCCCTAGCCCTTTTTGCAATTTCCAGAGCAGTGGGGCACATAGTCAAACAATTTCTTTTACTGACAAACAACAGAGCCACCTGGCAACTCCTCTCTCCATTTTCGGGCGGCTTTAACACTCTGATGATGATCTCTGTTTCCGCTGTTACTATTTATTATCGTAAGGGCGTTGAAGCATTCCGCCTGGTTGAAAGTAATGCTGAGAAACTCCGTATAGCCAATACGCAGCGAATCAATGCTGCCAATGAAATGATTCGCATGAACCTTCACCTTGAAGAAATAGTTAACGAACGTACAGCAGAGCTCTCTCAATCTGAAAAAAAATTCCGGCATTTTTTCGAAAACTCAAGAGATATGGTCTATTTCTGTGATAAAAACGGCTTCATTTCAGACATAAATAAAAGTGGTTTGCAGATGATGGGCTTCAAAAAACTCCCTAAATATAATCTCAATATTCATTCTTTCTTTAAAGAAGGAGAAACCCTTGAGGAGTACCTGCTTTCTCTTCACCATGTCGGGTTTGTAAGAGATTTCGAGATAGAAATGAAACGACAGGACGGCACTATTTGCAATGTTCTTCTTACTGCCAATACCATTCTCAACAAGAGTGGGGAAATAACAGGATGTGAAGGAATTGCAAAGGACATGACCAAAATCAAAAGAATTACATCCACATTGGTCAGCCAGGAAAAGATGGCATCTATTGGCCAACTTGCCGCAGGAGTTGCCCATGAAATCAACACCCCACTGGGAATCATTCTGGGCTACAGTCAACTCATGCAGGACGATTTCCCTGCGGACAGTGAAGAAATGGAAAATCTAAAGGTCATAGAGAGGCAGACCAGAGCCTGTAGAAACATTGTTGCAGATTTATTGAAATTTTCCCGACAAACAGAAGGTATCAGAGAAGAACTGGACCTCAATGAAATTTTAACTGAAGTCCTGACAGTTACCGAACACACCCTTAATCTCGATTTCATCCAAATCGTCCAAAAACTCAACCACTCCTTACCTACTGTAGTATGCAACGCTGAAAAAACTCGCCAGGTATTCTTCAATATCATTAACAACGCCCATCATGCTATGGAAAATGGAGGAGAATTAACAATCGTTACCAGGGTTGAAGAGCACACCAGAATGGTTGTTGTTTCATTTCAGGATACAGGAAAAGGAATTCCTCAAAATATTCAGAAAAGAATTTTCGAACCATTTTTTACCACAAAGTCGGTTGGCAAAGGCACAGGACTTGGTCTGTCGGTGTCCTACGGCATCATGGAGGAATACGGAGGTTCCATTAGCGTTGAAAGTCCAGTGTGCAACAAAGATGAGAATTCAACAGTTCCTGGAACAGTTATCTGTCTTCGATTTCCAATGGTAAAAAAGAGTCGACCGCTGTTCACAATACCATAAACAATACGCTAACCATGATTAAACCTCAAAAGGAACCCAAATGGCTAGAATCATAATCCTTGACGATGTAAAAGATGCCTGCATGCTTGTAGGAAAAATCCTGACGAAGCAAGGTCACGACACAACTGCATTCACTGATGAAGAAGACGTCGTTGATTTTGTCAAAGATAATCCTGTTGACCTGGCAATACTGGATATTAAACTCAAAAAAATGAGTGGAATAGAGGTACTGGCTATTCTCAAGCAGATTCAACCGACGATCCAGGTCATCATGCTCACTGGCTACCCAAGTATTGAAACTGCACGGGACGCTTTGAGTAAAGGTGCAAGTGACTACTGTGTAAAACCCATTGACCGTGATGAACTTATTGAGAAAGTAAGTCAGGTATTAATCAAGGTAAAGAAGAATGAGTAATTTTAATACTACTTACATCCAACAAGGAACAGAAAACAGAAAAAATCATACTCACTCAAAGAATGCATATTTTATTCATTTTCTGAAGTTCAAGATTTAGATAAGAGGTTCACAAACAAACATTGCTACTCATCAAGTACTGACAAGGAGGTGTCAAAAGAGCAGTCAAGCAGCGCATCGGCAGAATACGAAATTTCAAAACATACTATTTTTTACAAACACAGGGAGGAAATAATGAAGAACTACTTATGGCCCTCAATGATTATCCAGTTGGCTATAATCATTTTTGGAATATCACCTGGCTTAGCCGAAGTGAACCTTTCAACAGCTGAATTGAAAGCAGGTGAAGTTATCACTTTTGAAGGCACCATTGCCCCTGGAGATGATCTCTATATTGCCGTAGCACAGCAAAAGATGTTTAGATCAACTGATTCCGATGGTAAATTTGAGAAAAAGAAACTACCAAAAAATGGCAAGAAATATGGATTTTCGCCAGATACAGCTATTCCACCTCTGTATTATTTGCTAACAACCAATAGAGAAGCATTCGGAAAAGATTCTGAAAAAAAATTTGGTGGCCCTTCCTTTATTTTCCAAAAAGGCCAGGGACTCTATACCACAAGCATGTTCAAACTGAAAAAAAGTTTTGACGATGTCGGCCCGAAAGAAATGCTTGGTCCCATCAAAACAACTGAACAATGGAACATGCTCAAATGGGGCAACGAAAACAAATACGGAATTAACACTGTTGTAAAGGAAGGCAACAAAAAGGGGAAAATCGTCATTTTTTCAAGAAGTGTTATCGGTGATGCCTCCAGTGGCAACTACTGGGACAAGGGTACAAGCATCAATCTCGACAAGAAAACCGGCAAGTACACAGCATCCTTTACGACATTTCGTCATACACCACCAGACACGACGTTTGATGTTTATGTGAACGGCGCAAAGAGTTCATCATTTACTGTTGTAAAAAATGGTTTCTGGCTGGACAAAGGCTATCGCTACATGAATCCACTATGGATCATCATAGGGGCGATTGCCGTGGGAACCTACTTCTCCATGATTGGTGCTGCTGGTGGTATGCTCATGGGAGCTTTTCAGGCACTTGTTGTTCAAACAGCAGGGCCAATCGGTATTAATGCTGCCAATGTTCTTCGGCCATCAAATATCGCCCTCACTCTCTTTTCACCACTTGGCTCGTTTTACCGCTTTGCAGTAGTTGAAAGACGAGTTGCCTGGCCGGTTGGCCTCTCCTTCGGTGCGGGTATCTTCATTGGCTCTGTCTGGCTTGGCGGGTACGTTACTCAGCATCTTTCCATGGTCGCTTATAAAGAATGGCTGGGGGTTCTTGTTGTCATCATGGGAATCAAAACCTTGATGGAAATGTCCCCATCGGCCATGAACAAGCGGAAAAATATTAAGGCCATGACTCAGAAATTTAATGCCGCAGTCAAGAAGGCCAAAGAAACCGGTGGTGCAGTAGAAATGGGTTCCATTGAACCAGTCAAAGCTGGTATATTTGACTATCGGTTTAAATTCTGGGGAGAAGAATTCAAAATCAATCCCCTTCTTTTTGCCTTTCTCGGCATAATCGTAGGTATTGCATCAAGAGCTTTTGGTATTGGCGGTGGATTCCTTCTGGTTCCTATGATGACAACCATTGCAGCACTGCCCATGTATGTCGCAGTACCTATTTCTTTAATCGGAACATGTTTTTCAAGTATCGGATCCTTTATAGGGTATGTAATAAATGGATATCTTCCTGACCTAATGCTGGCAATCGCCATTATTATTGGTGGTTTTGCCGGTGGTATGCTTGGCAGCCGATTTCAAAAATTATTCAGTGAAAAGACGTTGAAAATTATTTTAGCCTGCACTCTCTTCTTTCTCTTTTTCCGCTTCCTGAAAATTGAGTACTGGATATAGCGAGGTAACCTGAAAACAAACTAAATCCTTGAACACTATTCCCGGCAAAATCAATAAGGATTTTGCCGGGGCTTCAGGAGAAAAAGAATGGATGAACATATGGATACGCTATGGATTTTCATCATGTCCGTATCACAAAGGACAGGTGATTTGCTAACCCAGGTACTCTCACCATTGCATGTCTTTGGACCTGTTTTTGTACTGATCTTCCTTGCCGTTTGCAGCGTTATCATCACAAAAGTTCTTAACAGAATTATTATAACCAGGCGTTACATTGAACTGGAGAAAAATTTCAACCATTGGTTCATGATTCGACAAGAGGCCATGAAAGAGCCAGATTCAGTAAAAGCCAAACGACTTGCAAGGAACATCGATCAGGCCAAACTCAATCGCGCATACTACGACTATTTTTTGGAAGGCTTTTTATTAGGCCTCATACGAAATGTACTGCCGATCATGTTGATGGTTACTTATATCAACGAATATTATCGTGCTGAAGAATTAAACCGTCTCTTTGGAAAAGCATGTATTTTTAGTTTTACGATCTCAGGCCAGTCGATTCCTGTTGGGGCTGTATTCTTTTATTTAAGCGCCCTCCTGTTCATCTACCTTGCCTGGTTTGTCTGTGGGCGGATTTTTATTCATAAAACCCGTAATGCGTCTGTAACCACACCAACCACATTGGTTGAAAACAGATAAACATGAAAAGTTGGTTGAAGTTGAGGAACGAAACCCAGCACCTTTTTCTTGCAGAGTTTCGTTCCCCAACTCCAACCCGCCACGAACACAATTAAAAAGCTGACACTTCGCTGTTTCAGCTTTTAGGAAAAGATGAAAAACAAGTCATTAACCAGCTATACAACTCTATGGAAGGAGAACGAATCATGAAAAATTCTGTGTACACCCTGTGTGGAATGTGTACAGTCCGATGCCCGATCCGTGTTGAATCCGACAACAACAGCATTACCTGGATCGAAGGGAACATGCACCTCCTTAATGGTGCCTTGTGTGCAAGAGGTACCGCAGGTAGAGCTCTCATTAAAGACCAGCAAAGACCTCAACAGCCACTAATCCGTGAAGGTGAAAGAGGAGAAGGGAAATGGCGTACTGCCACCTGGGATGAAACTCTGGATTATGTCGGAAATAAGCTGAAAGAAATTCAAAAGAAATATGGCCGTGAGTCTGTGGTGGTGTCGTCAAGAGGAGGCCCTTGGCAAAATATGTATAAAACTTTCTGCCACGCGATAGGTTCACCAAATTATACCAACCATGATGACACATGTGGCAGGAACACTCACCACGCCAGTCTTTCAATCAATGGTGTCGGGAGAAAAGGTTTCCAGTATGATATTAAGAATTCAAAACATCTGGTACTCTTTGGTCGTAATACTTTTGACGCTCTACGCATCCCGGAAAACCGTCAAATCCTGGACATGCTTGATAATGGTGGTCGAATGACCTATGTCGATGTCCGTCAAACAAAAACAAGCAACAAAGCGAGTCGATTTTTCCTCGTCAGGCCTGGAACTGACTATGCGCTTCTTCTGGGGATGCTGCACCAGATTATAAAAGATGGCGTGTATGATAATGATTTTGTAGCAAAATGGGTAACAGGTTTCAGCGAATTGTGTGATTTTGTACAACAGTACACTCCTGCATGGGCAGCAAAAGAGTGTGGAGTTAAAGAAGAATCCATTAAAGAATTTATCCAAGAAATAAGCGAAGATCGCCCCAATGTCATTTTCCATCCCGGCTGGATGCTCTCACGCTATAGAGATTCATTTTATGCAAGTCGTGCAATCCATATAATTAATGCTCTCATGGGTTCCATTGAGCAAAAAGGCGGGTTACTGATTCCTCGAGGCCCAGGAGACTGCGGGAAGAAAGGCCCACGATCACTTGATTGTCCCAAACCTGATATTGAACGTGCGGACGGTTGCGGAACAAGGCACAATCAGTACGACAAAGGTCCAGGCCTACAACACTTGACCCTTGAGGCGCTAAGAACAGGAAAACCATACCCTCTCAAAGCATGGATTGCCATGCGACATGATCTCTTCACATCCATGCCCGACCCGGAAAGACAAAAAGACTTACTCAAGCAATGTGAACTTCTGGTGTCCATAGATGTCCATTACAGCGAATTTGGCTGGTATTCCGACGTAATCCTTCCACATTCAACATTTCTGGAACGAGACAACCACATAGTTGTTCAAAAAGGACCTAAACCACGACTGGCCCGTCGTAAGAAGGTCATTGATCCTGTGTTTGACACAAAACCTGGCTGGGAAATTTTCAAAGAACTTGCAGAACGTCTTGGTGCGGGAGAGTACTTCCCCTACAATTCCATCGAAGATCTATGGAACTGGCAGCTTGAGCCAACAGGCTACACTGTAAACGATTTTGATAAAAAGGGTTTTATCTCCCTAACCGAGAATCCTATTCCGCCACAACCTGATAAGCTGGAAGGGAAGTTTAAAACACCCACTGGAAAAATTGAGATAATCAGTAGTGTTCTGACAAAAGCCGGGCTGGAATCATTACAACCCTACGAGACACCGGATGCTCCACCAGAAGGAAAATTCCGCCTCGTTTTTGGTCGTTGCGCTGTACACACACACAGTCACACCCAGAACAACCCACTCCTCAACGACATGATGCCGTATAATTATGTCTCAATCAACACCATTAAAGCTGACAGTATGGGAATTAAAGACGGAGACTGGGTAGATGTCACAGGAGACGACGGATATTCTGGGACACTTCCAGCTCACGTTACCGAGTATATTCACCCCGAGGCTGTATTTATGATTCATGGATTTGGTCGGCAGGTACCAAAGCAGACACGAACGTATCAAAAAGGAGCAAGCGATCAGCGTCTTATGGCTGGTCTCCTTGATAAACGCGATGAGGCAGGCGGAGGACTCAACCTCTGTGAATCTTTTGTCTCTATCCGCCGTAGTGAAAATCCTCCTGAGCTATAATTTATGGTATTCACATGATTTCAGACAAAGGAATAGATACTTGAGAGGACACAACATGGATTCAGATGTTACATCCTCGTGCCTTTTCACTCTTACAAATATGTTATTGCGTACCACCAGGAACGAATGTGCGAATAGAGGGAGTTAGCCTAAAGTTCACAAAAAAACAATGGAGAATTGAAACCATGAGTAAATATTATGTGACACAACGTGTGGAACGGTGTATTGGCTGCCGGGCCTGCGAAGCACATTGTAAAGATAAAAATAATTCTGCCAGGGATGCCTATTACTGTAAAATAATGGAAGTCGGTCCAAGAATCAAACATGGTATGCCTGTTTCTGATTTTGTGTATATGTCCTGTTTCCATTGCGAAAATCCCTGGTGCGTCGAGGCCTGTCCCACCGGAGCCATGCAGCGAAGAGATAAAGACGGGATTGTTTTTGTTGCTGAGAAGCTCTGCGTTGGCTGCAAAGCCTGTATGACCGCCTGCCCGTGGGGTGTGCCACAATGGGACAGCAGAACAGGCAAGGTTGGAAAATGTGATCTTTGTATGGACAGAATCGATCAGGGACTCAAACCAGCCTGTGTAACAAAATGTCTTTCAGGTTGTCTCGAATTCACAACACCGGACAAATCATCGGACGCAAAACGGCAGAAATTCGCAGACCAACTCCTGCAAAACAAATCATGAGGAAATGATCATGCCCGGTTCCTATCTTCCTTCAGAATACCTGCCCATATTAATGTTACTGGTAACTGGTATTGCTTTTGGAGTGCTTGTTCTCTGGATTGGAAAACTCTTCAGAGTACAACGTCCATACTTTGAAAAACTAGTGGCCTACGAATCGGGCAACCCCCCCACGGAAGAACCACGCATGCGTTTTTCTGTGAAATTCTATACCATTGCCATCCTGTTTATCGTTTTTGATGTGGAAGCGATTTTCCTTTATCCCTGGGCTCTTGTATTTAACAAACTGGGATTGTTCGCACTGCTGGAAATGTTCATCTTCATCATTTTATTACTTATTGGCTATGTTTATGCCTGGAAAAAAGGAAACCTGGAATGGGACAATTAAACGAGAATGATCTGGTAAAAATTAAGGATGGGGTCAGTTTCATTCCCGGAGCAAGTGCCCTTGTAGGTCCTCTTAACAGAATAATAAACTGGGGCCGAGCTGGTTCAATATGGCCTGTGACTTTCGGACTTGCCTGCTGTGCCATTGAAATGATGGTTGCAGGGTCCTCAACCAATGACCTTGATCGCTTTGGAATTATATTTCGAGCCAGTCCACGTCAGGCAGACTGCCTGATACTGGCCGGCACAATTACCAAAAAGATGGCCCCTGTTATACGACGCGTTTACGACCAAATGCCGGAACCTCGTTATGTCTTAGCCATGGGTTCGTGTGCATGCAGTGGTGGCCTATTTGACACATATGCCGTTGTACAGGGAGGAGACAATTTTCTTCCGGTGGATGTGTACATCCCCGGGTGCCCTCCACGGCCTGAAGCACTCATCGAAGGACTAATCACACTTCAGAAAAAAATTAACCAGGAGCAGGGAAGATGGAGTCAACTGGTATAATCCCCAGACTGGAAGTCTCTTACCCGGATGACGTACTGCACAGTTATCAGTATTGTGGACAGGATGTTGTGTTAACCAGGAAGAAACATATCCTCGATATATGCTCGTTTATTCGAGACCAATGTGCCATGAATCACCTCATGTTTCTCTGTGCTGTTGACAACTCCCGAAGGAAGGAAGCTATTGGTAAAAACGAGTACGAGCGTTTCGAAGTCGTTTACCAGTTTTACTCCATGACTACAAAACATTCTATCCGCATCAGAGCACAGGTTCCTGATGATGATTGCTCTATCGAATCAATAACTTCATTATGGCCAGGTGCCGACTGCCTTGAAAGGGAATGTTTTGACCTCATGGGGATTCACTTCTCTTCCCACCCCGACCTGCGACGCATTCTCATGCCTGAAGACTGGAAAGGGCACCCACTACGTAAAGAGTACCCGTTACGCGGCATTGGTGAATGGGCTGGTTACGAGACACTGAAAGAGAAAAGCTTGGAATTAAGAACATTTGACTACCGTTCCAGTCAAAAAGGGAATGAATAAAATGAGCAGAAAAATATCCTTCAATTGTCCTGTTCAAGCCGGTGATGAAGACCGTTACCGGATACAAATGGGACCTCAACACCCCGCCACTCACGGGGTATTGCGAGTTGATCTTGACCTGGATGGGGAAATTATTCGAAAATGTAACCCACATGTCGGATATCTCCACAGAGGCTTTGAAAAACTTGCAGAGCACCGTACTTATGTCCAAAATCTCGTCCTCACAGACCGATTGGATTATATGGCCGCCATGGCCAATAATGTCGGTTATTGCGAAGCTGTCGAAAAACTGCTGGCCATTGAAGTACCTCAGCGTTCCAGATACCTCCGAACCATGGTTTGTGAAATGGCTAGACTTGCCAGCCATTTATTATGGTTAGCCACTCACGCACTGGACATTGGAGCCATGACAGTTTTTCTTTATTGTTTCAGAGAGCGGGAAGAGCTGCTTGAAATCTTCGCAGAGCTTTGCGGATCCAGGTTGACCAATACGTACACTCGATTGGGTGGTGTACGTCAGGATGTCACCCACTCCATCATGATGAAACTGGAAAAATTTGTCGATTCCTTTCCTTCAAATCTTGAGGAATACGAAACCCTGATCGACACCAATCGCATCTGGTTAAAACGTACCATTGATGTCGGAACGGTCGGAGCTGACGAAGCTGTTGGCCTCTGTCTTACTGGCGCCAGCCTACGTGGTTCCGGAGTGGATTACGATATCCGAAAACATTTTCCTTATGCTGCTTATGATTTCATGGACTTTGAGGTTCCCCTTGGTGAGACCGGAGACACCTATGCCAGATATCGATGTCGCATAGAGGAAATGCTCCAATCCAATTCAATTCTTCGCCAATGTATAGAGCGTATGCCGCCAGGGCCAATTATTGGCGACGATGCTCCTGATCTCATCATGCCCAATAAACCTGGACGCAAAGTAGAAGTTGATGTCCCTGCGCAACAGAGTTTAATCAAACTCGTCGAAGACCGGGAAACCTTCATGGAAGGTGATGTCTATGTCGCTACTGAAGTGCCAAAAGGAGAACTTGGTTTCTACTTTGTCAGCGACGGAAACGGCACCCCCTATCGGATGCATATTCGTTCTCCTTCTTTCCTTCATATCAGTGCACTCAAGACGATGGCAAAAGGAAGTATGCTTGCAGATTTGATTGCCATTATCGGTACTCTTGATGTCGTATTGGGAGAATGCGACAGATGATCCTTATTTAACAGGTAACAGAATGCAGATTCTCATACTATTAATTCAAATTGCTATTCTCGTGGCTGTGGTATTGCTGCATGTTGCATACGCCACGTATTTTGAGAGAAAGATCATTGGTCACATGCAGGTACGAATGGGACCTATGCTGGTGGGTTGGCATGGCCTTCTTCAACCCATTGCCGATGGAATAAAAAGTTTTTTTAAAGAAGACATTATTCCAGATCAGGCTGACAAGTCTCTTTTTCTGGCTGCACCCATCATTTGCCTTGCTGCGATGATGGTTTCACTGTCAGTTCTTCCCTTCGCCAAAGGATGGGCGTTGGCTGACATTAATGTTGGATTGCTTTTCATTTTTGCCATGAGTTCACTTGCCAGTTACGGAATAATTCTTGCTGGCTGGGCATCCAACTCGAAATACACCCTGCTTGGGGGGATTCGTTCAATGGCACAGGTAATCAGCTATGAGATCGCAATCGGCCTGAGCCTGGTTGGGGTCATGATGTTATCCGGCACCCTGAACCTTAGTCAGATCGTAGAAGCCCAGGGAAACTCGTTTTTCGGCATGTTTATTATCAGCCAGCCCGTTGCCTTCTTTGTCTTTTTCATCGCCATGCTGGCAGAGACCAACCGGGTTCCCTTTGACCTGCCTGAAGCGGAGACAGAACTTGTCTCGGGCTATATCACTGAATACAGCGGTATGCGCTACGCCATGTTTTTCATGGCTGAGTACATTGGAATGTTTGTCATGGCATCCATTGGGGTTGTCTGTTTTCTTGGGGGATGGTACGGCCCATTCGCAGTACCGTTGTTCCCGCCAATCTGGTTCATCCTCAAAGTATATTTTATAATGTTTCTTTTTATCTGGATTAGAGCCACACTACCACGCTATCGCTACGACCAACTCATGGCCATTGGCTGGAAACTCCTGATCCCGCTCAGCCTTGGCAATATTTTTATTACGGGTCTCGCCATGACTCTTGCCCAATAAGCACAGACAGTAACACATTCAGGATATAGAGTATGAAAATACAATACAAGCCAAAAAGAGACCTGCTGGAGACCATAATCCATTTGGAAATCCTTCAAGGCTTAGCCCTCACCTTGAAAAAGTTATTCTCCAAACCAATCACAAGGGAGTACCCCGGAGAAATGCCTCCTGTGTATCCCGGTTTCCGTGGCCAGCACGCCCTGGTGCGCGATCCTGTCAGCGGCACATCCAAATGCATTGCCTGCCTGCGATGTTCCCAGGCCTGCCCCGCCCGTTGTATCAGAGTCAAATACCATATTGATGAAAGCAACGGTTCCAGAATAGTGGATAATTACGAGATAGAAGCCCTTCGCTGTGTGTACTGTGGCTACTGTGTCGAAGTCTGTCCCGTTAACGCTGTAACCATGACGGATATATTTGAATACTCCTCAACGGATCGTCAATCGCTTCACTTTGACAAAGAGAGACTTTTGGAAAACTGGGATCATTTCACAAAAAGCGACAGCTACGAAAGACAAAGCTACGTAAATCCCCTCTGGCGCCCCCGAGGTTTCCCAAAATCCCGGCTCACTGCATCATCCAGAGAATCTGTCCCCAAAAACAGGAAAATTGAAAAACAATTTACAGGAACAAAGCTCGGCATCAAAAAGAATAATAAGGAGGCAGGTGGATACAACAATCTGTACCCGACTCATGGAGAAAAAAATGCTCATTAAAAGTATCTTCCTCTACTGTGCTCTAGTCATCATCACAACAGCCATCCTGACGGTGCGTTTTCGCAACCCTGTTCACAGTGTCCTTGCCGTGCTTGTACTTTTTTTTCATATGGCCGGACTGTACTTACTTTTAAACGCCGAATTTCTGGCTGCTGTCCAGGTTATCGTCTATGCCGGAGCGATACTCGTTCTCTATCTGTTCGTGGTGTTTCTTGTTAATGTCAAAAAGGAAATCAAAACAGATCGGTTCATTGCCAGTTACAAAATTGCAGCAATCTGCTCTTTCCTTGTTTTCGTGTTGCTCATTGCAGGCAGTCGCTCTTTTCTTATTGGTCCCTCTGGAAAATGGACAATCGAAGCTGTCAATCGGATAACGCATACCAAAGCAATAGGGAGCGAAATCTTTAGCACCTACGTTCTGCCATTTGAAATAGTCGCCCTCATTCTTCTGGTGGCTGTTATAGGCGGTATCCTCTTGGCCAAACAGGATAAACAAGAAGATTTTTCCATCCATAAAAAACGCTTTCCTCAACTGAAGGAGGACAACAGCGCATGATCCCCGTGAGTTGGTATTTATCGTTGAGCGGCATACTGTTCTGCATAGGATTGTATGGATTTTTAACCAGGCGAAATGTCATTGTCATGTTTCTTTGTATTGAACTTATGTTAAATGCCGCAAACCTGAACTTTGTTGCATTTAGCCATTACCTCTCTGATCTCCGCGGGCAGGTCCTCACATTTTTTATCATTGCTGTCGCCGCAGCAGAGGCAGCCATAGGTCTTGGCATTGTAATGGCACTATATCGCAACAAACAGACTGTCTATTCAGACGAAATAAATGAATTAAAAGGATAGGGTAAACAATGGATTTTCTACTATTTCGTGATGGCGGACCTCCAATTCTAAGCATGATTATGCTTCTCCCATTGATCGGTGCGTTCTGCTTGTTCTTCGTAAAAACGGAAGAGCATCAAAAATATTTAACATTGGGAGTCAGTATCCTCACTGCAGTGTGTTCCCTTCCTCTCTATTTCCTTTTTGACTCAAACACACATAAATACCAGTTTGCTGAGCATCATAGCTGGATTCCATCTCTTTCTGTTCACTACACCCTTGGAATAGATGGAATCAGCCTGCTGCTGGTATTAATGACAACCTTCCTGATGCCCCTTTGCGTACTCTGCTCCTGGCGGTACATTACAAACAGAGTACGAACGTTTCTCTTCCTTCTACTCCTTATTGAGACATCCATGCTTGGAGTCTTTATGGCCCTGGATTTCATCTTTTTTTATATTGTATGGGAGGCGACCCTCATCCCCATGTTTCTTCTTATCGGTATATGGGGAGGTGACCGAAAAATCTATGCATCCATTAAATTTTTTCTCTACACTCTTGCCGGTTCGGTGCTCATGCTGGTGGCAATAATTGTCCTCTACTTTAATACATCACCCCATACTTTCAGTATTCCGTTGTTAATGGGCCAGGCGTACTCGTTCTCATTTCAGCTCTGGGTATTTCTCGCGTTTTTCCTTGCATTTGCCATCAAGGTTCCCATGTTTCCATTCCACACATGGCTTCCGGCAGCCCATGTCCAGGCACCAACGGCAGGAAGCGTTATCCTTGCAAGCGTACTTCTTAAAATGGGTACTTATGGGTTCTTGAGATTCTGTCTGCCCATCACTCCCGATGCCACTCTTGCTTTCACACCCTACATTCTGTGGTTATCCATTGCCGGTATCCTGTATGGCGGTTTAACCGCATTGGCACAAAACGATATGAAGAAACTCATTGCCTACTCAAGTGTCGGACACATGGGCTTTGTCACCCTTGGTATTTTTGTTCTCAATCCAATGGGTATGGAAGGGGCAATATTGCAGATGATTAACCACGGCATTACCACCGGTGCCCTGTTTCTCTGTGTGGGAATGATTTACGAACGAACCCACACTCGTGAGCTTGCCCTAAACGCCGGAATAGGAAAGCATATGCCCGTATATGTTACTTTTCTGACATTTTTCTCACTCTCCTCACTAGCATTTCCCGGCACAAACAGTTTTATCGGTGAATTTATGATTCTTGCCGGTGCTTTTACAGACACAAAGCTCATTGCTGCCTGTGCAATTCCGGGTGCCGTTTTAGCAGCAGCCTACATGTTACGCATGCTGCAAAAAGTAATTTGGGGAGGAACAGAGAACCCGGTGCACAATACTCTGTCAGACTTAAATGTACGAGAAATTATAACTTTGACACCACTGTTATTTCTTGTTTTTTGGATTGGTTTTGGGCCACGCCCCTTTCTCAATATCATGCATGTTAGCGTAGCCCATCTTCTCGAACAGGTTTTGGGAACGCAGATGGGGACGTCTTCCCTGACAGCACATGTTTTACTGCCATAAACAAAGCACACATTTAAAGGTAACTATAAGGGACAAAACAATATGGAAGTCATTATCTCAAGCAAACCTTTGATTGCAATGTTGTTTGCATTAACAGGTGCAATTCTTGTAAGCCTGTCCGGCAAAAACCCGAATATTCGCGAAGCTTGGTCCGTGGCAGCTGCAAGCTGTATGTTTGGTATCATTGTTTCGATGGTTCCTGCCATACTCGACGGTAACATATTGAAATATCAGGTATTCGACATTCTCCCAGGATTATCACTCACTTTCAGAGCCGATGCCTTTTCAATGATATTTGCATTAATCGCTTCATTTCTATGGATTTTTGCTGCGTTTTATTCAATGGGATACATGCGAAGCCTTGAAGAGCATGCCCAGACACGATTTAATGCCTGTTTTGCTCTATCTCTCTTTGGAGCAATGGGAGTTGCCTTCGCAGACAATCTCTTTACCTTGTATCTTTTCTATGAAGTTGTCTCCATCTGTACATATCCCCTGGTCGCCCATCACCAGGATAAAGAAGGCTATTCCGGAGCCAGAAAATATATTGTATACCTCACAACAACTGCCAAAGGCCTATTGCTCCCGGCCATGATTCTTATCTATGTGCTGACCGGAAGTCTTGATTTTACAGATAATATTCACACAGGTATATTCCCTGCTGACGTGAACAGTTCACTGATAATCATCCTTTATATCTGCTGTCTGCTGGGGTTTGCCAAAAATGGGATAATGCCAGTACACAACTGGCTCCCCGGAGCCATGGTTGCTCCCACACCTGTCAGTGCTCTGCTTCACGCTGTTGCTGTTGTGAAAGTTGGTGTCTTCGCAACCACCCGTATCATGTTGTACATCTTTGGCAGTGATATGATGAGTTCTCTTGGTCTTGGAACGGCAACTGCCTATTTCGTTTCATTTACCATTATTATGGCATCGGTTATTGCACTTACCAAAGATAACCTCAAAGCAAGACTTGCCTATTCCACTGTCAGCCAGCTTTCTTATATTATCCTTGGTGTTGCAATGCTCACCCCAAGTGGAATGAGCGGAGGACTGATTCATATTGCCAATCATGCTTTCTCAAAAATCACTCTCTTTTTCTGTGCCGGTGCTATTTTTGTTGCCAGCGGCAAAAAGACGATTTCAGAGATGTCCGGCCTTGGCCGAACCATGCCCTTCACCTTTGGGGCTTTTGGTATTGCTTCACTTTCCATGATCGGTGTCCCTCCAGTGGCTGGCTTTGTTACGAAGTGGAAGTTATTGGTTGGAGCAATGGAAATGGATGCTCATGCCATCGTTTTTCTCCTTGTTCTCCTTTCCAGCACACTGCTTAATGCAGCCTACTTTGCCCCTGTAACTTACCAGGCCTTTATGGGTAAACATCCCGGGAATGAACAGTTTGACGGAATTAAAGAAGCCCCATTATCCATGCTCATCCCTCTGTTAACTGCTGCTGTCTTTTCTGTAATTATTGGTATATGGCCTGATTTCATGATGAATTTCGTTAATCTGGTGACAAAATGATAGTACAATTCATTGATTTTTTTAGAAACCGTATGAAAATGACCATCCGGCTTTGTTACGGAGTTCTCCTTTTCTGGGTGATATTCGATATACTGCTTGGATTTGCCGGAGAAAAAGAACATGCTCATACATGGGTTGAAGTGTATTTTCCTGGTTGGTGGGCGCTGTTTGGCTTTGTTTCATGTACCTTAATTATTTACATTTCCAAGTGGTTCGGCCATCTTGGTATCATGACTCGTGAGGACTATTATGATGAATGATTTCTGGATTCATCCTGCTGCTATACTCATCATTGGTGCTCTTTTCCTGCCATTACTCCGCCAGGCAGGGCCGGCAAGGAACATCTACATACTCCTTGTTCCACTATTTGCCTTTGTTAATGTTTTAGCTATGGACAGGGGTACGTTCGCTGTTTTCCATTTTCTTGACTGGTCTCTGACTTTTGGACGAGTTGATGGGTTGAGTCACGTCTTTGGCTTTATCATGACACTGATGTGTCTGATTGGGACAATCTATGGCATGAACACCAAAGGGGTAAAGGAAATATTTGCTGCATGGCTCTATGTTGCCGGTTCACTGGGAGTTATTTACTGTGGTGACTATCTTGTCCTTTTCCTTTTTTGGGAATTGATGGCCTTTTCATCGGTTTTCCTGGTCTGGTTTCGTGGCAGGAAACGTTCATTGGCCACAGGTTTCCGCTACCTTCTTGTACACACTTTCGGAGGGCTTGTGCTCCTCGCAGGAATCATGCTGCGCTATCAGGCCACAGGAGGAGATATCAGCTTTGGTCCCATTGGAGTTGACTCTCCCTCACTTTACACCTATCTCATTATGATTGGCTTCATACTGAATGCTGCAGTACCGCCTTTACACGCCTGGCTGCCCGATGCATATGGCGAAGCGACTGTCTCCGGTGCTGTTTTTATGTGTGCATTCACTACAAAAACAGCAATATATGCACTAGCTCGAGGATTTGCAGGAATGGATGTCCTGATTCCGCTGGGGGTTATCATGGCTCTTTATGGAGTTGTTTATGCCGTTCTTGAAAATGATGCGCGCCGCCTCCTTGCATATCATATTATCAGCCAGGTTGGATACATGGTTGCAGGAGTTGGCATTGGGACAGAACTTGCCATTAACGGTGCCTGCGCCCATGCTTTCGCTCACATTCTCTACAAAGGCCTGCTATTTATGGGCTGTGGTTCTGTACTCTTTATGACTGGAACAAGTAAATTCAGTGAGCTTGGTGGGCTCTACAAAAAGATGCCAGTTACTTTTGTTTTCACACTCATAGGAGGGCTTTCGATATCCGCATTTCCTTTGTTTTCCGGCTTTGTCAGTAAATCCATGATAATTGCTTCCGGCTTTGAAGACCATCTTTTATGGGCAGCTTTTTTACTCACTTTGGCATCCGCCGGGACTTTTCTGCATACAGGTCTTAAAGTACCTTATTTTATCTGGTTTGGTAAAAATAACTGCAGTGATAACACTTGGGAAAAAGCACAAGACCCCCCTCTGAATATGCAAATAGCCATGGCTATAGCCGCATTTTTCTGCATTTTTATCGGTTGCTACACCCCTTTTCTCTATAATCTGCTTCCCTATCCAGTTCATTACCATCCATATACTCTTTATCATATTTCAGAATCAATGCAGATACTGCTCTTTACGGCACTTGGCTTCTTTCTTTTCATCAAAAAGCTTGCTCCTGAACAGGTTATCAGTCTGGATCTTGACTGGTTTTATCGCAAGGCCAGTCAACAATTCATGTGGTTTGCAAAGAATCCAGTTCAAAAATTTGATAATGCCTGTAGTGAAGTATATCGGGTTGCAGGAATGATTCCTCTGATGACCAGCGCCAGATTCTGGTCCTGGTTTGACTGGCATGGTATTGATGGTGTGGTGGACGGCCTAGCAAGAACTATTGGCTTTTTCAGCCAAAAACTCCGATTACTGCAAAACGGTCAAGTATCACGCTATTTATCCTTTATGGCCTGCGGACTTTTGGTGGTTTTACTCTGGATGTACACGAGGTAATTTTATGAATATTGAACTTTTACCAATGTTTCCACTCTCTTCATTCTTCTCTATGGGAGCGGAACTGGTACTCCTGACCTTGGCAATTCTGGTAATTATGCTTGATCTGTTTTACAGAAAAAAACATCTTCTTCCCTGGTTGGTAATTGCCGGAACCCTGTGTTCAATGCTTGTCCTGCTTAACACTTCGCACGCAACTGTATTTGATAAGATGTTTATTGTTGATGGATACAGTATTTTTTTTAAACTCACCTGCCTTGTTGGAGTTCTCTTTACCGTCCTTCTGTCAGAGTCATACCTTAAAGTCGAGCAATTGCATCAAGGGGAATACTATGCCCTTCTTCTTTTTTCATCCATTGGAATGATGTTGATGATATCGGGCGGTGATTTAATCATTATTTATCTGGGCCTTGAACTTATGGCTCTTAGTATTTATTGTCTGGTGGGTCTCCTCAAACATGATATCCGCTCCAATGAAGCTGCTCTTAAATATTTCCTGACAGGTGCTTTTTCATCAGCAATCCTGCTTTATGGAATTTCGCTGCTTTACGGACTCACGGGAAGCACTGAGTTGTCCACCCTGGCTCAAAAAAGCCTTTCCCTCAACCTCATTAATAATATTTCTTTCCTGCTGGCAATTGGCATGGTAGTTTCTGCATTCTGCTTTAAAATTGCAGCAGTACCTTTCCACATGTGGACACCTGATGTTTACGAAGGTGCACCTTCTTCCATCACTGCCTTTATGTCTGTTGCTCCAAAAGCCGCCGCTTTTGCCGTGCTTGGACGCGTTCTTTTAGTTGGTTTTGCTGATTTGCATGTTCATTGGGGTGACCTTCTTGCCTGTATCGCCGTCCTCACCATGGGTATAGGGAACATTGCTGCCATTGCCCAGAAAAACATCAAACGAATGCTTGCCTACTCATCCATTGCCCATGCCGGATACGCTCTGCTTGGTATTCTTACGGGAAATAGCGAAGGGCTTTCTGCCAGCATGAACTACCTGTTTATATACACTTTCATGAGTATGGGGGCATTTGCTGTTCTTATCTGGCTCTGTGACGATGATCGTCGGGGAGAACAATTGAATGATTACCGGGGTCTGTCCAAAACCAATCCACTGATCGCAGTTTTTATGCTTGTTTTTCTTTTTTCACTTGCCGGACTTCCACCAACCGCTGGCTTTATAGCCAAGTTCTATCTCCTTTTTGCAGCTGTTCACTCCGGTTATATTCTTCCAGTTATTGCAGCCGTTGTTTTCAGTGTTGTCTCAGCTTACTATTACCTACGGGTTGTTCGTTACATGTTTTTTGAAGAACCTCAGAATGAGACAATTCTTCCCATGTCTGTCGGAATGACAACTGCCCTGACGCTGGCCATGATTGCTATGATTACTTTGGCCATCTTTCCTTCTTTCATACTAAATTATGCCCAAAAAACAATTATCGGCGGCTAGCAACTATTCGCAATATATTAAGATAACAGCATAAAAATAGGTGCCGGAGACAGAACACAGTACTCAGTCAAAGCGGAGTGTAATACAAAAAAGGTAACTATTCAGGAGCACCCCATCTCTGCACGGTCAAGCCTGATTCACATAGGAGTTACTATAGTTCACAGGCTTGACTGCACAGATATGGGGCACTCCTGAGCAGTTACAGTCTGTGGTTGTGCGTAATTCGGGCACCCACTTGAACAGTTACTCTCGATTTATCACTTTATTGTATTGCACCCGTCGAGGCGAACTTCATCTTCCGGCAGCACTTTATAAACCCCGCCACCCATTCGGGAGAGCCCATGGCATGAACATGCGTATAAAGTGCTAAAACATTATTCATCGTCAGCCCTTCACGTCCCCTGGAAAACCCCACGCCTCGTTTCATCTTCAATACCAGTTCCTCTGAGTTACCTGTCCACTCAAGAATGGTGGAATAACGAAATTCATGCCCTTTAATCTCCATTCCCTTTTCGTAAAATGGATTGTCTTTCTCTACTTCAAATATCGAATACCCATGTGCCTGTGGTTTCGTAGACATACCGAAACGAATAGGGAAAACTCCAGCCAGAGGATAGACAACTCCATCAAGTTCTACGGATTCGCCGAGGTAAATCAAGCCACCACATTCAGCATAAATTGGCAGTCCATTTTCCGCAGCTTTTTTGACTGAGTGACGAAAGGATGTATTGGCAGCAAGCTCTCTTGGGCTTGTTTCCGGAAACCCGCCACCAATATACAAGCCATCAAGTTCCGGGAGTTCTTCAGCCTCCATCGCGTCAATACCAATCAACTCTGCTCCGGCATTTTCCAGTGCCTCAAGATTATCGGAATAATAAAACTGAAAAGCTGCATCCATAAACACTCCGACACGAAGATTTTTTTTACTTTTTTCAGCCTGTCTTAACAGAGTATTTTTTTTAAGAACGATTGGAGCCATAATGTCCTGAATCCTTTCAAGGTCAAGATGTTCTGTTGCTGTTTCCACAAGCAGTTGCATGGCCTCCTCACTCCCTTCGTATTCCTGGATGGGAGTGACACCCAGATGACGCATGGGGAAAATATCCCGTTTCATCCGTGGTAGCGCACCAAGAACAGGAAGGCCTGTATATTTTTCAACGGCCTGGGTGACAAGTGCTTGATGCCGTTTCGTTCCTATCTGGTTCAAGACAACTCCACGAATATCTATTCGTTCATCAAGTTTCATGCAACCAAGAACCATGGCGGCTACAGTTCTGGTGGTTTTTGTACAATTCACCACCAAGAGAACCGGAAGTTTCAGAGTAAGGGACAACTCTGCCGTTGAATAGCCACCTTCCACATTCACTCCGTCATATAAACCACGATTGCCTTCAAGAACGACAAGATCGGCACCTTCTGCATGGGAAAGAAAGGAAGCCTGCATACTCTCAGTACTCATTAAAAAAGGATCGAGATTATAACAATTACGCCCCGCAGCAAGTTTCATCCAACCGGCGTCAATATAATCAGGTCCCTTTTTAAATGGAACCACACTCTTCCCCTGACGAACCAGAGCAGCTGTCAAGCCCACAGCAACAACGCTCTTCCCGGAGCCTCCGGAAAGACCCGCCACAATTATTCCCTTTGTCATATTCCCTTTCTTCGTTTAATTATTCCTGTAAACATCACCATTCGGTCAGTACGCCAGAAGGCGTACTGAACCAAAGTGTATACATCAATGTTCTTTCTTACTATATAGCCCCCAGGATTGAGTATAGAGCTCGTTTAAGCGATCTTCCAACAGCAGCCTATATTCCTCTATTTCTTCTGATTTAATTTTAGATGGAACATCGAATGCTTCACCATAAAAAAAATCAATCCGGGAAAAAGGAAATGGCAATACAGTGCCATCCCAGGAAGCAAAACGCTTATAGCGGCTGCACGACCAGAGCATGGGAAGAACCGCAGCCGAAGTATGCGATGCAATGACAATTGACCCTGCCTGGGCCACACGCGCCGGGCCCTGAGAGCCATCGGCCACCAATGCAGCATTTCGCCCCTGCCTCACATGAGCTATCAAAGCTTTCATTGCCCGCATCCCGCCCCTGTTGCGAGATCCACGGACAGAGGCAAACCCAATTTTCTGTACGATTCTATTAACATACTCACCATCTCTACTGGTGCTGACCATGGCCACTCCACTCTCTTTACGCATATAATAGAGGACATATATAATCGCATAATGCCAAGTACTGCCAACAATTGGCACGCCACGCTCCACCAGAGAATCCCGATGCTTACGACCATGAACTCTGACACGGCAGGTGAAAAACAGTATCCTTGCCAAACAGACAAACATCGTTGGAATAATATACAATGATACTCTGTACAGGAAACCTTCCTTCACCCTATTTCTATCTCCAGTTTTCTCAGTGCTTTAATTCTATCTCGCAGAGCTGCTGCTTCTTCAAATGCAAGCTCCCGGGAGGCACTTTGCATTTCCTTTTCCAGTTTCTTAATTTCTCTCTCAAGCTCTGCCATACTGTAATACACAGGAAGTTCTTCCGCAGCCGCCAGCAGACCGTTTTGCTGTTCATCTGCCGACCCATATCCACTGGCCCTGAGGTGTTTCTGTATGGTATCTTTTATAGATGATCGAATAGTCTGCGGGACAATCCCATGCTCCTCATTGTATGCTTTCTGTATTGCACGACGTCGTTCTGTCTCATCAATGGTTCGCTGCATGGAGCCGGTTCTTTCATCGGCATAGAGAATGACAAGCCCATCCGCATTTCTGGCGGCACGGCCACAGGTTTGAATAAGAGAACGCTCCGAACGGAGAAATCCTTCCTTATCGGCATCGAGAATAGCAACTAAAGAAACTTCCGGGATATCCAATCCTTCCCTTAAAAGGTTTATTCCCACCAGGACATTATAGTCACCTTTTCGCAAGTCTCGTATCAACTCTACCCGCTCAAGGGTTTTTATATCAGAATGAAGATAGCGAACCTGCACCCCCAGTTTTTCATAATAATCCGTGAGATCTTCAGCCATGCGTTTTGTCAGAGTGGTGATCAGAACAGCCTCGTTTTTTTCCGTACGCATCCTCACCTCCTCCAGGAGATCATCCACCTGATTTGTTGCTGGCCGTACCTCAATTTTTGGATCAAGAAGCCCGGTGGGTCTGATAATTTGGTCAACCAGACGACCATCGGCTTCTTCAATCTCAAAAGCTCCTGGAGTTGCAGAAACATATACAATCTGATTGATTCGTTCCTGAAATTCCTCAAACCGTAACGGCCGGTTGTCCAGTGCGGAAGGCAAACGAAACCCATAGTGCACCAAGGTTTTCTTTCGAGATCTGTCACCATTATACATGCCATTCAGCTGAGGGACTCCGATATGAGATTCATCGATGATAAGAAGGTAATCCTTTTCAAAATAATCCAGCAGATTTGGTGGCGCAACTCCAGGTTCTTTTCCAGTGAGGTGCCTTGAATAATTTTCAATCCCGTTGCAATACCCAAGTTCCTGCATCATTTCCAGATCAAACATGGTTTTCTGTTCGAGCCGTTGCAGCTCCACTAGCCTGTTTTCTTTATGGAAATAATCAAGACGATCCTTAAGTTCTATCTTAATACTTTCAATAGCTGTTTGTAGCCTTTCTTTGGATGTAACAAAGTGACTTCCAGGAAAAACGATATATTCCTCCAAGTTTTCAAGAACAACACCACGAAGAGGGTCAATAATTGTAATAGACTCAACGGTATCGCCAAAGAATTCCAGACGAACGGCTCGTTCTTCTTCATGCACCGGAAAGATATCAATCACATCCCCACGAACCCTGAAAGTGCCACGATGAAAAGAAACATCGTTTCGTTCATACAACATGAATACCAATCGCCTTTGTACCTGTTCCGGTGCGAACTCTTCATCTCTTCTCAGAAAAAGGTGCATATTTTTATATTCTTCCGGAGAGCCCAACCCGTAGATGCAGGACACTGAAGCCACGATTATCACATCCCGCCTGGTCAGCAGTGAGCGAGTGGCGGAATGACGCATTTTATCAATGGCATCATTTATAGCGGAATCTTTTTCTATGTAGGTATCAGAAGATGGAATATATGCTTCAGGCTGATAATAGTCATAATAGGATACAAAGTATTCCACACCATTATGGGGAAAGAGTTCTTTGAATTCTGAAAATAACTGTGCAGCAAGGGTTTTATTTGGTGCAATTATAAGAGTAGGACGTTGAACCCGTTGGATAACAGAGGCCATGGTAAAGGTTTTCCCGGAGCCGGTAACTCCCAGCAACACCTGACTTCTGGCACCGGATTCAATGCTGCGGGCAAGGCTGTCAATGGCGGCCGGCTGGTCTCCCGAAGGCGAAAAAGGAGCAATAAGTTCAAAGGGCTTTTCCATGTCTCTTCACTTACTCTATTTCAGAAAATCTGGCAAACAGAGACACTGACAAAAACTTTGACATTCAATCAGGTCTCCGATATGATCTACACATAGGTTGTAATATTAGTCTGTTAGGAACATCCACAAAAAAACACGAGAGAAGTAATGGAAAAGATATCGATCGTTGTAGTTGATGACCACCCTGTTATCCGTCATGGAGTTACTTCTGTCATAAAAAAACAGGCTGACATGCACATGGTCGGCGAGTCTGATGCTGCAGCTACGGCTCTACCGTTAATCAAAAAAACAGATCCCGATGTGGTTATCCTTGATGTCACCATGGCCGGGATCAGTGGAATCGATCTTATCCCATACATCAAATCCCTGTCCGAAAACACTCGCATCATAATTTACTCCATGCACCAGAGCCCCGATGTCATCTACAGATCGTTAAAAGCTGGAGCCAAAGCGTATGTGTTAAAAGCCGATGAGATCCGCGATCTTCTGGAGGCCATTCGTACCGTGATGCAGGGGCAAATGTTTCTCAGCAGATCACTTCCGCAAGACATGGAAGAACAACTCTTGCGTGGCGAAGCTAAAAAAGGCCCCCTTTCAAACCTCACAGCACGGGAATATGAAATCGCCAACCTGCTGAGTCAGGGGATGCCCCCTGATGAAATTGGAGAAACACTTTTCATCAGTCCCAAAACCGTTCGTGTACATCGAACGAACATTATGCATAAACTGAACTGTGACCGGTCACATGAGTTGTTGCTTCTTTTGCGTGATTACTTCCCCCGATAAATAGCTCACGAATGTCTCGTCAACACTATTTTCGTATTTCTATCCCGTTTTCCTCCATGGCTTCCTTCACTGCCCTGATGGGCACTTCCCGGCGATGAAAAATTCCGGCAGCGAGGGCCGCCTCCGCATCAGTTTCCCTGAAAACATCGACAAAATGCGTGGTTGATCCAGCACCGGACGAGGCAATAACGGGTATACTCACTGCATTTTTTACATGATTAACAAGCTCAAAATCAAACCCACTGCTGGTTCCATCCTTATCGATACAATTCAACAGTATTTCCCCTGCGCCCAGAGCTTCACAGCTCGAAGCAAGCTGCACGGCATCAAGGTCACGCCCTTCCCTTCCCCCCCTGACGGTACACTGATACCAGCAATATTCCTCACCACCAGGGCCCGGAAAAACTGTTTTAATAGTATTGTGTTCTGTGTCTTCAGGACTCTTCACATACACACGTCTTGGATCAACGGAAATAACCACGGCCTGTGCCCCGTAAACATTTGAAATCTGCTCAATGGAGCTTTTCCCGGTTTTCCGTCCTGTTTTCAGGTATTCTTCTGCCGCATAACACGCATCGGATCCAATGGAAATCTTGTCTGCTCCGGACCTGAAATACTCTGCGGCCACATCAAGAGAGGTGTATTCTTTTCCATTACTATCTGTAAATTCCCGAATTCCTCCCCCTATGGTCAGGGGAACAAACACATTTTCGGACGTTTTTCGTAAAACTTCGAGCATAGGTTGATCTTCCATTGGAAAATCCCTGAACCCAGTAATATTAAGGAAGGTTATTTCATCGGCACCTTCCTCGTAATACCTCCTGGCAAGCTCCACAGGCTTGCCAAGATTTCTCACCTCGCCATTATCACGAACATCATACTGATCCCCTTTGGTCACAACCAGGTCGCCAGTATCATTACTGCGTACATCAAGACAGGCTATGACACGTTTGGCCACCTTTGTCTCCCGAAAACCCCGGGACACCGTGTCCGTAGAGATCGTCAGGGAATTGCCTTTAGATTTTAGATAATTTCCCAAAAGGGTCAAACCGGCCTCGCCGCTTTTCTCTGGATGAAACTGGAATGCAGTCACATTTCCCCTCTGCACGCCACTCACAAATTCTTCACCATAATTGGTACTGCTCAACAACCAGTCCTGGTCTTCCAGGGAAAGTGTCGCCCTGTAGGAATGAACAAAATAATATTTTTCACCATTATACTTTGAAAACAATGCGGATTGCTTACGCAGATTCAAACCATTCCAACCGATTTGAGGTACCGAAAGCGTGGGATCAGAAAAACGTTTCACCTGTCCCTTTAAAATCCCCAGCCCGGCGACACCAGGAGATTCTTCACTGCCCTCAAACAAAGCCTGCAAGGCAACACAAATACCAAGCACGGGTTTATCGGATTGAATACGTTCAATTAAGGGTTCGATGAACCCGTCACGCTGTAAACGCTCCATGACGGAACCATAACTCCCGACACCGGGGAAAACCAAACACTCGGCACGGAGTACGTCTTCTGGGGAAGTCACATCATGAACGGTAAAACCAAGTTTTCCAATAGCATTCCTGACGCTTCGAACATTGCCGGCGCCATAATCAAGTAATGTGATCATAAGTATTTATATAAAAGGTATTTGTTGATTAGTGCAGTGGCTGATAATACTTCCCATTGGCACAGCCTCGGCAAAGCCTTTGGCCATCTTTCACGACATCACGACAATCCTGAACCCAATCGCCACAGGATTCACACTGCACTCTTTTTATTGGTCTTCCCGGCATGTCTTCTTTGGGGATAACGACCTTTACTTCTTCAAGGGTGAACAATTCCTCCTGCGGCATGATTTTATATGCCGCAAGTTGACGTGGATATTTTCCTTCAATTTCCGGGCAATATTTTTTTGAAAGTTCACGGGACTCTTCCCTGGCAACAATGCGTACAGCCTTCCCGCTTTCCAAATTAACAAAAGTTGCCGCCATAACGCCATAATCTATCCAGCGCATGGAGCGTTTTCCAAGGCTGCACCCGGTCACCGACTGAATAGCATCCGTTGCACAACGGTCAATTTCAACCAGAACATACAGCTTTTTTCTGTCAAGACCTCTCGGATCCTGAATGCCGATTGCTTCAAGACCAATCATGGATAAGCGAACACCAATAACCTGTCCGGCACGAATATGTCCATGTACCCTGGTTGAACGTTCCAACAATTCATCGAATGATTCCATCATATTCTCCGGATAGTAAAAAGAAATCTCCCGGCAATCCGAAAGATACTGGTGGTGCAGTTCGGTGGTTTTGTTAACTTTGCAGTCCCACCTGAATAATTACGCAGGATCAACACTAAAACTCGAAACCTTTTTGAGCCTTGACTCCTGATTTAAATGGATGTTTCACTTCAACCATCTCGGTTACAAGATCAGCGAGTGCTATTAATTCATCAGACGCATAACGTCCTGTAACCACAATATGCTGTTCCTTTGGCCTGGCAGCAAAAACTGATAAAAGTTCCGCTTCGTCAAGTATCTTATAGTGTGGAAGATATGTCAGTTCATCAAGAATGACTAAAGAATAATTGTCTTCCCTGATTATCTTTTTTGCAAATTCCCAAGCCTCAAGAGCGACCTCTTTGTCACGCTCCAAGTCATCGGAATTCCAGGTAAAGCCACGCCCCATAACATGAAAGTCAAGGAGTGGTGAAAACACTTTGGCAGACTCCAGTTCTCCATATTTCCAACTTCCCTTAATAAACTGAATAATACAGACTTTTTGTCCATGACCAAGTGCCCTGAATGCCAGGCCCAGGGAACCTGTGGTTTTCCCTTTTCCATTACCTGTAAAAACAGCCAGCAGCCCCTTAGTCTTTTGCAGCTTGTCGTGTCCCATGACTGAAACTCCTGTCATACAATTTTGATACGGCCCGAAGTTCCGTACCTGCAAAAACTTTTCCGACACAAATGAGTGCAGTTTTTTGTATCCCTGCCTTCTTCACCTTTGAAACAATGGTATCGAGAGTAGCTACAAGGGTTTTTTCATCCTCCCACGTTGCCTTTTCGACCACTGCAACAGGGGTGTCTT
Source organism: uncultured Desulfocapsa sp. (assembly GCA_947311435.1). Classification (GTDB taxonomy): domain Bacteria; phylum Desulfobacterota; class Desulfobulbia; order Desulfobulbales; family Desulfocapsaceae; genus Desulfocapsa. Next base: position 38,460 of record CAMZKT010000075.1, read on the forward strand.
TTGAATACCCCCCTTTTTGCAGTTCTGCAACCACAGTGTCTATCATGGATACAGAGAGAAAGATTAACATGGTTGTCTGATGACTGGCAAGTAAGTGGAGTTTTTCAAGTGGTGGAACAGGAGTACGTCCCTCCTGGCGGGTAATTATCACAGTTTGCGCAATTTCCGGAAGGGTAAGCTCTGCATTCAGTGCTGCTGCAGCGCCAAACGCAGAACTGACCCCAGGAACGACATGATAGGGAATTCCCAAAGTGTCAAGTGCCTGCATCTGTTCCTTTATTGCTCCAAAAATAGAAGGATCGCCGGTGTGCAAGCGAACCACCTTTTTCCCGCTTTTCCAGGCAGTGGACAAAACATCCACAATTTCATCGAGATTCATCCCCTGAGAGTCATGGATTTCAGCCCTGCACCCTTCAAGAATATTTCTGTTCACAAGACTCCCTGCAAAGACAATGCACTCCGCTTCGTCGAGTAATCGTCTGCCTTTGACCGTAATAAGCTCAACATCGCCGGGACCTGCACCAACTATTGAGATCGCTTCTGTATTTTTCCGTTTTTCACTGCACATTACCGAGCTCCTGTCAGTTCTCTTTATCTGCATCCAACGATAATCCTGATGACATTAAACTTTTGCTTCTTCCCTTCAGGGTAGCTATATCTCTTAACCGCAATCTCACTGATTGTAACATCAAATCCCATTTTCCATAAAATATCTGGAGCTATTTGAGCCGTCTTTTCAATTACAGCATTCGCAACAATTATGCCATTAGGCAAGAGCCGGTTGGCGCAATATGTTAGGATCTCAGGAAGGTTCCCACCACTCCCCCCAACGAATATCCTGTCTGGCCGTGGGAGTTGCACCAGAGCGTCTGGTGCCTCACCTCGAATCAACTTCAAATTCCAGGCAGAATATTGAATGCGATTCTCCTCAATATTCTGCCACTGTTCAACTTCCTTTTCTATGGCAAAAACATGACAATCGGGAAACAAGCGTGCAGCTTCCAAACCAATCGCCCCTGAGCCTGCTCCAATGTCCCAGAGAACACCGTTCCCCAGGAGACGTAAGGAATGAATCGCCGCGGAACGTACCTCATTCTTGGTAAGAAGTCCCCTGCTATGACAAATCTCTGACTCAGTAAGCCCAAAAACGGGATAGTGCTGCTGGTGTTTCTGCCGCTTTCGATTGAAAAGAATCATCACATTGGGCTCAACAAACGTCTGCTCTGCTATTTCAAGGAGACTTCCAGTAACCAGTCTTTCTGATTGAAAGCCCAGGTGCTCGGCAACAGACACTTCAATGGAAGACAGTGAACGAACACCGCACTCGCGAATAAGCACCCTTGCTATGCTGTTCGGACTGTTTACAGGATCGGTAAAAACAAAGGTTTTTCCATGACGTAGAAGCCTGGTGGCAAGGTTCTCATCACTGCGTCCGTGGAGACTGACAAAGACAGCATCATCCCAGGGAATATTGAATCTTGCAAAGGCTAGCTGCATCGAGGAAAGAGCAGGATGAACCCGCATCTCCTGCCGGGGAAAATCCTGCCGAAGCCTACGCCCTATTCCATAAAATAACGGATCTCCCGATGCAATAACAGTAACATCCCCACTTTTAAGATAATCCCTTATGGCGTCAATACATTCACCAAGAGGGGTAACAGGTACCAAGGGAGGAGCTTGGACAATACGAAGTTTTTTCAACTCTTGGTACAAACGTTTGGAAGCCACCACGGCGACGGACTTGTCCAAAGCCCTGTGAAGCACCGAGTTGTCTTCCAACAAAGGATCAAAGCCAATAACGTGCAATATTGAACCGGTGCTCATATATCATCACCTGTCTTAAAAACAATGTTTCTCCTGGCATCGACGAGATAAACGACAACCGTAAGACCTGATACTTTCTCAGCATACTCCCGGGCAGCACCGCAAACTTTTTTCACAACACGCTCTTCTCCGCACTCCAGCAAACGCTCATATATCTCCCTGGCAGTGTTTGATCCCTCAAGGGATTGCAGCAGTTCATCGTCACAGTGAAGCTTTTTGAGAAATTTAAGGGCATCCGGAATCTCCAGTGCCCCGTTTCTCACATGCGTTTGCGGGATTTCCATTCCACACTTCATAATTTTAGCCCACATCGCCGAAAGATGAATTTTGCAAAATTTATGTCGTGCAGCCTCAACAAGTGAAAAGTGGAGATAATCACCCATCATAACCTGAGCCTCTTCGGGAAGCCTGAGGTATTCCTGCGCTGCTCTTTCTGATGTCCTCCCTGTTGCAAGAATGACCTCACTGAGCCCTGCTGCTTTTGCAACATCCATGGAAGTAGAGATTGTTTTCGTCCAGGCACTTGCAGAAACAGGCCGTACAATCCCCGTGGTACCCAGTACCGACAGACCACCAAGAATTCCCAGCCTGCGATTCAGAGTTTTTTCTGCAAGTACCTCTCCCTCTGGAATTGAAATAGTTATTTCAAGTTGACAATGGAAATCGACACCGCTTTCCTGAACAGCTTCAGCAACCGCTGCATAAATCATTTTTCTTGGAACAGGATTGATTGCGGGTTCTCCCACGGGAACAGCGAGGCCCCTTTTTGTAACAATTCCTACGCCTTTCCCTCCAAAAATAATAATGTTCTCTTTTTCAAACTTTTCTCCCCTTCCAGAACAAACCGTGGCCTCAATAAGGGCACCATTCGTCACATCGGGATCATCGCCAGCATCTTTAACAACAGATGCCTTGGCAATACGCCCTGAGGAGTCAATTACTTTCTGAAATACCAACAGAAAACTCACCCGGGAACCATCGGGAAATGGAATCTCAACACTTTTCTGCCCATGACCTGTGAGAAGCAATGCCGTCGCTGCCTTAGCAGCCGCCGCCGCACAGGCACCAGTGGTATATCCAGATCGTAGTTTTTTCATGAGAAACCAAAAAGGCCATCCTGAATAACAGAATAGCCCTTAAAACAGAAAACCTGATGACTAGGTTTAGTATGCGTTTTCTGATAAATGAAGATTATTTACGATGCCATTAAACAAAAAATCCCGTGCCTTTTAAGGACGGGATTTTTCGAACCATACATCTCCGTTGTGCAAGCACAATAATAGATACATGCTCATCAGTATACCAATTCTAATCCCCTAACTATTAAAACTATACTACGCCCGGTAAACAGAACCACCCCAAATGACAGGAGGGAGGAAGGAGACATCTATCAATCTAACAATAGTCTTCCGACTAATCGACTTAATTGATCGCTTCAGAAAGTTTAGAGCCAGCTTTGAATTTAGCTACATTCTTCGCTGGGATATCGATGGATTTCCCGGTCTGAGGATTTCGCCCCTTGCGGGCTTCACGCCTGGTAACCGAAAACGTACCAAACCCTACCAGTGTAACTTTGTCGCCATTCTTCAAAGTTACAGCAATGGCTGCAAGTGTGCTGTTTAATGCCTTCTCTGCAGCGGCTTTGGAAATATCAGCGGCATCTGCAATATTTTCTACTAATTCCTTCTTGTTCATGAATCCCTCCCGAAAACTTCATTTCTAATTAGACAAGGGGAAAAACTAATCATTGCCTCCCTGCCCTCTCCTTTATACTTTACATTTCTTTAATAAAAGGCTGGTTGATTGTCAAAAGAAAAAAAATCCCAACCGTTTTATTTCAATAGGCATTTTTGAATATCCCCCTTCGTTCCCGGAGTTTAAGCAAACGGATAAGATCCCTAAAAAAATAACAAATATGACAATACATAGATTCTCTCACCCCATGGGAGAGATTTTAGGATGACTGATGAAGGGATGAACAAGATTGTGTCAGAAAACACGTTCTTGCAAGCAACCACAATCAATCATTCTTCCTTCAGACCCGCAAGGACAAGTCGATAAGCACACGTACAAAACCCAGCCCTCTAAAATAATCTCTTATTTCAGTACGTAAATGCGGATCGAATACGCGATCGAAATCCCGTTGACAAAACTCCAGGACGACATCTTTTCCAATGGGTCTCACTCTGCATCCAGAAAATTCACGATCCAGTAAAAAGTACTCACCTTTTTCAATTATCGTTAAAGAACTCTTATCTATTAATGTTCCCTCAGGAAGACGAGTGGCGAGACAGGAATTGGAAGACTTAGCGTAGTTACTTAAACGAAAGTCTTTGGCAAGAGCCCTGATTTCTTTTTTGTGCAATCCGGCATTAAGCAACGGAGTCTGTATGGAAAATTCATGAATCGCCCTGAAACCCGGTCGATGGCTCCCGAGATCATCAACATTACTTCCATCCAGCAAAACGGTACAATCAAACGCTCCAAGTTCGTTCAAAAAAGTCTCATACATTCTCTTTTTGCAAAAATAGCAGCGACCGGGATCGTTCACTACAAACTCTGGCCAGGAAAACGGCGACAGAATAATTTTCAAAATCCGTCGGCTGTCGATTTCCAGCTCACTGAGCATTGCAGCAGCCTCCTTGTCCTCCTGGCTGGAAACAAGACCAGACACTCCACGGAGCACATAGACGTTCTCCCTGCCCAATGCCTCACAGGCTGCGAATAGCAAGAGCGTTGAATCCACCCCTCCGGAAAATGCTACAGCAACAGAAGAAAACTTCCTCAGCGATTTCAACAAAAGCTGATATTTGCTTGTTCTTTTCAGCGCTCAACTCTTGAGAACATCGGCATCGGGAAGAAGCTCGGCCGGTTTATTCAGTAAAAATTTACCATCTTTCATCCAGGTCTTAAGGGTTTCTGCTATTTCTCTGGCCATTGGCAGGCTGGACAATGGGGCTGTAGGAACACTCTTCCCATTGACGACAATGGATCCTGATTTAAGTTCCGCATAGCTTACCTCGCCATAGGTCTTGTTGATTCCATTGGAGTAATCATAGCCGTAATCAACAACCTGAGTATAAAGGTCATCGTCGGATACGCCAGTATAAGCAGCCATCTCAGCATTCAGAACAGGAATTGGAATCCCCAGGCCAACAGCCATTGTGTTGCCGTATCCCAAGATAGAAATCCCCCGTATAAAGCGGGAAGACATTTGTTTCATATCTCCCTGAACCATTATCGTTCCGGCTGGTCTTACTGGTGTTCCATTCTCATGCCTTGGTGCATGAGGATTGTGCTGGGTGCCCTGTGATGTCACATAGCCCACTCCACCCCCAAGAAAAATTCTGGTTCCCATACCGATGGTCTTATAATGAGGGTCGTTCAACAAGGGGCTTAAACTCCCGGCACTACAATAATTCGCATTTTTACAGTTTGGTTTTAAGGTACCCATGTACGTATACACCGTCTTATCGGTTAGATTTACGGCACAGTTATAATTCTGATACCCATTCCTGGGATTACAGAGCAAAGCGTCGGGAAGCTCTTCCAGGGTAAATTCCTTTCGCATCTTTCGTCCAAGATAGCAATCCGTTCCATAAGCTTTAGCCTCCAGGAATACTTTTTTCCCAGCCAGCAGATCCTCAATCACATGCCCACCGCCATATCGAAACTCTCCGGGGTACAGTTTATTCAAAGGATCGTCCTCCGCTGGTTCCGTGGCACCAATATAACAATCAACAGCAGCCAGTCCTGCATAAGCAGAAACTTTATTAATCCACACCCTGGAAGCCTTAATCGTGGGTGTCGTCTGTCCAAAATTCAAGAATGCGCCGGAGGAACACATGGGAGAAAAAGTGCCTGTGGTAACTACATCCACTTCTCTTGCAGCACCTTCCGCCCCCTTTGCCTGTACAATTTCGATCATCTCTTCAGCAGTGACAATAACAGCTTCACCGGCTTTGATACGTGCATTTATTTCCTCATAGGTCTTTTGTACTGGTTTGTCGCTCATGCTCACAGCTCTCTTTTTTTTAATAGTTCCGACATCTTCATAGAAAAACGGTTAAAAATTACGAATAAACAGGAAATGTACCTGTTCGGCAATGCTTATTCCAGTTCTTTTTTACAACTTGACTTACTTTTTTCTTTGCCCTACATTCCGCAGTCACATATTCTACTAATGCAAAGCAACCTTCTTTTTTTACGACATAAAGGATTAGCAATGGCAAAAGATCTGACTCCTGTCCGGGATGAAATTGACAAAATTGACAATACCATCCTCAATCTTCTAAAAGAACGACTCTCTCTCGCAAAACAAATCGGCGAACTAAAAAATGATGGTAACCGTGCGAAATGGGACCCCCGACGTGAAAGGGAAATTTACGAACGCCTGAAAAAACTGAACAACGGTGAATTCCCCAAAGATGCCCTTCATTCCATTTTCCATGAAATCATAACAACATGCCGGCTTTCTCAGCAAAAGATTGCCGTTTCTTACCTAGGGCCTGAAGCCACATTCACTCACCTTGCTGGAGTCAAATATTTTGGTCATTCAGCAGCTTACAGCTCCATGGAATCCATCGCCGATGTGTTCTCTGAAGTTGAAAAAGGACGCACCCAGTACGGCATAGTACCCGTCGAAAACTCAATCGAAGGGGCTGTTTTTTCAACGCTTGACTCCTTTATGAAATTCAGAACCAAGATTTGCGGTGAAGTACGCATGGAAATCACCCACAATCTTGTCTGTAAATCGGGAAACATAGCTGATATTCAAACAGTGGCCTCACACACTCAACCACTGGCTCAGTGCAGGGAATGGCTTCGCAAGCACCTCCCATCCTGCCCGACCCTTCCTGTGTTCTCCACCGGTGCCGCTGCACAGATGGCTGCCAACAACCCGAATATCGGAGCCATAGCTTCCTCTCTTGCGATAAAGACCTATGACTTACAAGTGGTGGTAAAAGGTATCGAAGACTATCGCGGGAACACCACACGTTTCCTGGTTATTGGCAAAGAATCACCAAGCCCAAGCGGAAGTGACAGGACTTCTCTCCTGCTGGGAATTAAAGAACGTCCGGGCGCATTAAATGAGATCCTAAGTGTAATTGCCAGGGCAGGAATCAACCTCGCGAAAATTGAATCAAGGCCGATTAAGGGAAAACAGTGGAAATATTTATTTTTCCTTGATCTCATGGGACACATAGAAGAACCACACATTAAAGATTGCTGTACAACCTTAGGCGTACTTTGCTCTTATTTTGAATGGCTTGGCTCTTACCCTGTTGCCGACGAATCATCCTCCGATGCGTGACATCTGCCCAGAGCAATTCGTCTGAGCTTCAGTCAACGTATGCCCTTTGGGCTTATCAAGTATTGTTTGCCTGATAAGCCCTCTGATCTCATCATTTGTCGCTCCTCCACGGAGCATTTCCTTCAAGTTAACCTCGTTATCATGAAGCAAACATGCCCGAAGCCTCCCGGCAGAAGTCAACCGCAAACGATTGCAAGTCTCACAAAAATGGTGGCTGATTGGACTGATAAATCCTATTGTACCCTGCAAACCATCATTTGAAACCAAAGAGTACACCCTCGCCGGTCCATCCATTCTCTGCCCTGGTAAAGCTTCCAATGTCCCTACGCTTTCCACTATTTTTTGAAGTTCTGAGGAGGTGATATAGGTAGTCGTCTTCCATGTTGAATCAGCACCAACCGGCATAAACTCAATAAACCGAACCTGGTAAGGACTTTCCAATGCCAGTCGTGCAAAATCCACAAACTCATCATCATTCACTCCCTTCATTGCCACCACGTTCAGTTTCACATCAAAGCCTAATTCGCGGGCCGTTTCAATTCCCCTCCACACCTGAGCGTAAAGATCGGCTCCAGTTATTTCCTGGAACCGTTCGGGACGCATGGTGTCGAGCGAAATATTGAGTTTACGAATCCCCGCAGCATACAAGCCTTCCGCCTTTTCGTGAAGCAACACACCATTCGTAGTCAACCGAATTTCATCAAGCCCATCGATTCTGGATAGAGAGGCAATAAACCCCATCACCCCTTTGCGTACCAAAGGTTCTCCACCAGTAAGACGAATCTTATTCATCCCCATCTCAACAACCAACCCGATGATACGCAGTAATTCTTCGTAACTGAGCAATTCTCTTTGTTCGAGCATTTTCAAGCCACCACTCTGACCGGCGGGCATACAATACACACAGCGCAGATTACATCGATCGGTGAGAGAGAGACGAAGATAGGAGATCGTCCGTGCGAACGAATCTACTAACGAATCGGTTTTACTACTCTTTTCATGTTTTTCGTTCATAGTGTGATAATAGTCATTCTTCAAGGGTACCCTGCATCATTGACTTTGCTGACAAGGACTAATATATTGGCATCCTCTTACCCTGAATATTGCTTTTCCGCCAGCAGTTATTTCTACTACCGGCACGGACAGCACAATAACAAACAGGTTAAAGCTGATGCTTACACTAGGAATTGAAAGTTCCTGCGACGATACTGCCGCTGCGGTATTACTGGATACGAGCACCATTCTTTCTTCAGTACTCACCAGCCAGGACAAAATACACACCCGCTTTGGTGGTGTGGTTCCAGAACTTGCATCGCGCTGTCACCTTGAGTCTATTGTCCCTGTTGTCAACGAAGCTTTGGTACGTGCTAATGTCACCTTGAGGGACATTGATCTGATATCCGTAACGCAGGGCCCTGGGCTTATCGGGTCACTCCTGGTTGGCTTTTCCTATGCCAAGGCACTCTCCTTTGTCAGCAATATCCCCTATGTTGGGGTGGATCACATGGCAGGCCACATCCTCTCCGTTTTTCTTGAAGAAGACAAACCGGATTTCCCTTTTATTGCTCTTGTGGTTTCCGGTGGCACGAGCTCAATTTACCGGGCGGATAGTTTTACCCAGTTCACCCTCCTTGGCAGAACACGAGACGATGCTGCAGGGGAGGCATTCGACAAAGTCGCGAAACTCCTTGGCTTTTCCTATCCTGGCGGCCCTGCCATTTCCGGTGAAGCACAACAAGGGAACGCCAAAGCCATTAAATTTCCCCGTTCATGGCTGGAAGTGGATTCACTCGATTTCAGTTTTTCTGGCCTTAAAACATCAGTACTCAATCATTGCAATCGTGAAAAACAGAAAAACATTCCTCTTTGCATAGCGGACATCTGTGCCTCTTTTCAAGAAGCAGCCGTTGAAGTTCTCGTTGAAAAAACGCTTCTTGCAGCTTCACAACAAAGTGTTAACCGTGTAGTCTTAGGAGGTGGCGTTTCAGCGAACCCTCGTCTGAGAGAACTGATGAAAGACCGTTGTAAGGAAGAGCGGAGAGAACTCTTTGTTCCACGACCGGCATACTGTACCGACAACGGAGCGATGATCGCCATTGCAGGTGTTCATTCTCATCGTGAAAACTCCGATTGTACCTATAACCTGGACGTTTACACTCGCTCCACCTTATAATTATGCCATGAACCCGAAACGAACAGTCAAATACTTTTGTATTAAATTTACCCGACTTCAAGGGAATCCACATTCTCTTGCCATTGGCACAGCCATAGGCACCTTTTTAGGTATTGTCCCCATTACTCCTTTTCATACCATTGCCGTAATAGCCGCAACATTTGTGACCCGAACCTCCACAATCGCAGGCTACCTCGCGACTCTGCTCACCTGCAACCCACTCACTTATATCCCGCAATATTATTTATCCATTGTTATAGGTAACATCCTTACTCCCTACAATTTCACATGGGAAAAAATGCAGGAGGTTCTGGATCTTTTATTTGCCAAACCAAGTTTCAAGGAATCTGTACAGGCCCTTAGTGGAATAGGTTCTGAAGCTGTTATTGTATTACTCGTTGGTGGGGCAGCTCTGGCATTTCCATTTACCATTGCCAGTTATTTTTTGTCGCTGCGATTGTTCATCAGAATAAAACGGAAAAGAAGAGAAAAACATATTTTAGCACCGGGAAAGGTACTGTAAGAACCTTCCCTCTCGAGTAGGTACATGGAACGACTATTGCCCCAGATACTGCATGGCACACGGCAGACAGAATGAAATTTACACGGATTAGACAATATTACTATCTCAAATTTTTGAGGATTAAAGGCGACCCGAGAGATATTGCCTGGGGAGCCTGTATTGGCGCAATCATAGGTACCATGCCGGTCATGCCGTTTCACACTGTTGGTATCATTACAGTCTGTTTCCTGACAAGGACGTCAGCAATGGCCGGCCTTTTTGCAAGTCTTGTTATCAGTAACCCTTTTACTTATATTCCCATCTACTATGCCAGCATGGTCATTGGTAACTGCATTACCCCTTACGAGGTAAACTGGACTCAAATTCATAATATCCTGAATATAATCGTCTCAGGAAATGGATTCAAAGAGACTGTCCATTTACTCTTTAATCAGGGCGCCGAGTTAATTATCGTAATGCTCAGCGGTGGCTTGATTCTCGCCATCCCCACTGCTATCGTTTGGTATGTTTTCACCCTGCGACTTTTTCTTAAAATTCGTGAAAAACGAAGACAAAAACATATCCTTCGCGAACAGAAGAAAAAGCTTAACTAATTTCATCTACGCTGATTTCAATTACAAAAGGACAACAATGTATGACCCGTTACGGTAACACCAGAAAATCCCTGCATGAAGAGAACCTCGCCCCCAAAAAACAACTTGGCCAGAATTTTCTGATTCACAAGGCAACAGCGGCTGCTGTTGCAGACTGTGGAAAGATACAGCCCGACGACATAATCGTAGAAGTAGGGGTCGGTCTTGGGGCACTCACCCAGCCCATTGCAGAGAAAGCAGCACATGTTTATGGCTTGGAAGTGGACAGCGGCATAGTTCGATTTCATGAAAAAAAGAATGATCTGCCCCCGAATGTCACACTCCTGCATCAGGATATATTAAAGGCTGATTTTGATGAGCTGTATCGACTTAGCAAGGGGCCTTTGAAAATCATGGCAAACCTCCCCTACTCCATCTCCAACCCCTTTTTGTTTAAACTGATAGAACACCAGGAAAAAGTTTCCTGGGCCACCGTCATGCTGCAAAAGGAAGTTGCAGATCGCCTGACAGCCGCTCCCTCAACAAAACAATATGGAATCCCCACGGTTCTCTTAAAAGGCTGTGCCACGGTTGAATCCTTGCTCATACTGCATCCGGCCGAATTCCACCCTCGCCCCAAGATTGATTCTGTGGTAGTTCGTATTGTGTTTTCTGATCCTGAGAAAATTGCAGGAAGAGCTTACGACAGAGCCCTTTTTCAGAAAATAGTGCGCGCCGCATTCAGTCAACGCCGAAAGACACTTTTGAATACTCTTACTTCAGGAGGTTTTTTCAGAAACCTGAGTGGGGACGACAAAAAACATTCAAAACACCTTACTGAAGAGGCCATTATCGAAGCTGGAATTTTACCTGGCACACGAGCGGAAGTTCTCGATCTCCAGGATTTCATTACTCTCAGCCTCTCCTTTTCCCGAAAGCTTTCACAAAATCCGTCGTAGAGAATCAAACCATGCAAAACTTCGTATTTCACAATCCATGTAAAATTCTCTTTGGGAAGAACACGGTTCCGGCCATTGGAACAGAGACACTCCTTCTCGGCAAAAGAGTCCTGCTAGTTTATGGCTCAGGATCCATAAAAAAAAACACTATTTACGAGCAGGTCATGCAGTCGCTTCTCGCCGCAGGAGCGATAATTACCGAACACGATGGCGTCCAGTCCAATCCAATTCTTTCCCATGTGCATAAAGGAATAGTGCTTGCGCGAACAAACCGCTGTGACGTTGTCTGCGCCGTTGGAGGCGGTTCTGTAATCGATGAAGCAAAAGCTATTTGCGCAGGAACAGTGGTTCAACATGATGTGTGGAAGTTTTTTACCGGCAAAAAGAGTATAAAAAATCCTTTGCCACTCACCACAGTGCTTACCCTTGCAGCATCCGGCTCAGAAATGAATTCCGGCATGGTCATCACAAACGATTCAACAGCACAAAAGTTTGGGTTTGCCAATAAACACCTCTATCCGAAAACATCCATTCTTGATCCCACCTGCACCTTTTCTGTCCCTCAAAACCACACTGCCTACGGTGCGATTGATGCTGTTTCTCACGTGCTTGAATGTTATTTTACCACCACAGATCCCCATACCCCTGTGCAGGACAGGCTGATGGAAGGCCTTGTGATCAACGCCATGGAAAGCTGTAATAGGGTATTGGAAAAAACAAACGACTACCATGCACGGGCAGACCTTATGTGGACTGCAAGCCTCGCCTTGAACGGCTTGACAAGTTCGGGGCTGGGAAAACTTGGTTTCCCCATGCATATGATAGAACATAGCCTCTCGGCCTTATATAATGTTCCACATGGGGCAGGCCTTTCTGCAATAATCCCGGGATGGATGCGATACAATATGAACAAACAGCCCCATCGATTCGCCCAATTCGCAGAACGTGTTTTTGACAAACGGACAGGGACCCTTGAAGAAAGAGCGACCCAGGGAGTAAGCTCACTCACTGACTGGTTTTCTAAAATTCAATCCCCGATAAGCATTACAGCACTGAATATCCCCCATACAGCAATACCAGAGCTTGCTGAAAATGCGACTGCACTTGCCAAAATCTGGAGAATGCGAGATTATTCTGTGGAAAAGATAGTAGAAATACTGCATGCCTGTTTATAGATAAAAGATAACTACTCACGGGAGTACGCGAATTACTTTCACAAACCACCGATTTTGTAACTGCTTACAGAGTGCCGCAGTTTTTCGCAGGCAGGTTGGCGCAGCGTATATGTCAGACGTAAGCTATCCAGGAGAAACACAATGATCAAAAAATATGACTACCAGGAGGGCTATTGCAAAAAACTTGGCCATTTCCTAACTTTTGCCTACTGCCGACACGCACAGCACAATCTCCCCTGTGACAAAGTATTAGATTGCTGGTTCCAATGTTTTCCTGTTGAGAAATTCATCACAGAAAATTATTCAAGCGATGAGCAAAAGAGAATCTTTGCTCCACCCAAAGCAAAGGTCTTGAGCTTAACGGAAATATTGGAACAGGCACAACAACGAATCAGAGAAAACAAAAATAAATAGTGGGGCTCACCTCTTTCTGATATCCAGTAATACCCGATCGTTCAACGTTATATACACAATATCACCACTTCTTCTGTCAACCTGGCATGTTCCAGCATACCTGATTTTACGGCCATTTGAATTTTTAATGAAAATTGACTGTGGTTTGCTCCAGTAATAATAGAAAAATTCATCATCCCAAAGCCGTTTCCTGCAATTAGAAACTTTGACAACTCCCGGTGGCCTCTGTGATTTATATTTGTCTTTGCACTTTTCTGCTGCGGACGCCCAGGAAATCGTATCTGTTTCCAGCACATGCACGGCTGGCTCCCTGAGAAAGACAAAAGCCAAGACAACAAGCAGTAACAGCACAATTCCAGCAATGGTCGACCCAGTATGGGTATTTTTTTTAATCTTTCTCCTCCTTTTTACCGTTACACATCTAATCAGTTTCTGTTTTGATAGGTTGGGAGAGAGTGGGAGAGAGGGACGTTCATGATTTCATGCTTTTCCGAGGATATTCAAAGAATAATCATGCTCTTGAGCTATTCGCTCGCCCCTTTGCACCGCCCGGCTGACTGCCGGTTGCCCGAAACCCAGCCTGGCTGCTACAGAAGTGGCGCTGTAACCTAATTCTCGTACAGCCCAATAGCATAAAAGACTGCGGGCCTGTACCCGTAAAGGCTGCTTGCCGGCAGCCATAATCTCTTGTGTCTCCAGTTCGAATATCTGGGAAACCAATTGCAAAACCTCATCAAATCCAATTCCGGCCACACGGTATTGATCTTTCCGGTCCAAGGCCTCCTGTGCCCTTTTGAGAACAGTATCAACAAAATCACTGTCCCCCAAGATACGTTCATCACTTTGTTGCCTGCCCCCTGACTTGCGCATGGCTAAAAGCTTTGTCCAGCCTCCGACGCTTCTTATCAAACCACCGCCTATCAATTCATCTTTTTTTCCTTGCAAGATGCCCTCCTCAACAAATACTGCATATTTTTTTCTGGCTGAGGATACACGCTTGCCAAAATGATGCAAAATAAATTCTGTATCCTGCCAATCATCTTCTGCACCCCCCATAAGTCTGCTATGCCCACAGTAACGGTACTTGTTTAGCTTTTCAAAATTTGGAACCAGCCCGGCGCGAAGTGGGTTGAGGTGAATGTATCGTACCAGTTCCAACAGATAGGGTTCCTCCTGGCAAAGAATGGACTTATAGCGATTCTGAAACAGATGGCCGTGACGACGGTAACGACGATTAAAGGAAATGGCATGCCCCGTTAACAACCGACGCATCACAATGGAAATCGGTACATGTCCGGTTTTGAGCAATAAATGGAAGTGATTAGGAATTAATGCCCAGGCGTAACAATGTGTTGAGGTTTGAACCAGAATATTTCCCAACCGCTCAACAAAGTTGTCACGGTCTCTATTATCTCGGAAAATCCTTTTGCGCTCAATGCCTCGGCAAATAATGTGGTGCAGGGCACCAGGTACATCTACTCGTGATTTTCTTGGCATAATCACTCATACCATACCACCAATAAAAAGAAAAGCATGAAATCATGAACGTCCCCCCCCTGTTCAATTTCTTGATATGAGGAGGCCGAGGGATAATCTTTGGCAAAGGCTTTCGCCCCCAGGAATTCCCTGCGGCAAACCTTTGCGCTCGTTTTACCTGTATGGCAAGAATACCTGTTTCGCCATACAGGACAAAATTTCCCTTTTTTATTCCACCACCCCCGGATATGATATGAACAGATTGCAAAAGTAACTGCCACCCGCATAAATACATTTTCATAATAAAGGCTATTTACCACACATGGAAACTCCCACCCAGCGAATGCTTAAAATTGGAAGAACAAGCATCGGCCTGATTGGTCTTGATATTGCTTTAAATAGGGCACTTGCCCAAAACATTCCAGTTGAGGACATATCCGAACATCTGTACCAGGAAATCCGTGACAAAAACTATATTCCACCGGGGATGACAGACAAATACAAAACGGCACTTGAACGGGAATACAGAATACTCCTTGGCTTGGAAATTGAGGAAAACAAGGATTTAACTATTCGTATTTTTGGTACAGGATGTATCACCTGTAATGGTCTGCGAGATGCTGTTATTGATGCCATGATGAAGATGGGCATTGCCGCCGACATCGACATGGTTCACGAGCCGGATGAAATTGGCCGGTATGGCATCACGACAACACCTGCACTGATGATTAACGGTGAAATAAAGTCAGCTGGGATCCACCCCACACCATTCCAACTCGAAGAATGGTTTCGTGAGGCCGTGGATAACTGACATGACCAGGCAGCAAACTCAACTTATCCTTGCACCTATCCGCGGAATTACCGATTGCCATTTTCGTACCCTCTTCCAAAAGCATTTCCCCGGATTCGATTCGGCCATCGCTCCCTTTATTACCCCTCAACGGTATTCCTCATATAAGCCGAAACAACTCAAGGATCTCTTGCCCGATGTCAATCAAAATCTCCCCATCATCCCCCAACTTCTCAACACCGATACGGAGGATTTTCTTTTTCTGGCTCATCGTCTTGCAGAACTGGGCTATAAAGAAATAAACTGGAACCTTGGCTGCCCAGCTCCCATGGTAACACATAAACATCGGGGTTCCGGCTTGCTCCCCTTCCCAGAGAAGATCCTGGATTTTCTTGACCAGGTGCTCCCCACACTCCCCGTCAAGCTTTCCATCAAAACACGACTGGGCTATGCAAACAAACAGGAATTGCTCAGGCTCCTCCCCCGCCTTGACGACTACCCCATAACTGAAATCATAATCCATGGCCGGCTAGGCAAACAGCTTTACAGAGGAAATTCAGACCCAAGGGCTTTTGCCCGATGTCTCGAACAGAGCAGACATAGCATCGTGTACAATGGCGACATTAATTCTGTGGAAAAACTGCTCAATTTGCAGGAACAATTCCCGCAACTGGAAAAATGGATGATAGGGAGAGCTGCTCTTGCAAATCCATTTCTTGTCGGAGACATTAAAGGCTTACCCGACAACAGCAGATCTGAACGGATTCAATGCTTCCACTATGAATTATTTCACTGCTATAAGGAATTGTTGTCCGGTCCCTCACACCTCCTGGGGCGCATGAAACAACTCTGGCTGTACCTCAGCTTTTCCTTTCCACCCCAGGCCAAAAGCTGGAAAAAAATAAAAAAGTGTAACACGGAAACACATTATTGGACGACTGTTGATGATCTGTTCAAAAAAAATCACTGAGCAGCACCAACTCGTTCTTTCATAGCGGTATCAATGGACTGCAAATCAGTTGTCCCGATTCACGATAACAGCTTGACAGTACGCCTGGCCGACATTACCGTGAGATATGTCAGGTAACATGTATAGACAAAAGGGGTCTGTGAGTTTAAAGGGAGTTGTTCCCTGCATGCTTACACCGCCCAATCCATTCTGTTTTTTCCGGAGGAAAAGATGATTTACAATCTCATACAAGCTTTAGACAGGAAGTTCGGGTTTGACGTAGCAAAGGCTCACTGCGATGTCCCTTGTGGTGTTTACGATCCGATTATTGCACAGATCAATGCCTTGTCAGTGGTAAGAATGATGGACTTGATGGCAGCGCAGAGTGATGCCAGCGAGAAAAATGACATCGCTTTCCACAACACTGTCACACGTTGCATTGCCGTCAAAGAAGAACATGCAGAACGTGCAAAACATGAGATCCGAGTAATCTTTGGAGATTACATAAAGGACAATCACATCGAAGATCATCCCGAATTGCCCACTCTCTGCCATAAAATATTGCAGATTGGTTCCAAATGCCGGCAGACTGCCGACCGCGAAGCAGGTCTCGCATTTGTTGAGGCCATCAATCAGTTCTCTGAAATTTTCTGGAAAACAAAGGGTATCGCAACAAAAAGAGTTACCGCCCCCTATGCGCCCGCATTGGAAATGGTCTACCCCGACTTATAAGTGTTTACATTCATCAAGGTGACGGGCAACAGTCTGTCACCGGAATACCAGGCGGGAGATTATGTGCTGATAAGCACTATTCCCGCCTTTTTTAATCCCCTCCGGAAAGGCGACACCGTTGTTTTTCTCCATCCACAACATGGAACCTTAATCAAAAAGGTGGACAGAGCCTCCTCGCAGGAAGACACCATCCGCGTGATCGGCACTCACCCCTCAAGCATAGACAGCCGCCATTTTGGGGATATATCAACGAGCATGCTTATCGGAAAAGTTATCTGGCACATACCAAACAGGCGCAAAAAACAAAGATAAGCCCTCCGCCATTACCGTCGCAAAGAAATCCTGACGATTTCACTATTCCCCTTGCGGATGGAAGCACAAAGCAGACTTTTCCCGTCCCTGCTCCACCGGGGATATGTTTCAGCCCCTCTGGTTGTGGTTTGCTCCACGCTGTCACTGCCGACATCATACAACCAGATAGTGGCATCGCCTTTTTTATCCCAGGCCCAGAAGACAATCTTTTTGCCATCAGCAGAAAAAAGCGGGCCACGATCACCCAATGTCTGGTTCCGAGAAAGAACTCTGCTGTTTTCGGCAACTGCCCTGCCATCCTTGAGGGTCAAATCTGATACCAATGCAGCGTAGGTAACTCGATCCTGGCCAGAGCTGTCACTGATAATCTCTGCCGTGTATGTTATTTTTTTTCCGTCCGGACTCCACCCGTTCATCTGTACTGATTCCGGGCCGTCCCAGATATGAATAGTTGGTTTTTCATATCCATTTTCAAAGGTCATAAAATCTTCGGTGGTAAGGCCATACTCCCCACCTGCGGCGACTTTAAAGGCCAAAACCCTACCATCCGGGCTCCACAATGGATTCGTCTCCATCCGTTTATCCCTGGTCAACTGAATCTTTTTCCCGCTGTCTGCCTTTACCAGCCAGACATCCCAGTTCCCTGCTTCTTCAGAGGCATAGGCGATGCTATTCCCATCCGGGTGAAAGCTCGGTCGATCGAGAGGTCTGTTGCTACTGACGAGGATCTTCCTGCTTTTATCCTTCAAGCCAAGTATTTCGATCTTATACCGATGCTCAACGGGGCTGAACGACCAGAAAACAATATGCTGTCCATCCGGGCTCCATTGTGGCCAGGCGGCCGTGGCATCCCCAGTGCTGAGTTGCTCTTTATTACTGCCATCGCTGTTCATCAGCCAGATCTGGTCTGTTCCGGTACGATTGGAAACAAAAACAATCCGTTGGTTGTCCGGGCTCCAGCGAGCATCCAAATCTCTGGATGGTGAATGTGTTAACGGCTGAATAAAATCCGGCAGCTCGCGCTCAATGTCCCTGGGCACGATAATCTCTGAAAGACTTTTTACTCCGGGGATAGAAGGATATTCAACCCGGTGACACCGATAGCAGGTTTTATTCTTTCCCAGGGGAACAAGAAATCTCGTGGGAAGAGTGAGCCTTTTGGGAAATGTGAAGTGCAGTCCTGGAATATCAAGCCCATACCGACTTTTATGGATAATTCCCTGCCAGTCAACTTCATATTTTTTCCCATCCGGGCCGCCCATCCCTCTACCAAACAGGGTATGGAGCTTTTCGCTGTTGTTTTCCAGAACTGATCCCTGGCTTTCAACCACTGGAACTGTACGAATGGGTTCGGAATCTCCATCGAGAATACCAAAACGGGCCGCGAAACCGTCAAGGGATGTCGACTTTTTCACTCCAGTGGAAAGATCCTGCTCCACTTCTTTGTATACCGTAGCAACCGGAGTCACATTTGCATCACGCCCCTCAACAAAATCCTGATCTTCCACGATTGTGCGATAGGCTTTGTTCAGTGTCATGGCACGTTTGCGGGAAGGACTGAGCAGAACGGAAATGTCATCGTGCAGTGCATCCAACATTGCATACCTGATACTTCCATCGGAGTTGAAAAACCTCTCAATCACCTCTTTGTTGTTCCGAAATTCATTTCCGGAATTGTTGTACATAAGATAGTAGGTATATTCGTAGTAAACGCCAGCATTCCGTACTTTTACTTTAGGCTCATTCAAACCGGAAATACCTTTCTGACTCCAGTGGAACCAGCCATTACGGTACTCGGTGCTGTCCAGCTTTCGAGGGAAAGCGTAAACAGTGTCGGTTGTGACGCCGGTACCGCCATGACACCCTATACAGAAGGCCGTTTCCTCAAAACTCTGTGGTCTCAGCTCGCCTTCCCGGTCTTCAATAAATCCCTGGAGAATCCAGCCCCGATCATTATTGACCCCCTGTTCCGGATTTCCGATTAACTGTCGGGTACGATCTGGAAAGTCGTTCCTTTCTTTTATCTCGTTAACTCCTGCAGCTTCCAGGAACCCATAATCTTTCCAGTTCCGCTTCTTCATATACCGCAATTCTTTCATTCGGGAGGAAAGAACTGTCTCATTGTTCTCGTTAAAATCAACATAGCGGACAGAATGAAGAAACTCTGTTCCTTCAGGAAAGAGTCCTGCAGCAAGATGAATTTTCCCATTCTCCAGTGCTTTTCCGGCCTGCCCCACATACGCCATATTTTTCCCTTTAACCGGGTCCCAGGAAAAAGCCACCTGCCCGGCCATATCCAGTTCACCGTTGCGGTTCAGATCCACACCAAATTCTTTTTCATTTACAGGGTCAATAGCAATGTTCTGCCGTTTGATGAGAGCCTCGACAATGGCCAGGTTTATCTGATAAATGTTCAGGTCAAATATACCCTCTGCGGTGGTCTGAAAAACCTTCGGCAACCGGATGAGCACATCATTGGTGGAGCCGTTGGTGGGCCAGAATGTTCCTGGAAAGTTATAATACGCAAATGCCCGCCAACCAGAATAGATGCCATCCGGATCACGATCAAAGCCCATGTCATCGAAATTGAAATAACAGTCAGGAAGATACCCGTCCCAACTCCCATTATCGTTATAATCCCATTCGTTCGGGATAGTAGCCAGTTTTTTCCTGAGGATTATCTCACCCCGCTCATCGATATAATTACTGCTCTTTATGTAGTGGTCCATTTCCAGATCAGCAATATCCCTGATTCTTTCGCTTCGGTCTTCAAACAGATTTTTCCATGGATTTTCCAATGCCGGTTCCGGAAAAGAATAGTTGAGCTGTAAATCGTGATCATTCACATGATTCGGCTCAACGGAACGGGTGTGACACACGTAACATGGATTAAAAACCCTGCCTGCTACCACCTTGTCCTGTGTTTTCGTATAACACTGGGAAGGGATATATGCCGTTTCGTTATTCACGGTGACTGTTTTCAGATTCACTGCCTGTTTCTTATTATCCGGTTCGCCATACACCTGCGAGACAGAAAACAGACAGGAAGTGATTATCAGTAAGGATATTTTCTTTTTCATCTCAGGCCTCCGGGCCAATGGGAATCACATATACAGGATTTGGAAAAAAAGGATGTGATGCCGCAGAGCTGCGGCATCACGGTCAGGCAGGTATGCTTATTAGTCCATGGCAGGCATTGGCCCGACATATCCGGTATACGCTCTTGCAGCGGCAGAATCACTAAGTTTATCCTCATCGGACTCACCGTATGGATGCTGAACAACGCTCATCAAGTAGGCGAACCCATTAATATTAGGATAGAAGTAGGGCGAGGTGGTTTCAGAACCGTAGGGTGTGGTTTGAATTCTGGTAAGTTTAGCATTTGTCAGGTTATAGGCCCAAATGGCATCGTTCTGATGCCCGGAACCGGTGTCCTCTCCAATAATTAAGGTGTGACGACCAGGCATATAAGTGACGTTATCAGGATTAGCTATTCCATTAATATCACAGCTATTATTCGCATAATCGCTATCTTTTGGATACTTGGTCATGATACCTGAAACCATACCAATCATATTAGTGGCAACATAGTCACTGCCGATGGAAGAGTTAGGACGAATGTCCAAAGCATAAACAGTGCCACATTTATTTTTTGGTAGACGGATATGATTAGCACCACCTTTGTCGTACTTTCCTCCATCCAACATCCCCTTGGCAACCTGGCTCATCCCCACGTACAGTCTCTTACTGTCGGCATCATAGGTGATCCCTTCTTCCTTACGAAACTCCGTGGTTGCCCCCTTGATGGCAGCATATCTTCTGGTCTCCAGGCGAGAAGCAAGGGTATCCATGCCCTGTTTCACCTGTAGACATTCGTTACCAAAGGTTGTGTTGACAGAACTAAAACCGTCATCACAGCTACCATCTTCTTTTGGCTCTGCCGTTACGAAAAGAACTGAAAATTGAATCCCGTCTTCTACAGCTTTTTGAATGGTATCATCATCGGCATGCCCGAGGCTTACCCAGTCAAGATTTGCATATCCACCGTTAATTGAATGCACCTGATTCCATTTAGCGGCGTAAAGAGTACCGCTGGAAAGAGTTTCCGGCTGATCGGCCACAAACATAAAAAATCCGACATTGGTGCCGTCATCGGAAATGTATGTAGTTTTTCTGTCGGGCATAACATAGGCTAGTTCAACAGCTACCCGTCCCATGGAAAAATGTTTTTGAGGTATAGCTTTACCGTCATCTGTAATGGTTATTTCGACTGGATAGCCATAGCGATACGATTTAAAAGCCTTACGAAAGTCATCTACACTGGTGTTTTTGTCGTAGGGGTTGAGACCAAAGTAACGAACCATAGGTTTATCGTAATCTTCGATATCATCCATGGATTTTGCCTCTTCAGTGGCACGGGCATTGTTTGGATACTCTTCACTTCCAAGGTGACTGTTCCATGGAGTAACGCTACCGGCACAGGGAACCCAAAGTCCACCATACTCGGAGAAGTCTATACTTTTAGTACTTACCGCACTCAACTTACCCGTTGTTTTGTCCTGTTTCAATTCACTGAGGTACATGGCGGCGGGACGTGTTTCAAAATGAGACACCATGTATAACTTATCTCCCTTGGGAATGAGAGAACTAAAATCATTGTCCACGGAAATATGCTCGGAACCATCTTTATTAAGAACCGGCTTGCCTGACTGGTCCAATACAAGGCCAAAAACACCATCTCCGACTTTATCACCACTTCGCATAATCGTGTTGTACCCAATTGGATAGGTTTTACCATCAACAGTAATTTCTTCACTGGCGACAATTTTCCTTTTGTCCTCATCAGTTACGGGAACTGCGACTTCCTTGAATACTGGAACGACAGAAGCTTCGGCTTTTTTGTCGCCAGCTTCCGCCTGCCCTGCAACCATACCAACTGCCAACAGGCAAAACAGCGAACGGCTTAATACCTTTTTCATTTCAATTCTCCTTTTCTCTTATGTTTTGGTTCGTTACGCGTCTGACAAACACATTTGCGACACATTACTTAACCTTTGTTCAAATTTGGTTAGGAGATGATTTGGAAATGATTAATTGCATACAAGTCATAACTCAATACAGCGGCATAACACTTTACTATTCCAATTCTTACCTGAACCGAATAATAACAGTTTATTTTCTCAATCCTGCACCTCAGAAAATGAAAAAAAATCGTTCTTTGTGCTGATGTGTCATGTATTATTCGTTCAGATGACCTATTCACCTTACAAGTGAATATAGGTTGTAACCAATGAAGAATTTTTAAAATTTTACATCATGGAGAAAAGAAAATGACTGAAGAAAAACAATATATCAGGGTGTGGGATCTGTTTGTTCGTGCATCCCACTGGTCTTTTGTTCTGTTGATTCTGATCGCATTTCTTACAGGAGATGCCCATAATTCCATCCACTTTATCTGTGGCTATACAATACTTGGAATTGTGACCTTACGTGTTATCTGGGGATTTATCGGTGGACAGTATGCACGTTTTGAAAATTTCATTTATTCGCCAGCCAAGGCAGCTGAGTACGTGAAAGGAATAATCCAGGGAAGCCCGAAACATTATGTCGGGCATAATCCGGCAGCGGGCTGGATGGTAGTGTTTTTATTAATGACAATGATACTTGTAGCAGCAACTGGACATTTAGCGCGAACATCCTCCCAGGGAAACCAGAATGCAGTTTTCTTCGCCATTGTCACAAGTGCCCATGCAGACGATGATGAAAACGAAGACGACGAGTATTACGATGAACACGATATAAAAGAATCGGAAGCAGGAGGGTTGTGGGGGGATATTCATGAAGGGGCAACATCTTTTCTCTTGTTTCTTCTCGTTTTTCATGTGGCGGGTGCACTGGCTTCAAGCAAACTCCACAATGAAAACCTTGTGCTGTCCATGATCACCGGAAACAAAAAGAAGAGAAGAAGCCAATAATATAAAGTACGTTGCTATACAGTATAATTTCTTTTCTGAAGTGCAGGATTCATGTGGTAAGCAGTCCGTACGCAGCAGCTACAAAAACAGCATGGTATAAATATGTTTGGTAAAAAAAATACACCCTCGGAAAGTATTTTGATTCTCGGGCTGGGAGGAATTGGACTCTATCTGGCCAAACGTCTGGTTCACGAAGGCTACGCCGTGACGATCATCGAAGCGGAGAGTCAACTGATTAATAGAGCAGATGAAAAGCTTGACGCACGACTTATCACCGGTTCTGCCATGTCCATACGGTGCTGGGAAGAAGCGGGTGCAAGAGACATGGACTTCATGATAGCTGTCACTGATAATGATGCTGTGAACATGCTTTCTGCCCTTATAGCCAACAGCTTCGGAATTAAACAAAAAATCGCCAGGGTACGTTCACTTGAATATGGCCATAAAGATTCTCTTTTACAGACTGACGACCTTAAGATAGACCTCTTTATCCATCCAGAAGAGTTGGCAGCCCAGGAAATTGTTCGTCTTATCAAACGCACTTCTGGAGATGAAATTATCGATATTGCCCTTGGGAAAATGCAGGCAATGGCCGTAAAAATTGATGACGATTCCCGACTTGCACATAAAACACTCATTGAAATTGCCAGAGAATATAGCGACATTTCCTTTCGAGTCGTTGCCATAGCAAGGGGGATTAGCACCATTATCCCCACCGGAAAGACCGAGATTCTCCCCCATGATCAGATAATGATTATGGCGGGCACAGAAGAATTACCGAAGCTAATGACGCTTACAGGGATGAAAAAACAGCGTCGTCTACGAGTAATGATTGTAGGCGGTGGTCTGGTGGGAAGTCGCATCGCCGAGTTGCTGGGAAAAACAGTGCGGGTCAAGCTGCTTGAAAAGGATGCCAAAAGAGCAACAGAGTTATCATCCATGCTGCCGGACACCGAAGTGCTTCTTGGCGATGGTTCAGACAAAGAGGTTCTAAGCGCAGCGGGCCTTTCCGATACAGACACATTTATTTCAGCAACGGGTGAAAACGAAACAAATATCATGACCTGTATGCTAGTCAAACACATTGTCGGAACAGAGGGGGAAACTCAGCACAAAACAAAGACCATTTCTCTTGTTAACAAAGAAGAATATGTGGTTCTTGCATCGACCAGCGGCTCAGATATTGCGATCAACAAGAAGATTCTTGCCGGCAATGAGATTTTCACCTTTATCCGCAAAAGCGAAATGCTATCGGTTTCCAACATGCATGGTTTCAATGCCGAAGTAGTAGACCTGATAGCGTCCCCAAACTCCTTGATTACCAAAAAACCCCTTGCAAAACTTGACCGTGAGCTGGCTGAACACATCATTGTCGGTTCGGTTTTTCGAGATGGAAAGTGGGAAACCGCCGTGGGAGAAACTCAGGTCAATGCCGGAGACCGGGCCATAGTAATTTGTGATTCTCCGTATCTCAAAGAAGTGCGAGAACTGTTTCTGGCCTGATTCACATGCCAAGCAACGTGACCGCAGAAAGCGGAGGTGTCCTGTTAAAGAAGTTACGGCCTGATCATCTTTTCCAAAACATTGGGGAAAACACCACCAAGGCCGAAAACATTTCCAGTCGTCCCACAAGCATGTTCCAGGAAAGAAACCATTTTCCGGCCACTGATATGAAGGCGAAGCTGTGCGTGGGGCCCACATCGCCAAAGCCGGGGCCTATATTCATCAATGCCGCAATAACGGAACTCATGGCTGATGAATAGTCCATATTGTCAGTGAGTGTCATAACGAAGCCGCCCACCAGTACCATGAAAATATTAATGATAAAATAGCAAAGTGCCAAGCTTATAATATCATCATCAATGGTGCGTCCGTTGAGCCTCAAGGAAACAACAGCCATGGGCTGGAAGAAAATTTTTCGTACCGAGGAATACATATATTTACAGATAATGGCATAATGAACAATTTTTATTCCAGAGGCCGTAGAGCCGGCACATGCACCGACAAAACAGGTCAGATACAACAACATCTGGGCAGAATGTGGCCAGAGCTCATAGTCGGCGGTTCCAAATCCTGTGGTTGTAAGGATAGATATAACCTGAAATGTTCCATACCTGAGGGCATCAACGATGCTTGCATAAGTCCCCTTTGTCCATAAAATAAGTGTGATGGCTCCACAGAAAAACAGCAGAAAACCAACATACCATCTGATTTCCGTATTTACTCGCAAAGCGTTAAAATCTCCCTTCAACACCTGATACAGCAAAACGAAACTTACTCCCCCCAAAAACATAAACACAGTAATGACCCAATCGAAATAGGCACTGTCGTAAGCACCGATACTGGCATTCTTTGTTGCATAACCAGAAGTCGAAAGTGTACCAAAAGCAGTACAAAGAGCATCAAAGAGAGACATCCCGCCAATGGCAAGCAGGACAACCTGAATCGCATTCAGTGCGATATAAATCCACCAGAGTCTGACCATGGTATCACGGTTTCGAGGCTTGAATTTTTCTCTGGTTATCACCTGTCCAGGGCTTGATTCTGCCCTGAAGAGTCGCAACCCCCCCATACCATGAGGGAGAAAAATGATTGCAAGAGTAAGGAATCCCATTCCACCCAGCAGATGGGTCTGGCTTCGCCAGAATAACAGGCCATGGGGTACAGCTTCAATGTCATTCAGAATAGTTGCACCTGTGGTTGTATATCCTGACATCATTTCAAAAAACGCATCGGTAA
>CAMZKT010000076.1 GCA_947311435.1 uncultured Desulfocapsa sp.
CACACCTGCAGAACTTACTGGTGGGGGGAGAGACGGGCTTGGGCTGCTAACGTGTACGGTCATTACTATCTCTCCACAATCATGATTTTTTTATTATACCAGTTCATAATCGCTGAAATAAGCAAACTGATAAAAAGATACACTCCCATGGTCATGGCAATAATTTCAATTGCCTGTCCCGTCTGATTAAGTGTCGTGCCCGCAAAAACAGCCACAAGATCCGGATAGCCGATTGCTGTGGCAAGGGATGAATTCTTCACCAGATTGAGGTACTGGGAAGTCAGCTGTGGGATAATCACTCTCATTGCCTGCGGAATAACCACAAGTTTGAGAACTTTACTCTTATGCAGTCCAAGAGCAGAAGCAGCTTCAGTCTGTCCTGAACTGACCGATAAAATTCCAGATCGGACAACCTCGGCAATAAACGCCCCGGTATACACTGAAAGAGCAACCAGCAAAGCAGTGAGTTCTGGAATAATGGTCATTCCACCAGTGAAATTGAAGCCCTGAAGTTTTGGGATATCCCATGTCAGTGGAGAACCAATCAGAAAAAACACAACAACTGGCAACACACACAGCAGAAGAAAAGCAACCCTAAACATCTTAAACTGTTTTCCGGTCTCATCCTGGCGTTTTTTAGCCCACCTGGCAATACAAAATGTTGCAATAACAGCCAGAATAAAAGTCCAGACAACCACAGCAAAACCATCCCCGAACAGAGGCTGTGGGAGGTAAATCCCCCTGATATTCAGGAAGGCGACATCACCGGCAGACCAGCTTCCCCTTGGAGAGGGAAGAGTTCTTAACACTGCGAAATACCAGAAAAACATCTGCAAAAGAAGGGGAACATTACGAAAGGTCTCAATGTAAACTGTGGCAAGTTTTGCGATCAGCCAGTTGTTGGATAGACGCGCCACCCCAACAGTGAACCCAATAATTGTGGCACAAATAACACCAAGCCCCGACACAAGCAGGGTATTTAAAAGACCAACAAGAAAAGTACGGCCAAAGGAGTAGGATTCATCAAAGGGGATCAGGGTTTGGAGTATCCCAAAACCTGCTTTCAAGGATAAAAAACCAAAGCCGGTTGAAATTCCTCTCTTCTCAAGATTGGCAAGAGTATTGCTTCCAATAAACCAGAAGAATCCTGCCAGCATGGCGACCAGAACAATCTGAAAAAAGAGTGACCTATACTGGGCGTTATTCCACCAGTGATGTTTTTTTGATGATTTTGACATAATACACGTTCAGGAGCAGTAGGCTAAAGACAGAAACCTGAAGTGTTGAAAAGCAGTAATTCAAATTTCTGTCTTGAGTCTTCCGTACCTGCCATAATAGGGAACAGAAAAAGGACGCTCCCGCAGAGGAAAGCGTCCTTTTTTTAGGTAAAAAACGAAATTAGCGAGCAGGAGGTGCGTACATGATACCCCCCTTACTCCAGAGCGCATTCAATCCACGAGAAATTTTCAATGGAGAGTCCGCACCAACATTTCGTTCAAAGATCTCGCCATAGTTACCAACCTGTTTGATAATCTGGTAAGCCCAGTCATCGTTCAAACCAAGGCCTTTACCGGCAATGCCTTCAAGACCGAGGAGTCTCTGAACAGAAGGACTTTTAGAATTGGCTTTCATTTCATCCACATTGGCCTGGGTTATCCCCAGTTCTTCTGCCTCTATCATGGCATTAAGCGACCATTTAACAATATTAAACCAGGCATCATCCCCCTGACGGACAACCGGCCCAAGCGGTTCCTTGGAGATAACTTCGGGAAGCACGATTGCCCCTTCAGGATTTTTAAGATGGGTGCGCAAACCATATAATTGAGACTGATCAGAGGTGAGGACATCACAACGACCATTATCAAATGCGGCTGCTGTTGCATCATGGGTATCAAACACGACAGCCTTATACTCCATGTTGTTCTCTTTGAAGTAGTCAGCAAGGTTTAACTCGGAGGTGGTTCCAGATTGAATGCAAATAGCTGCACCATTTAACTCTAAAGCCGATTTAACACCCAGCTTTTTAGAGACCATGAAGCCCTGACCATCGTAATAATTCACTCCCGTAAAATTCAAACCAAGAGAGGAATCGCGAGTGAGCGTCCAGGTGGTTCCACGAACAAGTGCATCAATCTCACCGGATTGGAGAGCCGTAAAACGCTCTTTGGCATTGAGCGGCACATATTTAATCTTGGTGGCATCGCCCAGTGTGGCAGCAGCAATGGCCTTACAAACATCAACATCAATTCCTGCCCACGCTCCTTTTTCATCAGCAATGGAAAATCCTGGGAGACCTGTGGAAACACCGCATTTGAACACACCGCGTTTTTGAACTTCTTCCTTGGTGGATGCCTGAGCAAAACCGGCTGCAAGAACACAAGTTACACCTGCGGCAACAAGTGCCCATGTAATCTTTTTCATGTAGTACACTCCTCTTTAAAAATTGAAAAATTAAGATGGCCTCAGTCAACAAAGCCCGCAAGCCATCTCTCTAACGTCCTTTTTCTGACGACAATCTTACCAATCATTATTAGAATTGTCTATTATAAAGAAAGGTTCAGTGTAAGAGCAAGCAAGGACGAATCCCCTCTCCTGTCTGGATATTTTAAGTATCCTGTGATAAAAGTATACATGCAATCTACTGTATCCCATACCATTCTCGTGGTGGACGACCACCCAAGCAGTCTCCGTCTACTCGCAGCCATTCTTAGTGATGCCGGCTATGGAGTAATAACAGGATGCAACTCGGAAGAAGCTCTGAAATCAATTAACAATTGCTCACCGGATATTATTCTACTCGATGTAATGATGCCTGGCATGGATGGATTTGCCTTGTGTCAAAGGTTAAAGAATACGCCGGAATCAGCCGACATTCCACTCATTTTCCTCACATCGCTTTCCCGGAAAGAGAACATCATTGCAGGTTTCAATGCAGGTGGAAATGACTACATCGTCAAGCCATTTAACCGGTTGGAACTGCTTGCCAGGGTGCGAAACCACCTCCATCTATACGATACCCTCAAGGAAAACAAAAGGCTCATCCAACTTTCCGAAGCAGCGAACCGTTCAAAGACTGAGTTCCTGTCCTCCATGAGCCATGAAATTCGTACTCCGTTGAATTCCATCATCGGTATGGCCGGGGTACTTGCCACTACACCGCTCACCTCTGAGCAACAAGAATATGTTAAAATATCACGCTCAGCTGGTGAAAATCTCCTTGGAATAATAAACGACATTCTTGATTTATCAAAAATTGAAGCAGGTCAGAGCACGCTGGAACCCGTTGACTTCCACCTGCCGTCGTTGCTCAACGCTGTGGTTTCCATGCTCTCTATCCGTGCCGCAGAACAAAACACTCAACTTTCCGTTAGCATTCATCCAGATGTGCCCGCCGGAATCAACTGTGACCCCACGCGGCTACGACAAATCCTGATTAATCTTGTGGGAAACGGCCTCAAGTTTACAAAAAATGGCACAGTCACCATCTCTGTCAATCCGGACTCCAAAAACATGCTCCTCTTTGCCATCGAAGATAATGGAATAGGCATTCCCAAAGATAAGCAAAAACTCATCTTTGAAAGCTTCACTCAGGCAGACTCTCTCACCACAAGAAAATATGGCGGAACCGGCCTGGGCCTGACCATCTGTCAAAAACTCACCGCTATTATGAACGGCAGGATATGGCTGGAAAGTTGCCCTGAAAAAGGATCAAGCTTCTTTTTCACCTGCCACTACCTCCCAGCTGCTTCAAGTCCTGAACCTGTAGCGGAAAGCACTCCTTCGCCCCCGAACTGCGAGATGCTAAAACCTGCCAATATCCTGATTGTGGATGACAACGAGGACAACAGAAACCTCCTCTGTCTCTATCTTCGCGACACCCCATTTACCGTTGCAACTGCAGAAAATGGAATAGAAGCAGTACGAATGTTTAAGCACTCATTCTTTGACTTTGTCTTTATGGATATTGAAATGCCCATGATGGATGGCTACGAAGCAACCAGACTGATGCGAAGATGGGAACAGCAAAAACAGCTTCAGGCGATACCCATTGTTGCTCTAACAGCACATGCCTTTGTCCGCTTTAAAAAGAAATGCATGGCCGCAGGATGCTCCGACTACCTGACAAAGCCGGTTCTACGAGACACTCTCATTCACTGTATCAGCAGCCACCTCAGGCAGTACAGGAATAAGGAGAAAAAAAACAGTACAATGCGGCCCTCCGCCTGTACAACTTGATCCCGAAATAAAACAACTACTGCCACGTTTTCTTGAAAACAAGCGCAAGGGCGCAGAAAAACTCATTGAAACCCTGCGAACAGGCGATTTTGATGAAGTTCGCAAGCAGGCTCATTCTTTAAAAGGAAGTTCCTGGATGTTCGGTTTCAAAGAGTTGGGCACCATCTGTCTCCACCTGGAACAAGCCGCAAAAAGTCAGGATCCGGATAGCTCCTGTCGTCTCGCCACCCGGATTAAAGATTATCTCAATACTGTTGAAATAGTCTATTCGGAAAAAAACAGGGGAAAAGAGTAATTGTCTTTTATCAGTATTTTCTGATAGGATAAACAGACGACAAAATACTTTAAGGAGGTTGAATCATGGGGCAAAACACCCGCATCATAATAATTGACGACGACCAGGATGTCTGTGAACTGCTGAAAGCTCAGCTTGAGGCCACTGGACGCATGAGTGTCAGTTACCAAACAAATGGAGCCGATGGATTCGAATTCATAAACCAGCAGCTTCCCGACCTGGCTATCCTTGACATCAACATGCCCGGCACCTATGGGGTTGCAATTGGCTCCGCTCTTGCGGGCAACACCGCAACGGCCGGGATTCCCATCCTTTATCTGTCGGCCATGGTAACTCCTGGTGAGGCAGACGATATTGGACGGAGCGAAAGTACGCCTCCCCTCATTTCCAAAGGCTCTCCAATAGAAGAGCTGATTGCTGCCATCGACAAACTCTGTCCATGCTAAGTCTCGCACATCCCCTTACTCCCAATGCACAATAGATCTGCACGCTTCATTGCGATTAAAACCCTATGCGAACTGGAAAAAAGCCGGAAGCCTGTTAAAAATATCCTTATTTCCCAACTTGCAGAGCATCCCCTCAAACCCAATGACCGCCAACTGACAGTTAATATCATTTATGGGTTGTTGCGGAATCGAGAAGCACTGGATCTAATTTTGCAGCATCTCTGTAATCAGCCAATCAGGAAGCTCAAGCCCTTCATCCATCAGGCTCTACTGGTCGGACTGTACCAACTCATGTTTCTCGACCGAATACCGGATTCTGCCGCAGTCAACGAATCGGTGAAGGCTGTACAGGCCGCACGCTTACCCAAAAAGCTATATGGCTTTGTAAACGGGGTACTTCGAAACAGTATTCGTAAACGGGAAGAACTACTGAACCTGCTTGCAAAAAGTAAAAAATCACTCCTTAACCATCCTCGTTGGCTCACTCTGCGCTGGGAAAAGCAATACGGTAAAGAAGAGACCCTGCGTATCTGCAAGCTCAACAATGAGCGGGCCCGGATCATTATACAGGTCAATAGCTGTGCCACTGACAGCGTAGCCCTGCAAGAGAACTTACGTGCACATGATATTCACGCACAGCCCGGTAAATACTGTAAAGACACACTGATACTCAGGGATTTCCATGGTGATGTAAGCTCAATCCCCGGCTTCAAGGAAGGACACTTCCAGGTTCAGGATCAGGGAGCGCAACTTCTGGGAAAACTCATGGGCTCCATGATTCCTGGTGGAGAATACCTGGATGCCTGTGCCGGGGTAGGTGGTAAAACCAGTCTTCTTGTGCAGCTTGCAAATGAGGTTCAGGCACACGTTTCCGCCGTTGAGCCGGACGCCATGCGACGAGAAAAATTTAAGGAGAACCTGAAGCGCCTCCACCCTGCACTGCACATTCCATTATTTCCAGGGATTTTACAGGAATTTGCAAGGACATCCAACAAACGCTTCCATGGCATTTTACTTGATGCACCCTGTTCAGGAACTGGTGTCATCCGCCGGCATCCTGATATCCGGTGGAATAGAAGAGCCGATGATTTCACCAGTTATCAGAAAACGCAACTGGAGTTGCTGGAAACAGCAGCCCCCCTTCTTCACCCGCAGGGAATACTTGTTTATGCGACATGTTCTCTTGAAAAAGAAGAAAACCAACAGGTGATAGAATGTTTTCTTAAAGAAAATCCATCTTTCTCCTTAAAAGGCTGTACTTCTATCCTGCCTGAGACTGCATCTTCCCTGATCAACAGCGGATATTATGCTCCCCTGCCAGGCTTTGAGAATGACGGCTTCTTCGGTGCCATCCTCATCTGCTCACAACAGTAAAAAACACGACACAGCATCTTTTTTCTCCTCAATGGGCAGTATTTTTCATGAAGATCCGCAGCTGCTGTGGTACAAATAAACGGTTAATTATTCTTTTTCTGTAACTACTCAATGGGGTAAGTGACTCTTACCACCTTAAAAGGACATTTTATGGCTGAGATACGAAGTACACTGGATATGGTCATGGAGCGCGCCGCACGTATGGCTGCACGCGCAGAAGATATTCCCGCAGACAAAACGGTGGAAGAACGTGGTATGCGTCTCGTCGCCGACTTTCTTGGTGGAAAACAGACACGTCTCACAGAGCACCTTGAACAGGAAGCACCAGAAGCACAAATTGCTCTTCGCAGAGGAATGGCCAAAGCACTGATTCGGAATATTGTTATTCCACGAGATGACCTGCTTATGGACAATAGTGCCACCGCCCTTACAGGTCTTCTTGATCTTTCCAGAGAAAAAAGAGGTGAGGTTGAATCAGTATGCACCGAGTTGACGCAACTGCTCGAACAGTATTCTCAGCACAAAGAACAGGTACAAATGCAACTCGACGATGCTATCCGGGCTCAACTGGTTCAGCAACTCCAGGAACAGACCGGAGAGGCCCCCGATCCCCAGACAATTGACCCAAGCATGCACCCCCAATATCAGAAAGAGTGGACACAGGCTCAGTCAAATCTGAACGAACAATACACTCAAGCTTTTGACCAACGTAAAGAAATCCTTATACAACGATTTTCCTGATGGGCATCAAAAAACGTATCAAAAAGATACAGGCAACTCTTCGCAGAAAAAAAATTGATGCTGTTATTATCTGCCAGCCACAAAATCGTCGCTACCTAAGCGGCTATACCGCACCCGACCATGACATCAGCGAAAGCTCAGGAGTATTGCTGATCCCTGCTCGTCGTTCTCCCCTTCTGCTTACCGATTTCCGCTTTCAGATCCAGGC
Organism: uncultured Desulfocapsa sp.; assembly: GCA_947311435.1. GTDB lineage: Bacteria > Desulfobacterota > Desulfobulbia > Desulfobulbales > Desulfocapsaceae > Desulfocapsa. The sequence continues at coordinate 7,301 of CAMZKT010000076.1, forward strand.
CGAACAGGAAGCTGTGGAGATGGAGGTGGTACTCTACCCGAAGGGACTGCCTGCCCTTTTGAAACATCTGCTCCCTGAGCGTGGAATTAAATCTCTTGCTTTTGAAAGTCATTACACCCTGCATTCCACAGCCGAAAAACTGTTGATTCTCTGCAAGGCACTTTCCATCGCTCTTATCCCCATGGAAGGTCTGGTGGAAAGGATGCGCATCATTAAAGATGAGTCGGAAATAGACTTGTTACGACACTCTGTTCATCTCAATGAAGAAGTCTTTCTGGAGGCTTTCTCCACAATAAGCCCCGATCGCACTGAACTCGACATAGCAATTGCGATTGAAAACAGCATGCGGATGAAAGGAGCCGAGTCTCCAAGTTTTGACACCATCACAGCCACTGGTAAACGGAGTGCTCTTCCCCATGCAGTTCCCGGAAATGTTAACGTCCTCAACAACCAGCCGTTAATGATCGATATGGGTTTGATTCTCTATGGCTACTGTTCCGACATGACCAGAACCTTTGTCCCAGGCAGAGCAGACGCACAATTTTTAAAAATTCACCGTCTCGTCCGCAGTGCTCAACTTGCCGCAATCAAAAAAATTCGCGCCGGGGTCAATGCGGCAGCAATAGATAAAGTTGCACGACAGGTCATTAACGATGCGGGCTATGGCAAATATTTTGGCCATGCTCTCGGCCATGGTGTAGGCCTTGCGGTACACGAAGGCCCTTCTCTCTCTTCACGCAATCGAAAACAGCTGCGAGCTGGAATGATTATAACCGTTGAGCCTGGTATTTACCTGCCAGGCTGGGGCGGGGTACGCCTTGAAAACATGGTCGTTGTCCGTGAAGACGGCTGCGAGCTGCTCAACCGGGATACCACCTGGCTCGATCTCTAATGGAGAGGTCGGTCGTATAATTCCTCAAAATACAACACACAGATGAACCCACACAAATTTTTTATCCTCGACACCAATGTGCTGTTGCACAATGCTGAGTCCCTCACCTCCTTTGCTGATAATTCCATCGTGCTCCCCATGACCGTCATTGAAGAACTGGACAACTTCAAACGACAGAATGATGAGCTGGGCCGAAATGCCAGGCAGGTTATCCGAGAACTGGACAAACTCCGCCAGCTTGGAAGCCTGAAGAATGGAGTGGCCATGAAAAATGGCGGTTCTCTAAGAATCACAGTCGAACAACGAAACATGCCCAACGCTTTTCTGGATATGAAAGTTGCCGATAATCGAATCCTCGCCGTTGCCAACAGCCTGCACGAGGAAGGAAAAGAGGTAATCTTCGTCTCAAAAGACATCAACTCCCGACTCAAGGCAGATGCTCTTGGCATTGCCGTCATGGATTTTGAGAAACAGAAGTGCAACATGGATGAACTCTACACGGGTTGGCGCCAGGATACAGTTCCCGCTGAGATTATAGAAAAATTTTATCAGGAAAATACACTTGAGACGGAAGGTTTTAACTTTCACCATAATGAGTTCATTCTTCTTCAGGACGAATCCAATCGTAAGCATTCTGCTCTCGGTCGTGCCACTGGACCGAACAGTCTCAAACATCTGAACAGCAAATTTGTACACGCCTGGAACATTACTCCGCGATCTAAAGAACAACGCATGGCTCTCGAACTGCTCCTCAACCCCGACATTCAACTCGTCACTCTCATCGGACAAGCTGGAACCGGGAAAACGCTCCTTGCCCTTGCGGCCGGGCTGGAATGTGTTATTCAAAGAGAGATGCATGAACGCATCCTTGTTTCACGGCCTGTCATCCCAATGGGTAAGGATATCGGATACCTTCCGGGAACAAAGGATGAGAAACTCGCCCTCTGGATGCAGCCGATTTTTGACAACCTCGCCTACCTGATGCGTCACGACCGCAGCACCGATGACGATGAAAGCGTACAACAGAAAGTGGAGCAACTCGTAAAAAACAAGCAGGTGGAACTTGAAGCCCTCACCTACATTAGAGGTCGATCAATTCCTCGTCAGTTTGTCATTGTCGATGAAGCCCAGAACCTCACACCTCATGAAGTCAAAACCATTATTTCCCGTGCTGGTGAAAATACAAAGATGGTTTTCACCGGAGATCCCGAGCAAATAGACAACCCTTATCTTGATTCTGCCTCCAATGGACTCTCCTATGCAGTTGAAAAATTAAAAGGACATAGTATATATGGGCACGTTACACTCAGCAAAAGTGAAAGAAGTCCTTTGTCTGCCATTGCAACAAACTATTTATGACATGAATCCTGCACACCTAATCCTTTAACCTGTTGGACACAGTTGAAAACGGACTGTACTCATCCGCTTTTCCTTGCTCCAGCTTTTCTCAACCTGCAAAAAGCCATGCGAAAATTTGTTATTGACGATCTGTCTCCCATGGAAAGGGACAATATTGACTCTTATTTAAAACGTCACCTGAAAATGGGGCCCATGATCGGGCTGTACTGGATTGTTCTCCCCGACGAACTGCTCACCGACATCCAGAGAGAACATACAGACTGCGCCCCCTACTATTTTGGTGTTGAAGTGGAAAAGGACTCGATTTGCTTTGAGTTTCTCGTCCGTAGCAACGCCCATTTACACTGTGATTGTATCGCCCATGCCACCCGGGAACAACGCCAATATGTTCTTGAATTCATTGACACAATGCTCGATGAAGAGTTGATTCGTTCCTGATTCCAGGCATTTTAAATTTAATACACATATGGAGAGTCCATGAATACATCGGTTGATTCCACACCTGCTTTTATTGAAGCAACATACAAAAAGATGGATACAAATATTGCAATTATCAAAAAACGACTGGGCAGAGCACTCACCTACGGTGAAAAGATTCTCTATGGTCATCTTGATAATGCCGATAAGGCCGAACTCATTGCCGGAGAATCATACATCAAAACCAGGCCCGACCGAATTGCCCTGCAGGATGCCACAGCCCAAATGGCTGTTTTACAGTTCATGCTGGCCGACAAAGATGAAGCTGCCGTTCCCGTGACAGTTCATTGCGATCATCTTATCCGTGCTCAGAAGGGTGCAAAAAGTGATATCGCCACCGCCTGTACAGAGAACAAAGAAGTGTATGACTTTCTCTCCTCGGCATCTCAGCGTTATGGCTTTGGCTGTTGGCTGCCAGGTGCAGGAATCATCCATCAAGTGATTATCGAACAGTATGGTTTTCCCGGCCTTATGATGCTTGGGACAGACTCTCATACCCCACACGCCGGTGGTCTTGGGGCCTTCGCATCCGGTGTCGGCGGCGCTGACGCCGTAGATGTGATGGTTGGGCTCCCCTGGGAAGTACTGCACCCAAAATTTATTGGAGTGCACCTCACTGGCGAACTCCAGGGCTGGGCAGCACCCAAGGACGTCATCCTGGCTCTTCTTGGTCAACTTACCTGTTCCGGTGGTACAAACCGGGTCTTTGAATATTTCGGCCCTGGTGCCGACACCATTTCCTGTACAGGAAAAGCGACCATCTGTAATATGGGGGCAGAGTTCGGAGCTACCACTTCCACCTTCCCTTATGACAAGCGCATGGCAACATTCATGAAAGCCTGCAACCGTGAAAGCGCCGCCACCATGGCTGATAAATATTCACATCTACTACGCGCAGACGATGAAGTGTTACGCTGTCCTGAAAACTATTTTGACCAGGTTATCGAACTTGACCTTTCCACCCTGGGACCTCACCTGGTTGGCCCTCATTCTCCTGACCGTGCATCCACCGTTGCCAATATGGCACACTATGTAAAAGATGGCGATCACCCCGAAAACATCACTTATGCCCTGATCGGGTCATGCACGAACTCCTCCTATGAGGATATGGGACGTATCGCAAACATGGCCGAGCAAATTGCAGACAAGGGTGTAAAACTCAAGATCCCCATGCTTCTCACCCCTGGTTCCGAGCAGATACGGGCCACAATTGAAAGAGACGGCCAGTTGGCCAAACTTGAAGCCATCGGTGCGACACTCCTTGCAAATGCCTGTGGCCCCTGCATTGGGCAGTGGGACAGAAAAGGGATTGAAGAAGGTTTTCGAAACTCCATCGTCACCTCCTACAATCGTAACTTCCCCAAACGAAATGATGGGAATAGCGGCACCAGTGGTTTTATCGGCAGCCCGGAAACCTGCCTTGCCTATGCCATGACCGGAAGTTTCGCCCAGAATCCATTTACTGCTGAATATACGGCAGCAGATGGTTCAAAATTCACCCTTACCCCTCCAGGAAAAGTCGCCGAGGTGCCGGAAGCAAACCTCGTACAAGATGAAGAAGGATTTCTCGCCCCCATTGAAGATACCAGTTCTGTCACAGTTCAGGTTTCTCCTGATTCGGAACGGTTGTCTTTACTTCAGCCTTTTGACTCCTGGGACGGGCAAAACTACAAAGGACTACGATTGTTACTCAAGGCTCAAGGAAAGTGTACCACGGACCACATTTCGCCTGCTGGTCCCTGGTTGCGTTTTCGCGGCCATCTCGACAACATTTCAGGCAACATGTTCAGTGGTGCGGTGAATGCTTTCACCGGAAAACCAGGCTATGGTAAAAACCAGACCTCTGGTGAGATACAGGAGTACAATCAAATTGCACGCGCATACACAGCTGCCGGAGAAAACTGGGTTGTTGTGGGAGATACGAACTATGGAGAGGGCTCTTCACGGGAACACGCAGCGATGTGCCCACGACATATGGGCGGTAAGGCCGTTATTACACGATCCTTTGCCCGAATCCATGAAACAAATTTGAAAAAACAGGGAATCCTGCCTCTCACTTTTGCAGATGCAGCTGACTACGAACTTGTCCAAGAGGGCGATACAGTAGATCTTACAGGAGTAGCCTTCATTGAACCAGGTTCCATCATTACAGCAACGTTCAAACACCCGGACGGAACACTATCAGAAATAGCATTGAAGCACTCTTTGAATAAAGAGCAGATTGACTGGTTTAAGGCAGGATCAGCATTAAACTTCCTGAGAGAAAATTAAGCACCGCAAGTAACTGCTCACTTTGTGAGCAGTTACTTACAGAGTGTTCAGAATTACGTCTCAATCAGTTACTTCCATAGGTCTTCCACAACAAACGGGAACGGCATCCCCTTCCTTTAACTGCATATACTTATTACAAGTTGTACAGATAACAGTACACTCATCATGCGCCGCATCGTCGGTGTATTGTGTGGTTGCAGCAACACCTTCTATATGGAACCTTGCAAGATTTTGTTTTGAAGGGATATACTCTCCAATGGCTGTCATCCGCTTATTATCAGCAGCACAGTCCACGACGACCCTCCACAAAGTTTCCATGGAAGCAGTTTCCTGCTCATTTTCAGGAAGAAACTCTACAACGTTTTTATCTATCTGTATTTTCATAATTACTCCTCTGATGACTGTTGCTCTTTAATAGCACTCCCCACCTTTTGACCAAGCTCAACGCACAGGTCATAATCAGTATCTTCGGGGACGTATTTCACCCTAAGTCCATCATCAACAATATTAAACTTCATATCACCCATTGCGCCGTTCATAAGTTTAACAGACTCACCAGACCAGCCAAAAGAACCAAATGCAGCACCCACTTTATTCAAAGGACGAAGACCACGCATGTACATGAGAAAACCAGCCATCCGTGGAAGAAGTCCATTATTTAACGTAGGACAACCTAGGATAACAGCGCTTGCATCCAACACTTCGCGCATGACATCACTCCGGTGATTGTAACGAAGATTAAGGAGCTGGTAAGAAATTCCTTCATTCTGCAATCCGGCACCAACCCGTTTTGCCATCTCTTCCGTGGAATGCCACATGGTATCGTAAATAACAAGAGCCTTACCGTTACCTGCCCCCTGACTCCACTTGTCATAAGCAGCAATCGGTATTCCTGGATTTGAGCGCCAGATCACTCCATGATCCGGTGCTATCATCTTAATCGGCAGCCCCATTTCTTTCACTTGGGCGATCAATTTCTTCACCAATGGTGAGTAGAGAGTCAGAATATTAGCGTAATATTTAGTAAGTTCTTCATGAAGGATTGCCGGATCAACCTCATCATCAAAACGTTCACTTGTTCCCAGATGTTGTCCAAAAGCATCCGAAGAGAAGAGTATTTCATCTTCAACAAGATAGGTAAACATAGAATCCGGCCAATGCAACATTCGTGTTTCAAGAAACGCAAGGGTCTTTGCACCAAGGCTGACATTCTCACCTGGTACTGCAATTTCATACGGCCAGTCCTTTTGATGAAAGTGCTGCAGCAGTGCCTTCTTCCCCATCTTTGAACAGATAATTTTCTCAGGTTTGATCAAATCGACCATATCCGGAAGACTTCCAGAATGATCCATTTCCACATGATTAACTACGATATAATCAATCTTTTCCGGATCGACAATTTCTCTAATCCTGGCCAACATATCACTTTTCAAACCTTTTTTGACTGTGTCAATGAGGGTGATTTTCTCATCCATGATGAGAAAAGCGTTATATGTTGTTCCTCTATTGGTAGAATATCCGTGAAAATCACGGACATCCCAATCAACAGCACCAACCCAATAAACATTCTCGGTAAGTTTGACTGGATTCATCGCTCTACTCTCCTTCTGTAAAATAATCAAAAATTTAAAATTTCAAAACCATTATCTATATACTTTGCCATCCCGGGGTGACCTGACATGTCATCCAGGATAGGAAGACCACTCTTCTCGATTTGTTCAAGAACCTGCATTTTCTTGGAGCAGGCTCTACATACCCCTTCAATCAAACCAGCTTCTTTGGTCTGATCAAAAAGTTCATGGAGAAAATGTGACTGTTCGTTTATCTCAGGAATCAATCCGGTGGCCTGACCTTCCACAATAATCTTACATTCATGTCCGGCAGCATTCAACTCCAAGCCATTCAAAAGAACATGAATAAAACACATTGGCTCTCCCTGAAAAGCCACAAATACTATTTTCTTCATAGCTGACATCCAATTTTATAAAAATGAAGCATTGATGAGATGAGAAAAGGGTTCCTCAAGAAAATTCCGGATGAGGGAGTTTGCCATACCAACAATTTCCCTCGCTCCATAGTTTATTACATCTCGCTGAAATCTTCCTTCCCAGCCCCGCAGACCGGACACTCATAGTCATCAGGAAGGTCATCAAAAGAAGTCCCCGCTGGAATGTCAAAGTTATCATCTCCCACATCCGGGTCATACACATAACCACAAATATCACATCTATATTTTTTCATATTACTCTCTGCTCCTTTTGTTTCAGTTTTAGTTTCAGTTTCAACTCGTGCGGCACTGGCTGCAGCGTTTTCGGCATGAACAGACCCTGGCCCAGCAAGAGGCTTAAAAGCTTTCATGGTTGCACCACACACCGGACAACGCCATTCATCAGGAAGATCTTTAAACTGTGTTCCTTTTTTAATTTTCCCTTTGCGATCCCCCTTATCCGGGTCATAAATATAGCCGCAATTGACAGTTTGACACTGATACATTTCTTCTGGTAACGACATTTGCCCACTCCTGTTAAATGTTCAAAATAATTATCATAGCTTGCAAATCATGGCGAACAACAATATTCCCCGGCAACTATGGTGGGTCTCTGTATCAGTAGAACCTGTTGAGAGACCCCGCCACATTAGCACACAAACCCTGTCTTGGGAAATAAAGACGTCGCTGGAAGCTTCCTCCGATAAGGTCTAACTGTGATTCTACGGTCAGGCAACGTGATCGGTCAGATATTTTGCAACCCCGTCTGCTGTAGGGGTCATAGCGTCATCTCCTTTATTCCAGTTAGCTGGGCAAACGTCCCCATGTTCTTCAGTAAACTGAATCGCATCAAGCATACGCATGGCCTCACCAACACTTCTTCCCAGCGGAAGGTCATTCACAACCTGATGGCGGATAATACCATCCTTGTCTATCAGGTACAGCCCACGAAGAGCAATTCCCATATCCAAAAGAACCCCGTAATTTTGAGATATTGATTTATCCAGATCCGCTACCAGAGGAAACTGAACCTGCCCGATACCACCTTCATTGACGGCTGTATTTTTCCACGCCAAATGACTGAAATGCGAATCAATGGACACTCCTATAACTTCACAATTCTTTTCCTTGAAAGCATCAACCGCAGAATTAAATGCAAGGATTTCTGAAGGGCATACAAAAGTAAAATCTAAGGGGTAAAAGAACAACAGTACGTATTTACCACGGAAATCTGAGAGCTTGAACTCCTCATTAAATGTATTGTCTGGCATAACTGCAACTGCGCTGAACTCAGGGGCCTCATTGGTTACTAACGGTTTCATTTCATATCTCCATATTGTGTAGTTTTTATTATTCAGCAGGGAAAAAGGTATCCCTGCATTTGAATCTTAATTCTTTTTATACATTCTCCGCCAACATTTCAAAATAGGCCTGAGAGTGCGCACAGGCCGGACACTTCTTAGGAGCCTTAGTACCTTTATGGGTAAAGCCACATTTCAAACAGTACCACGTCACCTCCTCACTCTTTTCAAATACAGAATCAGCTTCCAAGTTGGCAATCAGCGCACGATACACTGCTGCATGTTGCTTCTCAGCAACTGCAATTGAACGCATAACAGCAGCGACAATCGGGAAGCCCTCTTCCTCTGCGATAGAGGCAAATTCAGGATACATGGTCTCATATTCATGTTCTTCACCGTTAGCGGCATTTTGCAGGTTTTCTATGGTACTCCCCGGAGGCGTAGCAGGATATGCCGCTGTAATTTCGACATCTCCTCCTGCTAGGAACTTCAACAGTGTTTTGGCATGTGCCCGTTCCTGTTCGGCGGTACGCTCAAAAATCCCAGAAATTTGCACATATCCTTCCTTTTTCGCAACCTTTGCATAGTAAGAATACCTATTTCTTGCTTGAGACTCGCCAGCAAAAGCTACAACGAGATTCTTTTCAGTTTTACTCCCTTTCATTTCAGCCATACAGATCACTTTTCCTTAAAATTTAAATTATGCGTTAAGGGCCGTTATACCATCGTTGGTAATTGCATACTTGCAGCGTACAGGACTCTCAACATAGCCTTTCTTTTTTAACGCTGTTATCCTGCAACTTACCTGCTTTGTTTCAAGTCCAGTCGCTGCAGCAATATCTTTCGATGCACAAGGTTCATCACAATTCTTCATTGCTACCAGAACCTCTTTCTGCTCGTCACTCAACACACCTTTCTTTGCACATCCCACTGTACCCCCTCCTTTACTGTGTTTTCCGTCTTTTTTAATTTGCTTTCTCTGACACCTGGGACATATCCCGGTTACTTCCAATCGACGCCCCGTAATAGTATAGCCCTTCATATGCCCTGCTGCCAGACTCACCGTATTGTTTCCGATATTCAAATTTTCAATACAGTGACACTGAACGCAGTAAATATGATCATGATCCTCAAGTTCACTATCAAAACGCTTTTGTCGCCCACTAACCTCCAACTTGCGAATCAACTCAACATCGGACAAAAGCTCAAGATTCCTATATACTGTCGCAAGGCTGATTCGTGGCATAAGTTTCTTGACACGTTCATAAAGTTCATCAGCCGTAAGATGTTTTTTACTCTTCTTCAGTTCCCGAAGAATCAGCTCTCGCTGGCTTGTCATTCGTAATTGCATACCCACCTCTTCAATAATGATTGTCAATACTAGATGATAACCATTCGCAAGTCAAGCATTTTTCAAACACACTCAAAAGAGACAGACATGCTCCACATTAAAGACTTTAGAACTCATTTATTTGGGTCAATCATATCGTCTCCAACACCCATCGTGGATCCTATGAACGTGCTGCCGTGACACTCTGCTCACTTGCCGAACTCGTTGCGGCAAAAGAAGATAAAAACAAGGCATTACAGCTGCTGACAACTATTGCAAAGTGCGCTACAGCCGCCACTCCGCCTTCCGCCGCAAGATGCGAGAGATTGTTGGGCAATCGCATATTCTCTGTGTTATTGTTGAGGCATTATGAGATGCAGAATTACAACCCCTGTGAATAACAAACAATAGATTATGAAATACTTCGCACATAGTTTGAAAGGACATCCCCTGGAAAAATGGCAACTGTTAATAGATCATCTAAACAATGTTTCAATATTAGCTGCAAAATCAGCTGCTTTTTTTGATGCAGAAACGTGGGGTAAAATACTTGGAAACAACCACGATTTAGGCAAAGGCACACGTCCATGGCAAGCATATTTACGCCGAGTAAATGATATCGTCGATGAATTCGCCAAATTTTATGAAGGTCATCCTCCTCATGCTGCCGTTGGTGCACAATTTCTTTTTAATCATTCGGAAACAGCAGGAAAGCTGTTGGCATATTGCATTGCAGGTCATCACGGAGGCTTACCAAACTGGAACAATTCAGGAAATTCTGCGTTAAAAACAAAATTGGAACTACCGTTTCCACAAATTGAGGATTTCGATCCTATTCCCAAATTTCCTGATGATCTTCCACTTCTAACTGACCCTGATCGGTTCGGTTTTCAACTTCAGTTTTTTGTAAGAATGTTGTTCTCTTGCCTCGTGGACGCAGATTATCTAGATACAGAATCATTTCTGGATAAGAAAAAATCAAGCTATCGATCCAGTTATCCCAAAATCGATGCACTTCATAAAATATTTTGGAAAAACTTCAATTCCATGCGCAACCAAGCTGATCCTACATCAATAGTGAATACTGCGCGGGAAAGAGTGCTTAAAGATTGTTTGCGTGTAGCAAAGCTGGAATCGGGGTTGTTTTCCCTAACAGTTCCAACTGGTGGAGGTAAAACATTAGCTTCACTGGCCTTTGCTCTAAATCATGCACAAAAATGTACAAAAAGAAGAATCGTTTATGTCATCCCATTTACCAGTATCATAGAACAAAATGCCAAAGTGTTCCGTGACATGCTCGGTGAAGATGCAGTTTTGGAGCATCATTGTAACTTTATTTCTGAGGATTCAGACTGGAAAACTCGATTAGCAACAGAAAATTGGGATGCTCCGGTAATAGTAACAACCAATGTGCAGTTTTTTAATTCTTTCTACGCAAATAAAACTTCAAAGTGTCGTAAGTTACACAATATAGCGAATAGTATAGTAATTTTTGATGAGGTTCAGGCCATTCCAGTCGAAAAATTAAAACCATGTCTTGAGGTAATAAAAGAATTGTCATTGAACTATGGTGTTACTTCAATACTTTGCACTGCGACCCAACCGGCCATTAAATTTTCTGAACAATTTGAAGCAGGTTTAAAGAATGTCAGAGAAATAATCCAGGATGTTCCTACACTTTTTACTACTTTGAAACGGACAGAGGAAATTTTCATAGGCGAACGCAACGAGCAGGATATTGCAAACCTACTTTTGAAACACGAGCAAGTCTTGTGTATCGTAAATACTAGGCAACAGGCATTGGACATCTTTAACTTATTACCTAATTCTGAGGGAAATTTTCATTTAAGCGCCTTGATGTATCCTGCTCACCGGACGAAAATATTAGATGAAATCAGAACTAGATTAACCCCTTCAATTCAACTTCCGTGTAGAGTTATCAGCACTCAATTGATAGAAGCTGGGGTTGATGTGGATTTTCCCCGAGTTTATCGTGCAATCGCAGGGATCGACAGTATTGCACAAGCGGCAGGGAGATGTAACCGAAACGGGTTGAGTAAGACAGCATGTGAAGTAGCTGTTTTTGAATTACCAGACGACTCTGGTTGCTCTTTTGTAAGACAAGCTGCACAATCTTCCGCAAAACTTTTTGAAAATTATAAAGGAAGGCTTACATCGCCAGAATGTGTCCGTGAGTATTTTGCGGATTTCTTTTGGAAGAATGAACAACGTATGGATTCGGATCAAATAATAGAAAAATGGTGCAGAATAGCCCAAAATGGAGATATCCAGTTTCGTGATATTGCAAAATTCCAAATGATCGAATCAGCAACCATTCCTATTATTATTGCCCTGAAAGAAACTGTTGTTGAGCTGGTACACTCACTCACATTTACCGAACACCTAGGCGGTATTCTTCGGAAGCTCCAACAATACAGTGTACAGATTTACCCCTATCAGTTTGAAGATATAAAAGATTGGTTAGAAAATCCGCTACCTGGTATTTGGGTATTACGTTCGGAAGAGCTCTATTTCAAAGCTACTGGTCTTTTATGTAAAACACCGGAAGGAAATGCGTTTTTTGGCTAGAAGAAGGAGGTAGGAGAATGAATTATGGAATTAGATTAAGAGTCTGGGGGGATTATGCGTTATTCACTCGCCCGGAAATGAAGGTGGAGCGGGTCTCTTACGATGTGATGACTCCTTCCGCTGCTCGTGGAATTCTAGAAGCTATTTACTGGAAGCCTGCCATTTGTTGGATCATCGACCGCATCCATGTATTGCGACCTGTTCGTTTTGAAAATATTCAACGAAACGAACTCGCCAACAAGGTTTCAGTAACAAAGGTCGATATGGAAAGAGGTAACCCCGTCTGTCGCTACATAGAAGATGATCGCCAGCAAAGGGCATCAATGGTTCTGCGAAATGTCGAATATGTGATCGAAGCCCATTTTGATATAGTTGGAAGTGACGATACAGATCCAGGGAAACATCTGGCAATCTTTGAGCGGCGAGTCAAAAAAGGACAATGCTTTCATCGTCCCTATTTCGGATGCCGAGAATTTCCCGTCAACTTCGAGTGGTGTGATGAAATCCCGGTGTCATCATTTTCAGGAGAACTGGATTTGGGATTCATGTTGCATGATATTGATTTTACCAATGATATGACGCCTCATTTTTTTCGTGCGGTTATGCGGGATGGTATTATTAACTGCCGTCAGGAGGTGGTCGCATGATTTTTCAATCGTTGATTTCTTTATATGACCGTCTTGTAGAATCAGAGCAAGAAACGGTACCTCCATATGGGTTCAGCGTTGAAGATATCGGATTTGTCATCACCATTGACAGCCAGGGGCAACTCATCGGACAGCCTGAAGATCTCAGGACCCAAATAAACAACACTACTTTTGATTTCAAAACATCGGTTGTTCCTTATACAAATCAAGTCAATGTGCGGGCTAACGCTGCCGCAAAAACACCTAACTTTTTTGTTGATAAGGCAGACTACCTTTTTGGAATGTCAGAAAATTCCAAAAGGGTAGTCTACCACGAGTCTTTCAAAAGATTAATCGATGATGTTTGCGGAGAATCTGATGACGAAGGAGTGCTCGCTGTCAAAACATTTTTGTCTGCGTGGAATCCTGAAAAAGCTGGGGAATTAACGAACTGGAGAGAAATGTGTGGCAAATACGGAAAGTGGGTCGCATTTCGTTTACAGGGTGATTCAGGATTTGTACATGAACGTCTGGAGGTAAAAAGATTGTGGGCTGAATTTGTCACCAATAAAGAATTTACTCAGGGAGTGAGCTTTCTAGATGGTGAAATCCATGATCTTCAACCACAGTATGCCCAGTTCAAATTTAGATCTGGAGCTTCGCTCGTATCATTCAATGAGGTTGCGTATGAGTCCTATGCGAAAAAGAAAGGAGAGAATGCGCCCATTTCAGTGGAAGCTGAATTTAAAAGTTCTTCAGCTCTCAAGTTTCTATTGCGCAGCAAAACCCAACAAATACGAATTAGAGATGAAACCGTAGTTTTTTGGGCGGAGAGAGCATCACCTGTTGAAACATTTTTTGGTCAAATAATGAACCCGGCTATTGAAGACTTAACCGCTGCAATTCCAGTTCAGCAGTTCCTTCAATCTATTAGCCATGGAGTATTTCCTAATGATATTGAAAAAGACAAAGATATAAGATTTTACATACTCGGGTTTTCTCTTAACAAAGCGCGACTGGCCTTACGTTTTTGGCATGTCTGTTCAGTAAGCGAGCTTATGTCCAGATTCAAAGACCACTTTAACAACTTAAAAATGGAACATTCTGATAGAGATATCCTGTTTCCCGGAGTCTGGCATCTGCTGAATGAAACTGCCCGGGATTCCAAGGGTATTTCTCCATTGTTACGTGGCGCTTTAACCCGCTCAATTTTATGTGGCACGCCTTATCCGCAGAGTCTATACCAAGGGGTTCTGAGGCGTATTCGAGCAGATCAGCACATCAATTACCTGCGTGCCTCAATCCTTAAAGCAGTATTACAGAGAAATCACAAAAAGGAGGTTTCAATGGCGCTAGACACAGACAGGAAAGACATTGCGTATATATTGGGGAGGTTGTTTGCAACATTAGAAAAGACACAGACCGATGCAGTCAATGTTAAAGCAACAATTAAAGATCGTTTCTTTAGTGCAGCATCTGCGACGCCTGCCAGCGTTTTTCCTAGACTTATCCGTTTATCTCAGCATCATGTTGAAAAAGCCCAATATGGATATCTTTTGGATAAGCGTATCGCAAAAATCATGGAACATATCGAATTCTTCCCAGCCCATATGAACTTACAGGAACAAGGTATGTTTGCCATTGCTTATTATCATCAAAAGAATGCAATAGCTCGTGAAATAGAAAACGCTACAGCCAAAAAGAAAACAAAAAAAATGGAGGGGGAGGGGAATGAATCAACCAATTAAAAATCGATATGAATTCATCTTACTATTCGATGTTAAAAACGGCAACCCTAACGGAGACCCTGACGCCGGTAACATGCCACGCATTGACCCCGAAACGGGCCACGGTATCACAACAGATGTTTGCATTAAGCGTAAGATTCGAAATTACGTTGACTTAGTGAAAGACAATACTTCTCCTTACGAAATTCATGTCCGAGAAGGAGCATTTTTATCAGAGCATCACAAGCGAGCCCACAAAGCATTAGATGATGACGTCAGGGTGTTCATCCATGTTCCCTCAGACCTCCGAGAAGAACTCGCAACTTATCAAGAATATCCACAAGGAATAGGTTTTGAGAATGAAGGTATATTTTTCCAATTCAGTGCTGATTTGGGAAAAACCAAAAAGGCAGTTGGGAAACTGAAAAACATCTCGGCTGCCTCAAAAGCAGTACTCAAAGAATTGTTCGTTGAAAGTAAAGAAGCAGTAGCCAAAAAATGGATGTGTAAAAACTTCTTTGATGTCCGCACTTTTGGAGCTGTGATGTCAACTGGCGATAAAAGATGTGGTCAAGTCCGTGGGCCAATTCAACTCGGTTTTGCCCAAAGTATTGATCCCATCATTGGTTTAGATATAGCAATGTCCAGAACAGCTGCAGTGAATGTTGACAAACCTGATGATAAAGGGCTTGGAGCAAGAAAAGCAATAATCCCCTATGGACTTTACAGATTGCACGGATTTATCTCTGCGCCATTTGCAAAGATAACTGGGTTCTGTAATGAAGATCTTGATCTATTTTGGAACACATTGCAAAACATGTTCGACCACGACCGTTCAGCCGCCCGTGGCGAAATGGCCAGCCAGAAACTCATTGTTTTTAAACATGACAGCGAACTTGGCAATGCACCAGCACATAAACTTTTTGACCTGGTGGACGTGCAACGTAAAAATTCTGAAAAACCGCCAAGAATGTTTGCGGACTATGACGTCATAATTGATAAAGCCAACACCCCTTCTGGCGTTACTTTAATGGAACTGATTTAACCAAACTCAATATCTCCTCTATTAATATTATGCAAAACGACACCGCCAAAACACAATCTCCTGATTGTGGCAATATCATTTTATATCGAACTGATAATGGACACGACGCCCTGGATGTCCATCTCGTAGACGATACTGTCTGGCTAAACCAAGCACAGATGACTGATCTGTTCCAGCGGAACAAACGAACTGTTTCGGAACATATCCGCAATGTATTTAAAGAAGAGGAACTGAACGAGAAGGCAGTTGTCCGGAAA
>CAMZKT010000077.1 GCA_947311435.1 uncultured Desulfocapsa sp.
AAGCCGCAGTGGTTTACGAAAGTAAGTCGCTCACCCCGTGAGTAGTTACCCGATAAGTACCTAAAAAGAGCAGAGAAAGATGTTTCCAATAGAAAAATATCATTATGCAAAGAGTGTGGCCGATGCGATTCAGGCACTTGCCGCCGATGAAGAAGCAAAAATCATTGCGGGTGGTACCGATGTTCTGGTTCGCCTTCATGGCGGTAACAGCGATTATGGAAGACTGGTTGATATAAATGGTCTTAGTGAGCTAAAGAAGATCAGTATCGATGAGAATGGAATTGTTGATATAGGGTCACTTGCCACATTTACTGAAATAATGGAACATCCCATTGTCCGTGAACATTTACCGCTTATCGTTGATTCTCTTGGCACCATAGGCGGGCCGCAGGTAAGGAACACGGGTACCATGGGAGGCAATATCTGTAATGGCGCAGTAAGTGCCGACAGTGCCTGTGCTGCCCTTATCCATGAGTTTGAGCTTGTGATAGAGGGGGTTGCGGGTGAGCGAACCCAATCGATTAACGGTTTTTATACTGGGCCTGGTCGAACGGTGTTGCAGAAGGGGGATGTTCTGAAATGTTTTCGGATTCATCCAGAAAACTACAGGGAATTCAGTGCCTCATATTACAAGTATGCCATGCGTGGTGCCATGGATATTGCAACCATTGGCTGTGGTGCCGCTGTTAAAATGAATGGTGACATAATCGAGACACTCAAACTTGCCTTCACCGTTGCAGCACCGACCCCGATTCGCTGTCGGAATGCAGAAATAGTTATGAAGAACAGGGGTGTTACTCAAGAGAACCTTGCGGCATTGGCCAATGCTGTTGTGGAGGATGTGAAACCTCGCAGCTCCTGGCGGGCAGGCAGGGACTTTCGCTTACATATTATTAAAACTCTGGCTAAAAGAGTAACCTGTCAGGCAGTGGAAAACCATGGAGGAGGCTTTTAATGTTCACCGTAGAGCTCACGTTCAGCATCAATGGGAAAAGCTACGAGATGGAAGTGGATGTACGGAAATCTCTGATGGAATTATTGCGTGAAATTGGCTACACCAGCGTAAAACATGGGTGTGGTGTCGGGGAGTGCGGAGCTTGTACAGTGCTGGTGAATGACGTCCCCGTGGACTCATGTCTTTATCTTGCCACCTGGGTGAACGGGGCAGCGGTGCGTACTACGGAAGGTGAATGCAGAGATGGGAAACTCTCACCTGTGCAGGATGCTTATGTTCAAGAAGGGGCCGTCCAGTGTGGTTTTTGTACTCCAGGTCTTATCATGAACACCACTGCATTTCTCGAAAAAAACAGAGGAAAAGAAGAGCTTTCTCGCGAAGAGATTAAAAAAGGTCATGCAGGGAATCTTTGCCGGTGTACAGGGTATCAGACGATTATAAATGCGGTTGAAGCAGCCAGGAAAAAAGATGTCTGTTGATGCAGGTTTTTCTGCCTTCAGAGGACAGTTCCTTGATATTGCAGAGGGTGCCGGCTGCCTGGCAGAGACTAAGGAAAAGGTTCGGTTCCTTGACGATGGCCTGCTGTTGGTGCGTAATGGGCATATAGAGTATTTTGGCAGTTGGGAAGAGGGCAAACATACAGTCCCGGCAAACTGCTCCCTCAAGAGCCATTCGGACAAACTGATTATACCGGGCTTTGTGGATACTCATATCCATTTTCCGCAGGCTGAAATTATAGGAGCCTACGGCGAGCAGTTGTTGGAGTGGCTTGACAATTATGCCTTCCCCGCTGAAAAACAGTATAAAGACAGGGAATATGCCGATATAATGGCAGACTTCTTTGTGGATCAGCTTTTGCGGAACGGAACAACCACTGCAATGGCATTTTGTACTGTCCATTCCGAATCGGTGGAAGCTCTATTTACTGCGGCGGCAGGAATGAATATGCGACTCATTACCGGAAAGGTACTCATGGACAGGAATGCTCCGGCGTACCTGCTTGACAGTCCGGAGAGCAGCTACACCGAAAGCAAAAGACTCATCGAAAAGTGGCATAAACAAGACCGTTTGTTGTATGCTGTTACTCCCCGCTTTGCGCCAACTTCGACACCCGCACAGCTTGCAATAGCCGCCAGTTTGAAAAAGGAGTTCCCAGATACCTATCTGCAAACCCATCTTTCTGAAAACATTGATGAAGTAGAGTGGGTGAAGGAACTTTTTCCAGAGCGATCCAGCTATCTTGACGTCTATCATCATTACGGGCTCACCGGGAAACGCAGTGTCTTCGCCCACTGTATACACCTGGAAGATGAGGAATGGGACTGTCTGCGGGATACCGGCTCTGCCATCGCCTTTTGTCCGACGTCCAACCTTTTTCTTGGAAGTGGTTTGTTCAGGCTGCACCATGCCCGGAAAAAGAATGTGCGCGTTGGCATGGCTACTGATGTGGGGGGCGGCACATCTTTTAATATGTTTCAGACCTTAAGCGAGGCCTACAAAGTACTGCAACTGCAAAAGGAAACGCTGTCAGCCTATGAGGCTTTTTACCTGGCGACGCTGGGTGGAGCCGAAACACTTTCTCTCGATCATCTGATTGGTAATTTTACCGTAGGTAAGGAGGCGGATTTCGTGGTACTGAATCCAAGGGCCACAGTCCTCCAGAAAAAACGGGTGGAACAGATGGAAAGTATAGAGGAATTGTTTTTTAATCTCATCATTCTTGGTGATGATAGAGCTGTTTCCCGTACCTACGTTTATGGAAAAAGTGTGTATGTCAGAAAAAATAATGAGTAAACCTCCACGTCTTCAGTTAAAGGGGATGACGAAAATCTACCCTTCGGTCATCGCCAATGATTCCATCGATATGACCATCGCTCCGGGAGAGATTCATGCAGTTCTTGGTGAAAACGGTGCCGGAAAAAGTACTTTGATGAAGGCCATTTATGGTGTGGTGAAACCGGATAACGGGCAAATTGTATGGGACGGAGAGGTGGTTCGTATCCAGAGTCCTGCCCATGCAAGAAAACTTGGTATTGGTATGGTCTTTCAACATTTTTCCCTCTTTGAGACCTTGACAGTGACCGAAAATATTGCTCTTGCCATAGATGATTATAAAAGCATGGAGACGTTGGCAGCGCGGATAAAGGAAGTTTCAGAAGAATATGGTTTGCCTCTTGATCCTGGCCGTCAGGTACATTCCTTATCGGTGGGACTGCGCCAGCGGGTTGAAATAATAAGGTGTCTTCTCCAGAAGCCCACGCTGCTGATAATGGATGAACCAACATCCGTTCTGACACCGCAGGCAGTGCGAAAAATGTTTGAAACCCTGCGTCGTCTTGCAGCCGAGGGGTGTTCCATTCTCTATATCAGCCATAAACTCGATGAAATCATGGAGCTGTGTCACAGCGCCACAATAATTCGGGCTGGCAGGGTTACGGGAATTGCGGTTCCCGCCGAAGAAACAGCAGGCAGCCTGGCGAAGATGATGATTGGTAGAGAGCTTCCGGTTTGTGCCCGGGAAAAAGAGAGTATTGATGGTGAGAAACGGCTGGTGGTGAAGAATTTATCAAAAGTTTCGTCCAATCAATTCGGCACCGAACTCAAGGAAGTCAGTTTTTCCGTGAGGGGAGGGGAAATTCTTGGGATTGCCGGTATTTCCGGAAATGGCCAGCAGGAACTTCTTGTCGCACTCAGTGGCGAGCATATCGTCGCAGATAAAGAGAGTATTCAAATTTGCGGTGAAGCAGCCGGAAACTTAAATCCCGACGAAAGACGCAACCGGGGGCTGGGCTTTGTTCCCGAGGAACGGTTGGGGAGGGGAGCGGTACCAGGAATGTCACTTACCGGCAATGCAATTCTTACAGCTCATCGACAGGGGATGGTGAAAAGAGGACTGCTTGACTTTGGTAAAGCGGCGGATTTTGCAAAACAGTGTATCAGGGATTTCACGGTGAAATGTGGATCAAAAGATGATCCTGTAAACAGTTTGTCCGGCGGAAATATTCAGAAGTATATTGTTGGGCGTGAAATTCAGCAAAATCCGAAACTGCTGATTGTCTCACAACCCACCTGGGGAGTTGATGTCGGTGCTGCAAATATGATTCGTCAGGCCATGATTGATCTGCGAAGTAACGGGTCGGCGGTTCTTGTGGTGTCCGAAGAACTTGACGAACTATTTGAAATATGTGACCGATTGGTTGTTATTGCAGGAGGCCGGGTGTCACCTTCTGTAAATGTGCATGAAACCAGTAAGGAAGAGATAGGGATATGGATGAGTGGCATGTTTCCTGGCGGCCCGGCAGAAGTGGAACCCGAAGGGATGGAAGCAGCACAAAATGAGGCCAGCCATGTTTGTTAAAATAGAGCCACGTCCGGAACCATCGAAAACAATGCGGTATTTATCGCCACTGATTGCAGCTTTTCTTATGCTTGTCAGCGGGGTTATTCTTTTTACTTTCCTTGGTAAGAATCCAATCGCTGCTTTTCATGCGTTCTTTATAGAGCCTGTGAACGATCTTTACGGTATCGGTGAACTCTTTATTAAGGCCGCACCTCTCATGTTGATTGGTACGGGGCTTTCCATTGGCTTCAGAGCAGGTATCTGGAATATAGGTGCGGAAGGACAGCTTGCCATCGGTGCCCTTTTTGGTGGCTATATTGCAATTATATTTCATAACAGTACCGGATTTTTTGTGTTGCCGTTGATGGTGCTTGCCGGTGCTTTGGGGGGATGTGTGTGGGCATCGATCCCGGCATTTTTAAAAACAGTTTTTAACGCCAATGAGACCCTTGTTACTCTTATGCTCAATTATGTGGCAATTTTACTCCTTGCTCTTCTTGTGCATGGGCCATTGAAAGATCCGGACGGCTATGGTTTCCCGCAGTCCATCCTTTTTGGCGATTCGGCCATGCTTCCCATTCTCATGGAAGGAACCCGTCTTCACCTGGGGGTTCTTCTGGTACTGGCAGGTGTTGTTATTGGCTGGATATTCTTAATGAAAAGCTTTGCCGGATATCAGATCCAGGTGGCGGGGCTTGCTCAGAAGGCAGCCAGCTATGCGGGGTTCCAGTACAAGAAATTAATCTGGACAGGATTACTTGCAGGAGGGGTGACGGCAGGCATTGCAGGTGTTTTTGAAATAGCAGGGCCCATAGGGCAGCTCCTTCCCTCTGTTTCACCCGGCTATGGATATGCTGCAATCATTGTTGCTTTTGTTGGCAGACTGCATCCGGGAGGGATCATTCTTTCAAGTCTTCTCATGGCACTTTTGTACCTGGGCGGGGAGTCCGGGCAGATGAATCTTGATTTACCATCTGCTGTAACCGGAGTCTTTCAGGGCTTACTGCTCTTTTATCTGCTTGCCACGGATTTTCTTATTTACTACCGTTTGCGCATAAATGCTCGACATCGGGAGGTAATATAGTGGATTTTGATTTATTCATTCACATACTGGTTGCGGCAGTAGCTGCAGGGACACCATTTGTTTTTGCGGCTCTTGGAGAACTTGTCACCGAAAAGTCGGGTGTCTTGAATCTTGGTGTCGAGGGGATGATGCTGGTTGGCGCCGTATCCGGATTTATTGTTATGGCAAAGACAGGAAGCCTTCTGGCTGCCGCACTGTGCGGGATGGTCGCAGGGGGATTGATGGCAGGAATATTTGCTGTTTTAACGCTTACTCTGATGGCAAATCAGGTGGCAAGCGGTCTTGCGTTAACCATCTTCGGCGTGGGACTGAGTGCCTTTATGGGGCTTGAGTACACAAGTATTGGCCTGCCTGGTGTTCCTGAAATTCATCTCCCGTTTCTGAGTGATCTTCCCGTTGTCGGCCAGCTTTTCTTTTCCTATAACATTCTTGTTTACTGCTCCCTTGTTTTGTTTGGTGGTGTTTCCTGGTTCTTGTACAAGAGTAAAACGGGACTTTTGTTAAGAGGTGTGGGGGAGTCACCCAAATCTGCCCACGCACTTGGCTATAATGTGATAGGGATCAGGTATCTGGCAGTGCTGTTTGGCGGAGCCATGGCAGGGCTGGGAGGGACCTATCTTTCCGTTGCCTATACGCCCATGTGGGTGGAAGGTATGGTTGCCGGACGAGGCTGGGTTTCTCTGGCTCTGGTAGTTTTTGCGACCTGGCGGCCTGCCCGGGTAATGCTGGGAGCCTATCTTTTTGGTGCCATCACCATAGCCCAGTTTCATGTACAGGGATTTGGTGTTGAAATTCCCGCGCAGTTGTTGTCCATGTTGCCCTATCTTGCAACAATCGTTGTGCTGGTGTTTATTTCAAGAGATCAAAACATAATACGATTGAACTCCCCGGCGTCACTCGGTATAACCTACCATCCGGATATGTAATCCCCAAATCCCGCAAATCCGGAATGTTTTCCGACTTGCCGGGTCAGGTAGTAAGTAAGCTCAGATGGTATAGTTGTTTGAACCATCTCAATTCGTAATTATTCAGGTGAAATTGCAAAATCAGCAAAAACATCGAACTGTAACTGTTCAGCAGTGCTTTATATGTGTTCAAGCAGGCTTGCGAACTAGAGTAGTCCTCTGTGAGTAAGCCTGATCGAACACAGATGAAGTGCTGCTGAACAGTTACTATTTTAAAGGATACAATGAATTCTGACATCATTATCCATCCAAGTCGTGCGGTACGCGAAAAAACTATTCCGTCGTCTGGTATTTTATATGTGAACCCTATTGAGGCGAGAATTGCACTTCAGCTACTTCTTGACCGCGGCGGAGATCAACGCTTTCTTTTTCATTCTGGCTTGGTGGTCAGTCCTGGCAATGATTTTTTTATTGCAGGTCCTGCAGTTGGGGCTCCAATGGCAGCCATGGTGCTTGAAAAGCTCATTATTCTTGGTGCAGAAAAGCTTATTATGACTGGGTGGTGTGGAGCTGTTTCGCCGAATTTATGCATTGGCGACATCGTGACCGGTGGCCTTGGTTTTTCAGGGGAGGGGACATCAAAATACTATACGACTGATACTGTCACGCACCCATCCCAGCGACTACTGACCTCTTTACAGAGTGAGTTAACCTTGGAAGAAGCTGTAGCATTCTGGTCGACAGATGCGCCTTATAGAGAGTCACGTAAGATGCTTAGGGGATTGGCTAAACGTCACAAAATCAGGTGTGTAGATATGGAATACTCTGCGCTTTGTGCGGTTGCAACTTTTCGTGAGGTGGATTTTGCCGCAGTGTTTCTTATTTCTGATGAACTTTGGCAGGATGACTGGCGACCTGGGTTTAACGGAAAGGTATTTAAAAGGAAAAGCAAAGCACATTGCAAACAATTGCTGCACCGTATTGTTTCTATATGTTCTTTCGAGGAGGGCTAAAAATGGCCAGTTTTAACCTTATCAGTCTTGGGTGTGCTAAAAACCTTGTCGATTCTGAAGTCATGCTAGGCATCCTACTGGCGAATAATTGGGAGCATAAGGATGATCCTTCCGAAGCTGATGTCCTTATTGTAAATACCTGTGGTTTTATTCAACCTGCCGTCGAAGAAGCGATAGAGGTTATTCTTGAGATGGCTCGTTACAAAGAAGAGTCCTCTGAAGGTACCAAGAGTCTTGTTGTTACAGGATGCCTTGTGCAACGCTACCTGGCTGGGCTCAGCAGAGACATACCTGAGGTAGATCTTTTTGTTGGTACTGAAGGCGTTGCAGATATAGCCCTCCTTTTGCAAAAGTTGATAGCCGGACAGCAGCAGGAAAAATATCACTGTCCGGAGTCCTTTCTCATGGATTCGTCGCTCCCAAGGACACTGACAACACCCTTTTTCAGAAGTTCGGTTAAAATCACAGAAGGGTGTAGTAATCACTGTACTTATTGTATGATCCCCTCCATCAGGGGGAAACTCCGATCAAGAGAGATCTCCGATATTGTTGTGGAGGTGCAGCGCCTTGAGGCCACAGGGGTAAAGGAAATATCCCTTATTGCTCAGGATTTGACAGCCTATGGGAATGATATGGAGCAGTCTAATAATAATCTCCACGAACTTCTTTTTCGGATCATACACGAGACTGGAATCCCATGGTTGCGACTTATGTACCTTTATCCCACAGGAGTAACTGACAAGTTGTATGAGTTGGTGCAGAAGGAAGAGCGAATTCTTCCTTATATGGATATCCCTTTCCAGCATGTTTCAGATTCAGTTCTTCGGCGGATGAATCGTCGCTACGGGTATGCTGATTTATGCACGTTCATTGAAAAAATTCGTCTTGTAGTTCCCGATATTGCTCTTCGTACCACCATGATGGTAGGATTTCCTGGGGAGACTGAGGCTGACATTCAACAAATGGAAGGTTTTTTGACACGGTACCAAATAGATCATGTTGGTGTGTTTTCTTACACGAATGAAGAGGGTGCAGGGTCGGAGTTTTTCAATGATCAGTGTTCTAATGAAGTAAAACAGGAGCGGAAGCAGAGGATCTTACAGCTACAGGAAAGGATTTCCAAGAAGATATTAAAGAAATATATAGGCAAGACCCTTCCGGTGCTGGTGGAAGGCTTGAGTAAAGAAACTGATTTGTTGCTAGAGGGAAGAACGGTATACCAGGCTCCAGATATAGATGGTTGTGTCTATATAAATGAAGGAATTGCAAACCCCGGTGATATCGTAAATGTACGTATCACCGAAGCACAAATATATGATCTTGTCGGAGGCATCGTTTCTTCGGCGGAGTAGAGAAGGAGCTATTTGTTTGCGTTCACCTGTTCCCGGAGATCTTTTCCAACCTTAAAGAAAGGGAGTTTCTTTGGTTTTACCTTAATTTTCTCACCCGTCTTGGGATTACGCCCTTCGTATGAGCCATATTCCTTAATAACAAAGCTGCCGAATCCCCTGATTTCGATACTGTCTCCTTGGGCCAGTGCTTCAGTCATGGTGTCTATGATGGTGTTGGTAATTGCGGCAGCCTCTCTGTGAGGAATATTCACATCCTGGGATAAGGCTTCAATTAATTCAGATTTATTCATGCCTGGCTCCTGTATAGTCTAAGTGAATACTAGGATTGTGTGCAGTATTCAGATAATGAAAAATGTAAGTAGTAAGTGTCGCCCAACCAACCTTTATTATGGTGGCAGAAACAATAATGAATCTATCGGGCTATTATGATTTAAATCTTATACGATAACTAGTCAAATTTAATCAGCTATTTTTTTTATTGTAAAGGTTTTTTTTTGAGAAAATCTTTTTTATATCATTTTTGCAAAGAATCCTGAATTTCCCGATGGCTAGATTGTTTAACTCTAAGTTGCCGTATGCAAGACGTTTGAGGGCCAGGACAGGATGGCCAACTGTCTGGAACATTTTCTTAACCTGACGTTTCCTCCCTTCATGGATTCTGATATGTACTACACTGTATCCCTTGTGTCTACGTTTGATCGTAAGTTTTGCAGGGGCTGTTTTTTTCTTTTCCAACAGGATCCCTTGCTCAAGAGCATTTATAGTTACTTTTGATGGTGTTCCTTTCACTTCTGCTTCATAAGTTTTAAAAACTTCATATTTGGGATGGAGTATACTTTGAGCTAGTTCACCATCATTGGTGAGAAGAAGGGCACCTGTTGTGTCGATATCCAGCCTTCCAACAGGGAAAACCCTTTCTTTTATCCCAGGTAAGAGTGTGCTTACAATCGGGCGCCCCTGTGGGTCTGAAAGTGTGGTTACATATCCCTTTGGTTTATTGAGAAGGAGGTATATGAGCTGTTCTTTTGCCTCCACCTTTTTATTGTCAAAAAGAACGGTCTGTTTTTCTGGTACGATCAGCTGGCCCATTGCAGTGCTGACTTGTCCATCTACTTGTACACGTCCGGCACTGATATATTCCTCGGCTTTTCTTCGTGATGCAATGCCCGCCATAGCCAGAAACTTTTGCAATCCAATGGGTTTTTCCATAATTAATGCAGATGAGAGGGCAAAAGTTTACTCAGGCGTGAATCCACTAGTTTGCGTGTGGCTTCATCAACCTCTAGCACATCTGTATACCAGGGCTTCAAACGGCAATCAAATACTATGGGTGGGGTGAGTCCTACATGGAATCGTTGGACATTGGTGTCAGAACCATGAATATCAGCCGCAGGCTCAAATCGTGTGAAGAAAGTCCAGAGGAATTCCTGGACAGAACTTGTTGCTTCAGCGCAATTGTCAACAAGTAGTATTGCAGGCCAAGTATTTAGATTCGGCTCTTTAGCGATGATTTTCGCGAGCTCTGGAGTGGACTCATAGCCATCACATTCTATAACCAGAGTTCCAGGGAGGAAGGCAGCGATCTTTGTACAATGAGGAGGTAGGTTTCCCGAAAATTCAGTTGGGAGTTCTCGTATCTTGTCTTTCCCAAGTCCCATCATCATTGCTTTTGATCCTTTATTTACTGATGGGCCGGTGTAATCGAGTGTGTCCTGTGAAACATTTGCAAAAACAAAGAGGTCTCTATCCCACTGAATACGCTCCATCACATGCGTCCAGAGTTTCGGGAAGTCGGTGATATCTATATCGCCATCGGTGAGTATAAGGAATTTAGTGAGTGAGAGTTGCCCTTCTCCGAGGACTCTCAGTCCGCAACCAAAGGCCTCCCGAGGGTAGCGGTCTGCAACACGTGCAGCGGCCAGACAGTGAAACCCAGTTTCACCGAAGGTCTTGAGTTCACGAACGCCCTTCATAACAAGTGGGAACAGCGGTGAGAGAAGATCCTGTAAAAAATCTCCAATAAAAAAGTCCTCCTGTCTGGGACGACCAACTATCGTAGCAGGGTAAATGGCATTGTTGCGGTGATAGAGGTGAGAAGCCTGAAAAACCGGGTAGTCGTGCTGGAGGGAGTTGTATCCGTAATGGTCACCAAACGGACCTTCTGGCTTCCGGAGGTGAGGGGGGACAATGCCTTTAATTGCAAATTCAGCATTGGCAACCAGGTTGTGACCGCCCTTGGGGTCGGTGGTCATCTCCAGTTTTTTACCCAGTAACAGTGAGGTCAGCATCAATTCCGGGATATCTTCAGGCAGCGGGGCAATGGCTGCAAGCATGAGCGCAGGTGGCCCGCCAATATAAAGCGTCATCGGCAAGGGCTGGTTGCGTTTTTCTGCTTCATGGTAGTGGTAACCTCCACCTTTATGGATTTGCCAATGAATACCGGTGGATGTCCCATTGTGACGCTGGATTCGGTACATGCCGAGGTTGTGTCCTTTTCCACCCGGGTGTTCTGTGTACACAAGTGGAAGTGTTACAAAAGCACCACCGTCACTGTGCCATGAAGTGAGCATGGGTAAACTGCCCAGTCGGGTCGGAGACTGGCAGTTTTCAAGAATGGGACCCTGACTATTATTTTTAAGACCGATTTTGAGTCCGTCCAGCAGCAGGTTTCGGTTGTCCCAGAGTTTTTTTACGTTGAGCGGCATAATTGACTCGGTGAGGTTGACCAGATCCCGAACAAATTTTTGTGGCTTTGAGCCAAAGGCTAGTTCCAACCTTTTTGCGGTTCCGAATAGATTTGTGACTACTGGAAAAGTACTTCCCTTAACATTGGTAAACAGTAGAGCCGGGCCCTGGCGTTCAATTACTCTTCGATGGATTTCGGCGATCTCAAGATAAGGGTCTACTTTTTCATTAATAACAAGGAGCTGATTCTCTTGGCGCAGAAGTTCAATGAAGCTCCGTAAATCATAAAGGATGTCATGTGCCATATTTTTACATTTTGGTTAAGTGTTTGGATGGGTGAGGAGATTGTTCAAGGAGGAACAGCTTATGGTATTCATCTTCGTTTAGGTTGTTCTTGAGAACTCCTGTGAAAAAATGGACAATTTCCTGGATCTCTTCACAGGATAAACGGTTGGCCAGGGTATCGGTTAGCTCAATATTCCCCATTAGCTGTAAAAAACAGCGGATGGACTCACGATCAAGTTCAAGGTTGAGACCAAAACACATCTGTTGCGGGCTGTTATTCATGATTCAGCGGAGAGAGAAAAATTAGTTGATGGACAGAAGCTGCCAGTGAATTTTCCTGGACCTGGGGCCATCAAATTCACAAAAATAGATGCTTTGCCAGGTGCCTAGTTGCAACATGTTGCTGCTTACAAAAACGGTGAGCGATGCTCCCATTAAAGAGGCCATGAGGTGTGAAGGGGAATTTCCCTCCATGTGCTTGAATGGATAGTTTAATGGTACTATTTCTTTTAACCCGTTAACGATATCGGCTCGTACATCAGGATCGGCTCCTTCATTTATAGTTAAGCCGGCAGTTGTATGTGGATTGAAAAGATAACACACACCTTCTTCCACCCCTGTTTGCGACACCTGGCTTTGCACTTTGCTGGTTATGTCAATAAGCTGCATATGCTGGGTCGTGGGAAGAGTAAAGATTCCTTTGAGCATGTTAATTTTTAAGTTGCCAGTTGCCATGTCGGTCACGACATGCTGTGGTATAGGTTCGTTCTGATTTTCCATCGATCACAGCTACTATTTCAGCCTGTCGGCATGGTCGACTGGTTACTGGATCAGAGTATGCCGGTCGAGGCGTTACCCGATATTGGTTGCCGTTGTCGGGGTTACGCCAGGAATTGCTTTGGCCGGACACTCCACGCTCATACACATGATTGAGCTGTTCCTTATCGTATTTGTCCATTTCATTGCCAACTATATAACCAAGCATGGTTCCCACAGCAGCACCAATCAGCGTCGCTTCTGTATTGTGACCAATGGCCTGTCCAATGATTGCTCCTCCAGCTGCACCACTGGCAGCACCCATACCCGCCTTATTGGGCCCCCCGGCACAGGAGGAGAGAAGAAGTGTAAGGCTGAAAATAGCAACAGGGATGGAAAAATGGCTTTTCATAGTAGTCTCCTAAGATACGTTAGTGCGAGTAATAATGGAAGCGTAACAACAGTTGGTTTGCTTCGTATTATTTAGTTTTGTTGTGATAACATTGTGCTAGTGCAAAAATGTTGGGTGAAATGCACGTTTTGCAGAGGATGATATCGTTGAGCGTTTGGCTTATTACAGTTTTTGCAAAAATAGCAACAATTCTTTGGCAAGAATAGTCACACGCTCTGTTTTGTCAATTGTTTTAAACAAGGGGCTCCAACCGTTTCACGGGCTTATCTGCAAAGGAGCACGCTAGCGCTGCTGATATAGTACTATTCCCTGTTGTTCAGGGAATAAAGGCGCTCCAGGTTAGACTTGCTTTGCCGGAGCTGCTCAATTTCATCAAGAAGTTGAAGAGCAAGTGCCGTACCAGGAAGGTTTATCCGCAAATCTTCCTGGAGGCGTATGGACACTTGTATTCGTTTGATTTCAATCGCTGCAAACCGCCACTCTACAGGAGTCTTTCCCTGCGGTGATAGTATTCCTTCGTCGATCAGATCCTGAATGAACTGAGCGTGAACTCTACAAAGCTGGCACAGCTCGTGGAGACTATATTGCCCGTTCTCGTCAAAAGTTGTGTGTTGGATTTTAGGTATCATTGTCATACTCCCAGGTGGCTACGGGGGTTAAAGGGCATAGCTTTTTTCATGGTGTTGTAGAGTTCTCTATCCTGGTTGTTAGCTGGAGCGGGAACCATTATGGCAAGGATTACATACTGATCTCCAGACATTTTTGCAGAAGAGAGTCCTCTGCCTTTCAGGCGCAGTTTCTTCCCTGTCTGTGAATTAGGCGGGATTTTCAGTTCCACGGTTCCACCAAGTGTGGGAACAGCTACTGTGGCACCAAGAGCAGCCTCCCAGGGGGAAATAGGTAGAGTGAGGGTGATGTCACGGTTTTCAGGGACAAAATAGGGGTGTTTAGCAAATGCTACCTCAAGGAAGAGGTCTCCATTGGTGCCGCCCCCTATTCCTTCAGCACCCTGTCCGGCCAGTCTGATCTGTTGCCCCTCAGTAATTCCCTTGGGGATAGAAACCTGCAATGTATGGGGACGGGTAAAAACATGGCCGGACTCATTAACGGTGGGGCGTTGTAAAGTAAGAGACTGCTTTCGTCCGTGATAGCTGTCTTCCAGGGTGATCACAATTTTAGCGTGGAGATCCTGCCCTTTACCGGAATAACGAGTGTGCTGACCGGTAAATGGTCCTTGAGCCCCTGTTCTCTCACGTGCACCGAAAAGAGATTCAAAAAAGTCACTGAATTGAGAGGAATCAGTTTCGGTGTAACCGCCACCATTGAACTCAAAACCGCTATCCCAGTTTGGTGGCGGCTCAAAGTCCTGGCCGGCTTGCCAGTTCTCGCCAAATTTATCGTAGGCAGCACGTTTTTCAGTGTCTTGGAGTACTTCGTAGGCTTCGCCAATTTCCTTAAACCGTTGTTCTGCATCTTCTTCTTTATTGATGTCAGGATGAAATTTTCGGGCAAGTTTTCTATATGCCCGCTTTACTTCATCTTGGGTCGCGTTGCGATCAATGCCAAGACTTGTGTAGTAATCTTTAAATTCCATAGGTTTTCCCGAGTCATTGTTGGTTATTTTTTTTACACACGAGTTCGATAATTTTGTATATAGTACTAAATGAAAGAAAAATTACAGGATTTTATTTCAAGATCGCTCTTGATCTTATTTTGACACAGTTTTATCTTAACGCATATTATAGTAATTAACGGAATTTTTTTATGAAAAAAATGTATTTCTCATCGGTGGTCGAGCGGTGGGAAAATCCTGTGTTGGTGTGCAACTGGCACGCAGACTGGGGTATACTTTTTTTGATACAGACTCCCTGGTTGTTGATGCCTGTGGTTGCTCAGTGGCAGAGATTGTCCATCATGAAGGTTGGCAGGTATTTAGAGCTTACGAAAGACGAGTACTTCTTCAACTTTCCACAGAGAGATCCTGCGTCGTTGCCACAGGAGGTGGGGCAATCTTACACCGTGATGTATGGAGTGGGGTGAAACAGCAGGGGGTGGTGGTATGGTTGACGGCAGATGCTGAGACTCTACGCGAGCGTATAAGAACTGATCAGATATCCGCAGAGCAGAGACCGAGTCTCACTGGAAAGGAAATTTGTCAGGAACTTGAAAGTGTCCTGGAAGAACGAGCCCCTTTGTATGGGGAGACAGCAGATTGTATTATTGACAGTGCTCAGATGACTGTTGATGAAGCTGTACAAGCTATCGTGCAAATGTGCGATACAACAGGCGGAGAATAAAAAAATATGGCAGGGAATACCTTCGGCAAGGCCTTTCGGGTAAGTACTTGGGGCGAATCACACGGGACTGGAATCGGTGCGGTTATTGATGGCTGTCCTCCAGGAATTGTGCTTGATCCTGAGCTGCTACAGGCTGAGATGGACAAACGTCGGCCAGGGCAGGGGGGAGCTTCCAGTCCTCGAAAAGAGCCGGATAGGCTTGAGATTCTATCCGGTACTTTTACTCCTCCCGGAGAAGATTTTCCACGCAGTACCGGTACTCCAATATCTCTTGCGATTTATAACAAGGACGCTCATTCGAAGTCCTACGACAATTTGCGTGAAGTATTCCGCCCCGGACATGGTGATATTAGTTACCTTGCTAAGTATGGTATCCGGGATCATCGTGGGGGGGGGCGTGCTTCAGCGAGAGAAACAGCTGCACGTGTGGCAGCGGGGGCTGTAGCCAAACAGGTTCTTGACCAGGCTGGAATTGATGTATTGGCTTATACTGTTGCACTTGGAGGCGTAGGTATCCGTGAAAAGAATTTGGAAATGATAGGGGCAAATCGCTTTTTTTGTCCAGATGCGGATGCAGCGGAAAGAATGGAGGAGCGGGTCAGAGAAGTTCGAAGGCAGGGAGATACTGTTGGTGGTATTGTGGAGATCGTCGCCGATTGCCCTGCTGGCTTGGGTGAGCCGGTCTTTGATAAGCTTGAGGCGGAGCTTGCTCATGGATTGATGTCTATTGGAGCAGTCAGGGGAGTTGAATTTGGAGCCGGGTTTAAGGTGGCTGATATGCTTGGGTCTGAGAATAACGATGAAATAACGCCTGTTGGATTTGCCAGTAATAATGCAGGAGGTATTCTTGCTGGAATATCAAATGGAAATGAGATTGTTATTCGTGTTGCGGTAAAGCCCATACCATCTATTTCAAAAAAACAGCAGAGTGTTAACCTGGAAAACGAAACTGTGACTATTCAGGTGGGAGGGCGGCATGATATCTCTGCCATACCTCGTATTATTCCTGTCTGTGAAGCAATGGTACGATTGACCTTGGTTGATCATTTATTGCGGCACATGAGTATCGCTTTTCCCATGGAGTGAAAAATGGAAAAACAAGAGACATTCATCCATGACATTTGGATGCTTAGCCGTGAATACGGAAATCTGGCCGGGGCTGGTGGCGTAAAAGATGTGGTTGCCCAGCTCTCAGTAACCCTGGCTCGCCAGTCAAAACGAACTGTACATGTTGTGCTGCCCTGTTATGGGTTTATGGATCCGGAACAGTTGGGATTCTCGTATATGGCCGATCCACTGTGGACAGACAAAATACTTCAGTTCGAGGTTGACCTGGATTACCCTGAAGAGAGACGGCTGGAAGCAGTCACAGTCTGGGTGAAAAAGCAGGGAGGTGTCACTCTGTACCTTATCGACTCTTCCCGTTTTCGCGAGAAATTAAACGTATACACATATACCGCAGCGGAGGAGGGTGATGCCATCTGGAAGAAAGCTGGGGAAGGGCATGTCGATTTCTTTGCCATGAACATTCTCCTGCAAAAGGCTGCCATTGCTTTGATGATACTTCTTAAAGCGCAACCTGATGTCATTCATTGCCACGATGGGCATACTGCTGTGCTTCCTGCAATGATTGCTGAACAACCCGGATTGCGTCATTATTTCCGTAATACTGGATGTGTCATTACAGTCCATAACGCAGGGCTGGGCTATCATCAGGAAATCGTTGATTTGACCTTTGCTCAGGCAATTACCGGCCTGTCTCTATCGCTGGTTTACCAGGCACTCTTGGATGGAAAATTTGATCCATTTCTAGCTGGCGCCAACTATGCTGTGATGAATACGGTGAGCGAAAATTATGCGAGGGAGTTGCGAGAAACTGTTGATGACCATCTCACTGGTTGGCTTGGCCATGAATTGTTAAATAGACACATAGTGCTTGAGGGGATAACGAACGGTATTGATCCCGAAGCTTTTTCAGCAAAAGATCCTGAAAGAGTACACATCGCGGCAGGTTTTGACCCAATGGGTGACGAAGCACTCACCGGAAAACAACAGTGTAAAAAAGAGTTACTGGAACGATTGGTGCGAGAAGAACCATTGCCCGGGGTGCTTCAGTCGGGAGTTTTGGATCCTGACCCTTCCGCACCCCTTGTTACCTTTATCGGACGACTCAGCACTCAAAAAGGGGTCTCTGTTTTGATCTCTGCGTTAAGGAAACTCCTGGTCGAACGAACCGATTTTCGTTTTTTGTTGTTGGGAACCGGTGATAAATATGACGAAGAGGCTTTGGTGCAACTGGCAGAACATCCTGTCAACAGGGGACGCATCTGTGTCCTTCGCGGGTTTGACACAATCCTTGCGAATAAAGTATATGCAGCAGGTGATTTTTTTGTGATTCCTTCCCAATATGAGCCTTGTGGTCTGACTGATTTTATGGCACAGCTTTTTGGAAATTTACCCATTGTTCATGCTGTCGGTGGGCTGGTCAAGGTGGTGGATGGCCGAACGGGATTCTCTTATGAAAGACAGAGTTCTGCGGCTTTATCGGAAACAATTGAACGTGCCCTGCACTTGTATGCTACAAATCCGGAAGCGATACGGGTAATGCAGCGTCAGGCTGTGGAGATGATCCACGAACATTACACGTGGGACACGGTAAGTAAGGAATATTTAAAGTTATATACACAGGCAAAACAGGAGAAAATTGCAAGATAAAATAATTTGGCAGGTTGTTGATGGCGATTTTATTACAATAAAATGAATACTGACATGAAGTAAAGAAGTTTAAATTGTTCACATGGAGACAGGGAATGACAATTAAAGTAGGAATCAATGGTTTTGGTCGTATCGGCAGAAGTATTTTTAGGGCTTTAATAAAAGATCCCGCGTTTACAGAAGTTGAAATTGCGGCGATCAATGATCTGACTGAAAATGCAACCCTTGCCCACCTTTTAAAGTATGACTCTGTAATGGGTATCTATGATCTTGATGTGGAAAGTGATGAACATGGGATTACAGTAAATGGAAAGCATATCCCGGTAAGTAGCCATAGAAATCCTGCTGATATCCCGTGGGGTGAACTTGGTGTGGAATATGTTGCAGAATGTACAGGTATCTTTAGAGATAGAGACGCTGCACAGAAACATATCAGCGCAGGAGCCAGCAAGGTAGTGATTTCTGCTCCGGCCAAAGGAGATATTAAAACGTTTGTGATGGGGGTAAACGAAGATGAATATGATCCCACGATACATCATATTGTTTCCAACGCTTCCTGTACCACGAATTGCCTGGCTCCATTTGCTAAAGTCATTTTGGATAATTTTGGAATTAAACATGGGTTGATGACCACCGTTCATGCTTACACCGGCGATCAGCGATTGCTTGATTTTCCGCATTCTGATCTGCGCAGAGCACGAGCTGCAGCAATGTCCATGATTCCTACCAGCACTGGCGCTGCAGCCGCTGTTGCACTTGTTATCCCAGGGTTGAAAGGAAAATTCGACGGCCTTGCAGTGCGGGTACCTACCCCGAATGTCTCACTTGTGGATGCTGTGATGGAAG
Source organism: uncultured Desulfocapsa sp. (assembly GCA_947311435.1). GTDB lineage: Bacteria > Desulfobacterota > Desulfobulbia > Desulfobulbales > Desulfocapsaceae > Desulfocapsa. Next base: position 18,646 of record CAMZKT010000077.1, read on the forward strand.
TTGAACAGGCGACATCTGTTCCTGAGGTGAACGAGGCTCTGAAAGATGCCAGTAATCGTTATCTAGGCTATACTGACCTGCCATTGGTATCCGTGGATTTTCAGGGAAACTCACATTCCTCAATTATCGATGGACAATCAACCAAGGTAATCGGAACCACAGTAAAAGTGATGAGTTGGTATGATAATGAATGGGGGTATTCAAACCGAATGGTTGATTTGATCCTTCATATGGAGGCGAATAAGAGCTTGTAAAAGCGACGAGCGATAAAACAGCCAGCGAATCTTCAGGTTGCTGGCTGTTGTGCATTATACAGAACAATACTTACACTCCAAAACAAAAGAAGCTTCCTCTGCCTTTATAACCAACTATGGAATGATGACAAAAAAAACATTACCTCTTGAGTCTGATGCATTAGCGGCCAATCTTCTGGAAACAGCAGAAGAAGTAATTATTGAAAAGAAGCTTCTTCTCTTGCTCGATGTTGTTATTCGGTATAAAGGCTTGCACAATACCCTTGAGGATCTCCTTTATGAGATTTGTCATCCCTATAGGAACTGGAGCATTCTGATTCCTCAGCTTCGCAGTTTCGTTTTAAAAAACAGTAGCTACTATAAGCGGCACGAAAAGGGGCCAGAGGCATTTACCCTTTTTGCAGAGCTTTTCATCGATGCTATGAAAGACTGTGAAAAAAACAGCAAGCTACTTTCCCAAATCATTGAGTCCCAGGTCGCTTGGGTCGCAAAAATGGTCGATCTCTTTTCTGTTGAAGACCTTTATCGCTACCAATCGGCACTGAATAATTATTTTGAAAGACTCCTTGAGCTTGATGATGGAGAGAGTCCCATCATGCTGCGTATTGTCCAGGGACAGCATCCGATGAAGAAGTTGGCCGCTTCTCTGCTTGCTTTTGTGGATAAGGGTGCTACTGCGTTTGAGTATGGCCCGATGGTAAAACTCATGCAAGCGATCCTTAAGAAAAATTATAGTTATTGGCTGAATGAAGAAGACCCTCTTCTCTGGTTTATCGATCATTGTGGAGTGTTGTGCGAAGGTTTCCATTCCGGGAAGTTATTCGCGTCGATCTCTCACGAGTCCATGAAAAAGCATGATATTGCAGTAAAATCTATTGATATAGGGAAAGATCCTGTAGCAGCTTTGCGCGATATTTTGGTTTTGCCGGCCCATGTTGATATTGTTCGGTTCTATAAAGAGATTCCTGCAAGATTAGCTGATGCGGACGGGAATAAACTTGGAGCATCCAGTGAACAGGGCCTGCCCTTAAATCGATTTGCTGAGAATCAAAAGCTGCTGTTTCTTTTTCGGATCATGGACACCAAGGGTTTATATTTGATTCATGAAGAGACTCTGCGTGAAATTAACCGATCTCTGGTTCAGTTGATTCGTCTCCAGAAATTTGAAGAAATTGAGGAGTTTCTTCTTACGGCATTTCAGTTGCTTCGGGCGAATGTACGAAGGTATCCTCATACGTCGTTACAGTGTATTCAAGTACTTGGAGGGGAAGTTTTTAAGCGTAAGAATGCCAGAATGGTGGAGACTTTTCTCTGGCAGGCAGTTCGGTTTGGCTTTCAGTATGCTAATGTGATGGGTGTTGATGAAGACTGGCAACCTCTTACCAATCCTGCCCATCTGGCCAATATCCGGGTTTGGCTCAATCTTATAATGCAGGAACCTAAATGGTGTGGCACTCTTTTTTCTGCACTCATTATTAATATTAAACTCTCTGGTACCTGTGTTAAGGACACGGATCTTTTTCAGCGGGACATTACCAATCTGCTCAACCATCCTATTGAACCCATATATAACCTGGCAAAACAGTTTACCAAACTCATGCCTGTTTTTTTTAACGAGATTGGGGCAGAGGGGGACTTGAGGGAAGTCTCAACAGAACTTGATGAAATTCATAAACGGCATGACCTGCTGATTCATTTTCTTCGTAAACAGAGTCATGTGGAGAGCTCCAACCTGATTGTCGGGTTCATTAAAGCCATTTTTGTCTTCTGGCTGACTAAAAAGAAGGAAGGTCTCCGGTCTTTTCTCCCTGATGAAGTGTATTCCGAAGTTGAAGCAAAAGGTATTTTTATTGATGATCAGAATATACTGCTAAATCGTATTTACGAACAATTAGAATTTTCCAGTCCAGACGATCTTTTATCCTGGAGTCGTGACGAACGACGGGAGTATCTCTCTCTTCAATCCGATCTTCCCCCGTCGGAATTGCGACGCTTTGATCTGTTGGTGCATATGTTCCAATTATTGAACCAGAAATACAACCTGGGGTTCCAGGAACTACGAACAGAACTTGAACAGGCCGCTCAAGAGGGTTTTCCTGAAATGGAAGACCTTCTTCAAACTTTAGAGCAATGTGATACAATCGAGTGTATTGAAGCACTGCTTCACGCCTTGGAAGGGTTGAAGGAGACGATCCTTTCCCCTGAAAAATTTGAAGCGAGGGAGGATATATATTACAAACGTCATATCGCCGTCGATATCCCCTCGGTATACGGAAAATACAGGGAAAAGAAATTTGACAGTCTTTCTTTGAGTTTTCGTCTGGAAAACCTGACCAATATCTTTCTGGAAAAACTTCCGGAAACAATAAGTTTATCTTTTATCACCCAGGCTACATTCTATAGTATCGTCAAGTGTTTGAAGTTGTATTTACGTGCTCTTCAGGTGGATGGTATTACATCCAGACGGCTTGAAACATATATCTCTCTGCTTACAAGTTCCCTTGATATCAGGAGATTTTCTTATACCCAGTATCTTGATATTTTTCGTGGGCTGTCAGAGGGAGTTAAAGATGTCATTTATTCCTATTACACCAATATTCATCAGAATAATCTTAGTATTATCATTCCTCAGATAGGTGCCAGTAATCTCCTTACAAATTATAGATCTCTTTGGAGGGATGAGGACACAACCAACTCCATCCATAGTCTTTCCGAGGCTTTTTTAAGAGATTTGATTGCCAGCACTTTTGGTTTACAGCATCTTGATAACTTTATCACAAGGATCATAGGTACCCTTGAAAGCCAAAAGGACATTCTTGAAGAGAAGCGCCTAGATTTACTCATGACTTATAATCCTGAACGTGCCATTTCTTTACTCCACAAGAGCAACCCTTATACCCATGATTTGATTCATCTTGGGAACAAAGGCTATAACCTTGTGACACTCTGTGATGACAAGAAAGCAATACCACCTGCATTTATTATCACCACGGAAGTCTTTCGCTGCCGTGAAGTCGTGTATGGCTTTGACAAGGCGCGTGAAGAGTTTATGCATCGTGTTCGGAAGTCTTTAACCGAGCTTGAGGAGCTTACAGGAAGAAACTTTGCCGATACCAAAGATCCTCTATTGCTTTCTGTCCGAAGTGGTGCCGCAGTTTCCATGCCTGGAATGATGGCTACGATGCATAACGTTGGTACAAATGAGGAGTTAATTGAGGAGGCAGCACGAATATATGGTGACTCCTATCTGGCCTGGGATAACTATCGGCGTTTTCTGCAATCGTGGGGCATGACTTCAGGTGTGACAAGAGATGAGTTTCAGGACCTTATGAATAATGCGAAAGAACGGCACAATGTCAGGTTGAAAGGACAGTTCTCTCCTGAGCAAATGAAGGAACTGGCACTTGATTACCAGAAGTTAACTCGGAATAAGGGGCTTGGTATTCCTGACGACCCCTGGCTGCAGCTGGTGACGGCGATTGAAATGGTGTTTGATTCCTGGGAAACGGATAAGGCTTCGGATTACAGGAAAATTATGGATGTGTCAGACTCATGGGGAACGGCGGTAATTGTTCAGGCCATGGTATATGGAAATAAAAGCCAGTCATCCGGATCTGGCGTACTTTTTACTGCACACCCCTATAGAAAGGTGCAGCGTGTTGCTCTTTGGGGGGATTATGCCTATGGCGATCAGGGAGAAGATATAGTATCTGGCTTGGTTACCAGTTATCCGATTTCTGTGGAACAGGCTGAACTTGATGGTCGGGCAGTGGATAGATCCCTTGAAGTGAGGTATCCTGATATTTACCAGGAGTTGCTTAGTATTTCAAGGGAACTCGTTTACGAAAAACGTTGGAATCCACAGGAGATTGAGTTTACCTTTGAAGGGCCTGATGCCAGTCATTTGTATCTGTTGCAAACCCGCGATATGATCACCATTAAACAGCAGGAACGATTTCAAGTTTTCACAGATGCCGAAGCTTTGGCAACAGCATGTCTTGGTAAGGGAATTGGTGTCTCAGGCTCAGCCCTTTCCGGTCGTGCGGTCTTTACTGAAGAAAATATTCGGGAGTTGAGACGCACTGACCGTGATACTCCATTGATTCTTATCCGCTCGGACACCGTTCCTGAAGACATCAAAGTGATAGATATGGCCGAGGGCCTGCTTACTTCTAGGGGGGGGCAGACCTCCCATGCCTCTGTTGTGGCGGTGCGGCTCGACAAAACCTGTATCGTGGGTTGCAAACATTTGAAAGTCTATGAAAACCGTCAGTATTGTGAACTTGGTGCAGCTGTTATCAAGTTCGGTGATTTTATTTCTGTGGATGGACGTAGTGGACAGGTGCTGAGTGGTATTCATGTAACTCATGAAGAAATACACATATTGCCGATCTAATACTATGTCAGCAATGAGGTGTGGTATGTTGCCTCTCCTTTTGTTACGATTGAATACGATGGTTTTTCAATATGAGGGGACATTGGTGTGAGCCTGTAAGAAAAGTCGTTTTCCCGTTTTTGAAAAGAAAACTTTTAAAAGCACTACAAGGAGTTAATGATGACTAATGAGGTGAAGAGCATGAAGTTATTGAAGGGACCTTCTCTGGCCGCGTACGCAAGAAAAAAAGCTGCTGAAATCGGAATTGATGGAAAAGGGATTAAGCTCGTTAAGCTTGTCTGTATGATCCAGGAAAAGGAAGGAAACAGAGTCTGTTTCAAGAAAGAAAAAAGTTGCCCACATACTGAATGCTGCTGGCAGTTATCCTGTGGGGCAAAGATGGGGTGATCGAAGAGTACTTGTCCCGGTTTGACGGCACCTCGGCTAGTTCTGGATTTCTTCAGGAACTAGGGCTCAGGGGGAACTAATGGTAAGAGTGCCACTACCTTGTCAGGTTTTGTTTTTGTAAGCAATACAATTTTGAAAGGTAGTGGCGCAGAGGATGGAAGCATGTGGTGCGGTTCTAAGTCTTAATTGTTGGTGTGCCTACAGACTGGTACTCCGAGTACTTTCAGTATCATCCCCAGCGGACAGAACTTGGTAATGCCGAACTGAAACAAATTCAGGCCGATAAATGCAGTGCCTAAAAGCCAGTATTGATGAACAAAAAGTGGGTTGTTTCCGCAGTCGACCCCAAGGGCGATGGTAAGCAGGATGAAAAAACCTGCTATGGTATGAATCCAGTCTGTAACGATCATAGGATAGTCCTCTGAAAATATGGTTATAAAAAAAGGTTGAAATGCATTGTGGTTTTGTTTTCGTATTTTTTGTGAAAGAAACTTGGTGGTGGTACTAATCGGGTTTAGGCTATTTTTGTTTGACAACCATTTCACGAAATAATAGTGATGCTTGTTCAATCTGGCAAGTCTGGAAATGCTTCAGTCATATTTTTCTGTTCTGCCATTTATTGCTTTGTCGTGTTCTTTTTCGGAAGAGGCGATGTAATATCGCGTAAAGCAAAAATCCCACAACTATTCCTGCAAAGAATTTCATCCATCCCGAGTCTCCAGTGGGGGGGGGCTCTCCCCAGAATTCTGTGTCGTTTCTGAAATTGGAGAAAAAAAGGTGGAGTTAGCTGCTTTCTTCTTGCTTTGGTGAGGGGAATCCTTCTCTAGTACTGCTTGCGCAGCAAGTTCCTGCTGTGGAGAAATTTTAGCAAAGGCCATGTTCAGCAGTTTTTTTGCTGTTGCATCCCGAACTTTGCGGCTTTTACTGCCCATGACTACTGTTATTATTCGTACACCATTTCTTTTGGCAGTGGCAGCAATTGAAAACCCTGCCTTGGTGAAATACCCTGTTTTAAATCCGTCACAACCTGACACTTCTTTGAGGAGGTGATTGTGGGTACGCATGATAAACGCACCGTTTCGGAAGTCTCTGGTTTTGGTTGAAGTATATTTGAACACTTCTGGCCGACTACTTAAGTGACGGCAGAGGATTCCAAAATCCCTGGCAGTGCTTACATCAACTTTTTGTCCTTTTGACGGTGGCAGTCCATGAACGGAATGAAAACGTGTATTGTTCATGCCCAGCTCTTCAGCCTTTGCATTCATAAGAGTAACGAAAGCTTCTGTACTCCCTGCCACATGGCTGGCAAGGGCAACAGCTGCATCATTTGCTGACTGGATCATTAGGGCGTAGAGTAATTCGTCGATGGAAAATTGTTCCTTGGGGTCAAGGTACACCTGAGAACCACCCATTTTGTATGCTTCCGTAGTGACTTGTACCATTTCGTCAAGTTTCAAGACTCCCTGGTCGACACGGTCAAGGATAACCAGTAAAACCATAAGCTTCAAGGTGCTTGCTGGATAAACAGGGATGTCAATATTTCGTGAAAAGAGCGTCTCGCCAGTGTCTGCATTAAGAACAAGAGCGGAAGCGTAGGGGGCAGTAGCGACGGCTTTTATAGGCGCTCTTCCGGCCCATGCCAATTGTCCAACGAGGGTGGAAATAAGGACGGCAAGAAGTATATTTTTTTGCTCATAAGTTTTTTGATTCTGTGAATGGTCCAGAGAAGTCTTTGTCTTATTTCGTTTCCGGGCAGAACAGTGACTGCATCTTTCCCATCAGTTCAACAATACGTGGATCATGGATGCGGTTGTAAATGAAATTTGCATCCTTTCTGAAGTTAATAATCCCTTGGCTGCGTAGAATATTCAAGTGTTGAGAAACATTGGCGTTAGTTGTTTTAACTTGTTCCCTGATATCACCCACGGACAGTTCCTGATCTCGCAGGAGGCAGAGAATTTTCAAGCGTATTGGATGGGACATTGATTTTAGGAGTTTTGACATGGCGTCAATTTGTTCGTCTTCCATTGTGATTCCTCGATATGAATAAAATACTTTCTTAAAGTGCGGGGAAGTCTATGTCCTGGCTCTTCGGAAAGAGGTACAGATATAGAATTCCGGAGACTACAGCCATGGTTATATATATGTACATATCCGGGACAACCCTGTTTTCCTGCCGAAATAGTGCCAGCACTGACAATAAAGGCAGTATCTGGTAGGCCATGCGACGACTGCGTATCAGCGCGCGTATAATATAAATATGAATAATTGGAACTATTGCACCCAAGAGTAAAGAAATAGGCGCAGTCTCATGAAAATACATGAAAAAACATTGCTTTATGGTCAAGATCAGAAGAAGAATGGTCAGGAACAGGGTGAATGTAAATGTTCTTCGTTTCCGACGAGACGTTGGCTGACAATTGAGTACATTGATTAGCTCGTGTTTGTTTGAGTCGGAAACCAGTGTTTTGTAAATTGTGTTTTTGCTCTGATTATCCAGGAGTAAGGTAGTTACTTTTTGTTCAAGTGTCTGCTGCATTATTTAAAGATATCGCATTGGTGTGTCTGTTTTACGTCTGAGACGTTGTCAGGTGAGCTAGCTAGCATTACGAAAAGATAAGAATATCAATACTGGCTTTCAGGGAGAAAGAAAAGGGAAAAAGCAAATGCTAATATAAGTAAGATTGATGGCAAAGCTAACTGGTTCTTATTTTATTGGTGTCTTAAATTAAGAAGTATGGTAGGACTGATTTCGATCAGATAGTTCATTGATCGAGAGGTGTGTAAAGCTATTATCAAGTTACGGGAGGGCCTGGTTTTACGCAGGATTGGTGCCTTGCTTTTCCATGGACCTGAAAATTACGAATTAGACTGGAGAGTATAATTATGAGTTCTAGTGATGACAAAATCATAAGCTTGTTAGGAGAAGCCAGAGTTTTCGACCCACCAGTCGATGGACGGGAGAGAGCCGCCATCGGAAGTTTTGAGGAATACAAATCGATTTATAAGCGATCCATGGAAGATCCTGAGGGATATTGGGCGGAACGTGCCGAGGAACTCGTGAGTTGGGACAGGAAATGGGATAGCGTCCTGGAAGCTGATTTTGATACACCTGAGTTTAGTTGGTTTAAGGGTGGAAAATTAAACGTGTCCTACAATTGTCTGGATCGGCACCTTGAAAACGGTCGTAGAAATAAGGCCGCTATTATCTGGCAGGGTGAACCTGAGGAAGATGTAAGGGTATATACGTATCAGATGCTCTATACGGAGGTCTGTCGATTTGCCAATGTCTTGAAGAAAAAAGGTGTTAAAAAGGGGGATCGTGTTTCCATCTATCTCCCCATGATTCCAGAGTTAGCCATTGTTCTTCTTGCCTGTGCTCGTATTGGTGCCATGCATTCTGTGGTTTTTGCCGGGTTTTCTTCAGTGGCATTACAAAGTCGCATTCAAGATTGCGAAGCCAGGGTTCTTGTAACGGCGGATGCAGTTCTACGGGCGGGGAAAACAATCCCTCTAAAACAGAATGCCGATGAAGCTTTGACCGAATGCGATACGATAGAAAACTGTATTGTTGTGAAGCGTGGTGGAAACGATATCTCAATGACCGAAGGACGTGATACCTGGTGGCACGATGAGGTGACGGCGAAAGGTATTGCTTCAACCTGTGAACCTGAGTCCATGGATGCCGAGGATATTCTTTTTATTTTATATACTTCTGGATCAACAGGTAAGCCATAGGGTGTTGTTCATACCACAGGTGGGTACCTCACCTATGCCATGCATACCTGCCAATATGTTTTTGATCTGAAAGATGATGATGTGTACTGGTGTACTGCTGACATAGGTTGGGTTACCGGTCATTCTTACATTCTTTATGGCCCTCTGGGACTTGGTGCAACTTCTATTATGTTTGAAGGCGTACCAACCTATCCTGGTCCCGATCGTTTCTGGAAAATAGTGGAAAAATTCCAGGTGAATATTTTTTATACCGCTCCCACTGCTATTCGGGCTCTTATGCGTGATGGAGATGGCCCTACCAGACGTTATGATCTTTCAAGTCTTCGTATCCTTGGATCGGTTGGAGAACCAATTAATCCAGAGGCCTGGATGTGGTATCATGTGAACATTGGCAAAGAGAAGCTCCCCATAGTTGATACCTGGTGGCAGACTGAGACAGGAGGGTTGATGATTTCCCCACTTCCTTATGCCACCCCAACCAAACCGGGTTCTGCGAGTTTCCCCCTTCCTGGAATTGATGCTGCTATTTACAACGAAGAGGGAGAAGAAGCTGGAGTTAATGAGGGTGGACACCTTGTTATCCGTAGACCATGGCCCGGTATGTTAAGAGGTGTCTTTGGTGATTCTGCCCGATACAAAAGTGCCTATTTCAATCGCTACGAAAATACATATGACCCTGAAGACAGTGCAAGAAAAGACGAAGACGGTTACTTCTGGATCATGGGACGTCTTGACGATGTTGTGAATGTTTCCGGGCATCGCCTGGGGACAGCTGAGATCGAGTCTGCCCTTGTAACTCATCCACAGATTGCAGAAGCTGCTGTTGTAGGTATACCGCACGCGATTAAAGGACAGGCCGTTTATGCCTTTGTTACACCAAATACCGGTGTTGAACAAACTGACGAATTGTTGGTAGAGCTGAGAATACATGTGCGTAAAGAGATTGGGCCGATAGCGACCCCGGATGCAATACAATATGCGCCGGGCCTTCCCAAGACCAGAAGTGGCAAGATCATGCGCCGGGTGCTTCGTAAAATTGCCTCCAATGATTTTGATAACTTTGGAGATACGTCCACCCTTGCAGATCCTTCAGTTGTTGATGATTTGATCGAGGGTAAAAAAGAATTGGACAACAGCTAAGAACCCAGGTTTCGGGGGATACTATCCGAATAACGGGCTATAGCGAATGGATCCGCTTGCACAAATATTGGGCACCTGTAACACTTATAAATCAGAGACTGTAAAAACGTATAGTTATGCAGCCTCTGATTAGTTATCAAAAAACGGGATCTTCTTTTGTGGAAAATTCCGTATTATTGGTTTCTTGTTTTTATTGGACTTACTAAAAATTCAAAATAGTAAGCTAAATGAATGGTACAAAATAGTAGTGTACATATTGTGGCTCCGGAAATGGCGATCGAATTTTTTAAGGGGATTATGCCTTTTGATTCACTGGATGATGCCACGCTTGATAGGTTGGCTCGTAATTGTCGTGTAGATTTTTACCCACAGGGAACACGTCTTCTTACAACCGGTGAGACCGATATTACCCATCTGTATCTTATTCAGAGGGGTGGGGTGAAGGCTTTTATAGAAGACGAATTGGGGGAGGAGACACTTAAAGATTTCCGAGGGGTGGGGGCGTATATTGGAGCTCTTGGGATTATTCGAGGGACTCCTGCTAATTTAAATATTGAAACGGTGGAAGATACCTTCTGCTTTTTACTTCCCAAAGAGATATTTCTGGAATTGGTTGAGCAGCATCCTTCTTTTGCACATTATTATTTGAAAAGCTTTTCCGAAAAAGTGGTGAGCACTGCTTACAATCAGCTTCGCCGACATAAAGTTTCCAAAAGAAGCGGTGATGATCTGTATCTTTTTTCTGTGCATGTCGGTGAACTGGTTAAAAAGCTTCATACAATTTCCAGCAAAGCTTCAATCCAGCAGGCAGCGTCGAGTATGACAAGGAACTGTGTCGGAAGTCTTCTGGTTTATGAACCCGATGACCGGGAAAACATAGTGGGTATAATCACCGATACCGATTTTAGAAGGAAGGTGGTTGCTAAAGGTTTGGACTATGATCTTCCGGTGAGTGAGATTATGTCGGGACCGGTGGAGCGGGTGCTCTCTCAGTCGCTCTGTTTTGATGCTCTTTTGCAGATGATGTCAGCATCCATTCATCATTTGGCAGTTGAACGTCGGGGGCGAATCATCGGAGTGGTGACGTCTCATGATATCATGTTGATTCAGGGACACTCTCCCTATTATTTGTTCAAGGAAATTCGTGGCCAGCACGAAGCTGAAGGCCTGTATGCCTTGGCCAAAAAAATTCCCGATGTTATCCGGGGGTTGATAAAAGAAGGAGCAAAAGCGGGTAACATAACCCAGATGATAGCGATCCTTAATGATCATATTCTTGAACGTCTGCTTACTCTTCTGGAAGAGGAATTGGGTCCCCCTCCGGTGGCATATTGCTGGTTGTTTCTAGGGAGTGAAGGGCGACGGGAACAGACCTTTAAAACAGATCAGGATAACGCTATCTTGTATGCTGACCCGGCAAATAGTGAAGAAAAAAAGGCGGCCGAGGTGTATTTCAGGGAATTTTCAGAAAAGGCCATCGATCATCTGGTAAACTGTGGGTATCCTCTTTGTCCGGGAGAAATCATGGCGACCAACCCCAGGTGGTGTCAACCCCTTGCGGTCTGGAAAGACTATTTTAGTCGGTGGATTGATTCACCGGATCCCGGTGAATTGTTAAATGCGACCATCTTTTTTGATTTTCGTTCAGGCTACGGTGATTCGAATTTGGCGCAGTCTCTTCGCAGCCACCTTAATGAGAAAGCCACCAAAAAGGATGTTTTTCTTTTTCACCTTGCTCGCCAATGTGTTTCTATTCGAATCCCACTGTCATTTTTTAAAAATTTTATTGTTAATAAAGATGGAGAACATAAAAATCGGCTTGATATTAAGCACCAGGGCTTAACACCTTTTGTTAATTTTGCACGTATTCTTGCTTTGAAACACGGGATTAGTGAAACAAATACTCTTGCCAGATTGAAAGAACTACTTGCATCAGAACTTATTAGTCATGAAATGTGGAGTACTGCCACTGACGCGTATGAACTACAAATGCAGCAGCGTTTGATCCATCAGTTAAGGCAGATCGAAGAAGGGAAACAGCCCGATAACCATATAAATCCAGAGGAACTTTCAGATTTGGAGCGGCGTATGCTGAAAGAGGCTTTTGCCGTAATTGAGCGACTGTACACATTTTTGGATCAGATGTACCCGGTACCTTGACAATGTGGGATTTGTTTTGCCCAGAGAGGTGGTTTGCCAAAACTGATCCTTTGTTACAGACCAATAGGGATTCTTTTGTCGGTTTTGATCAAACTCGCCCTCTCACTGAATACACTTTCGTGGTATGCGATACAGAACTCACGGGTCTTAACAAAAAGAAAGATGAGTTGATATCCATAGGTGCTGTAATAATAAGAGATCTACAAATCGATCTCTCGTCCATCTTTCATCGTTTTGTCCGGCCCCAAAATATGGATCCTACCCGGGCAACACTGGTCCATCGCATCACCCCGAAACAGCTTGCGTCCGCAGAGCCAATTGAGTCAGTATTGCCTGAGTTTGTGGAGTATATATCTGGGAGTCTGCTTGTAGGGCATCACCTGCCATTGGATATGTATTTTCTGAACAAGGCCGCTAGGCAGGTAATGAACGGGACTCTTTCTAACCCGGGAGTGGATACCATGCGCATGGCTCAAGGGTATAAGCGAGTCCAACTTGGCTATTATCATGAACATAATCCACGGCAAATCAGTTATTCCCTTGAAGATCTAGCAAGGGAGTACAGCTTGCCCGGGTTTAAATCTCACGATGCTATGGAAGATGCGTTGCAGACGGCCTATCTTTTTCTTTTTTTAATCAAAAAGTTTCGAAAAGGGGGGCTTGTCACATTGAAGGATATCTTTCAGGCAGGAAGGGTTGGTAGTTTTCGTTATCGATGACAGCAGCCAAAAGTTTGATGTGAAGTAAGACACTAAAATATAAGGAAAGTGTAAATAAAATTCCAACAAGGAGGGGAAATTATGAGTGATGCTCAAAAGTATTGGCAGGCAAACATTCGGCTTGTTATTGGTTGTTTGATTGTCTGGTTTATTGTTTCATTTGGATTCGGAATTTTGTTGGTTGAGCAGTTGAACAGCATCCGAATTCTTGGTGGGTACCCGCTTGGTTTGTGGTTTTCACAACAGGGGTCGATTTACACTTTTGTTGTACTCATCTTCTTCTACGCCTGGCGTATGAATAAGCTCGACATTAAATTCAACGTCAGAGAAAATTAGGGAGGAACAAATGAGTTTAAAATTAATGACATATCTTGTTGTTGGAGCAACATTTGCTTTGTATCTTTATATTGCTTTCAAAGCACGTGCTTCCACTACAGGTGAATTCTATGTTGCGGGAAAAGGGGTTCATCCGGTTTTGAACGGCATGGCGACGGGTGCTGACTGGATGTCGGCCGCATCTTTTATCTCCATGGCCGGCCTCATTGCTTTTAAGGGATATGATGCCTCCGTCTATCTAATGGGTTTTTCTGGCGGATATTGCCTGCTGGCCATGTTGCTGGCACCATATCTGCGAAAGTATGGGAAGTTCACGGTTCCAGAATTTATCGGTGATCGTTACTATTCAAATTTTGCCAGAGTTGTAGCTGTTATCTGCCTTATTGTGGCCTCACTAACCTATGTTATTGGTCAGATGAAGGGTGTGGGGGTTGCTTTCTCACGCTTTCTTGAACTTCCCTATGAGGTTGGTCTTGGTGTGGGGATGGTTATCGTCTTTTTTTATGCGGTTATGGGTGGAATGAAGGGGGTAACATATACCCAGGTCGCACAATATTGCGTAATGATTTTTGCCTATACTGTACCGGTTGTTTTTATCTCTCTTCAATTAACCGGGAATCCCATTCCTCAGCTGGGAATGGGTGCTCAGATGACAGGGGATGATATGTTCCTCCTGGATAAACTTGATCAGACTCTTGTCGACTTAGGGTTTAACGAGTTCACGGCTCAAAAGGGGAATACCTTAAATATTTTTCTTTTTACCCTTTCTCTTATGATCGGCACTGCAGGCTTACCCCATGTCATTACACGATTTTTTACTGTTCCAAAAGTGAGGGACGCACGCTCCTCGGTTGGTTGGTCACTTGTTTTTATCGCCATTCTCTATACTACTGCACCTGCTGTTGGTGCCATGGCGCGGTTAAATCTAATGGAGACCATTCACCCGACCTCTGGCGCAAATGCAGGGGAGTGGCTGAAATATGATGAACGACCTCAATGGTTTAAGAATTGGGAGAAAACAGGACTCTTGACCTTTGAAGATAAAAACAAGGATGGTTTGATCCAATACGTTGGTGCGAAAAATAAAGAGTTTGAAAACGAGATGGTAAAGGTCGATCGCGACATTATGGTGCTCGCCAATCCGGAAATTGCCAAGCTCCCCAATTGGGTAATTGCTCTTGTTGCAGCTGGTGGTATTGCGGCAGCACTATCAACGGCTGCCGGTCTTTTGCTGGCGATTTCTTCGTCTATTTCCCATGACCTGCTCAAAGGTATTGTCATGCCAAATATGAGTGATAAATCTGAATTACTCGCAGGGCGTATAGCCATGGCTGGTGCTATTTTGGTGGCTGGTGTTCTGGGACTGAATCCTCCAGGGTTTGCTGCTCAGGTTGTGGCGCTGGCGTTTGGTCTTGCTGCCTCTTCTATCTTCCCGGCTCTGATGATGGGTGTCTTTGCCAAGAGAGTTAATAATATCGGCGCAGTTTGTGGAATGCTTGTGGGTCTAGGAAGTACGCTTGTGTATATTTTCTGGTTTAAAGGCTGGTTCTTTATTCCCGGTACTGCCATGGCTGCTGATAATGCTTCAAACTGGTTGTTTGGTATAGGTCCAAGTTCCTTTGGGGCAATTGGTGCTCTACTTAATTTTACTGTTGCTCTTGCTGTGTCAAGTATTACCAAAGCCCCCCCAGAGCATATTCAACATCTTGTTGAGGACATTCGTGTTCCAATGGGAGCAGGTTCTGCAGTGGAACACTGAGCAGGGCGACTAAGAACAGTGCTCTTTTTGGTTTGAGCAAAGAAAACGCATTCGTAATTCTTTACGAATGCGTTTTTTTGTTTTAATGAAAGGAGGGTGATGTAAAATGATGAACACCAAATAGTGACTAAAGACGAGATAAATTAATGCAAACAAAATTGCTCAAACCTGAAAATTGTTATCTCCACATTATCGACCCTCAAGAACGACTTATGCCCCAAATTCACGAATCGGTGAGGGTGGAAAACACCATCCGGAAGATGGTGAATTGTGCTGGGATACTGGGTGTGCCGGTTGTGGCAAATACTCAGTACAAAAAAGGACTGGGAGTGTATACAACGGCATTGGAAGAGTTATTTCAAAATGTTAAAAGACCCGATAAAACAGAATTTAATGCCATGGCCAATGAGGAAACGCTAGGTCTTGTGAAAAACATGCCAGCCGAAGTCAATACCGCGATCCTTGTAGGCGTTGAGACACACATCTGTATTTATCAGACAGCCCTGGGCTTGCAGGAAGTGGGAATAACTCCATGGATTGTCGCCGATGGTGTTTCATCCCGCACGGAAGAGAATTCACGTTTGGGCCTGGCACGGCTCCGTGATTGTGGAGCTGCTGTGGGTCCTGCTGAAATGATTATTTATGAATTGCTGGGAAGGGCGGGGACGTTACAATTCAAAGAGGTTCTTCCACATATTCTATAAGAAATATTCCGACTTGTCAGGTTAGGTTCAATAATAATACAAAATCAAAAAAGACAAAATCCATGAAAGGCACAGAAATTCGCAAGCGGTTTATAGAGTATTTTATAAAAAAGAATCATTTTCCTGTGGAAAGTTCTTCCCTAGTCCCACAGGATGATCCCACTTTGTTGTTTGTTAATGCTGGAATGGTGCAGTTTAAAACTGTTTTTATGGGAGATGAGGTGCGAGGGTATAACCGGGCAGTGAGTAGTCAGCGTTGTGTCCGTGCAGGAGGTAAGCATAATGATCTGGAAAATGTGGGATATACTGCTCGACACCACACATTTTTTGAAATGCTTGGTAATTTTTCTTTTGGAAATTATTTCAAAAAAGATGCCATAAACTATGCATGGGAATTTTTGGTGAAGGAGCTTCATGTTCCGGCTGAACAGCTCTGGGTTTCAGTGTATCAAGACGATGATGAAGCTTTTAAGCTGTGGGAACAGGTTGAAGGGCTCCCTGAAGGGCGTATTGTAAGGTTGGGCGAGAAAGATAATTTCTGGGCCATGGGCGATACAGGACCCTGCGGGCCATGTTCTGAAATTCATATTGACCAGGGAAGAGAGGCCGGGTGTAATAGACCGGAATGCGGGGTGGGATGTGATTGCGACCGCTTTCTTGAACTCTGGAATCTTGTTTTTATGCAGTTCAACCGTGCAGAAGATGGAACGATGACTCCACTCCCAAGCCCAAGTATCGACACTGGTATGGGGCTTGAGCGTGTGGCGGCAGTACTTCAGGGAAAACTGAATAATTATGATAGCGATCTCTTTCAACCAGTAATAAAGAAAATCGAAGCACTCTCTGGACGGAAGTATCTCGGGAGACAGGACGATACCACAGCCATGCGTGTCATTGCAGATCATGCACGGGCGACCACTTTTCTTGTTGCAGATGGCATACTGCCTTCAAATGAAGGACGTGGATATGTGTTGCGTCGTGTGATGCGGCGTGCAATACGCTACGGTCGTAACCTGGGGCTGAAAAAACCGTTTATGGATGCAGTTACTGCAGCTGTGACTGCATCCATGAAAGATGCGCATTCTCATCTGGAGGGCTGTGTAGATTTGCTGAGTAAGGTGGTGACCAATGAGGAGTTACGTTTTGGTGAGACCCTTGAGCATGGTTTGGCAATGCTGGATGAAGAGATACATCGTTTGGAACATTCCGGCGGAAAGTTGATTGACGGCGAGTTTGTTTTCAAACTTTATGACACGTACGGATTTCCGGTTGATATTGTCCGGGATATCTCCTTCGAACGTGGAGTTGATTTTGATAACAAAGGTTTTGTTGAGGCCATGGAACGGCAGCGCTCTCAGTCACGTGCCTCCAGAAAAGGCGAGAATGTAAAGCTTCTTGGGAAGGGAGTGAAGGAACTTCTGGATGCAGGGAAGAAAAGTAAATTTGTCGGGTATGATCTTCTCGAAGTAGAGTCAGAAGTTATTGGACTTCTAGATAATAACGGGAATGTGATTGAACAGCTTGCGGAGGGGGATAGCGGTCTGCTCCTGGTCAGTTTAACGCCGTTTTATGCAGAGGCCGGTGGTCAGGCTGGGGATTGCGGAGTTCTTATTTGGGAGAAGGGAAAGGGGAAAATTGTCGGCACCAGCAGTGAAGGTGAGCGATTGATCTTCCACAGTATAGAAATTGTAGTGGGAAGCCTTCAAACCGGGATGACTGTAAAATTACAGGTAACTGCCAGCGAAAGAATCGACACAGCTGCAAATCATACCGCGACCCATCTTCTTCATGCAGCTCTGAAAGAGCTCTTGGGAGATCATATAAAACAGGCAGGGTCGCAGGTTGACCACAATCGTCTTCGTTTTGATTTTACCCATTTCTCACCGCTGTCTCAAGAAGAGAAGGAAACCATTGAAAGAAAAGTTAATGAAAAAATACGTGAAAACATTCAGGCAAAGACAGTTGTTCTTGCGCGTGACTTGGCTGTAAAGCAGGGAGCGACAGCACTCTTTGGTGAAAAGTACGGTGAGCATGTAAGGGTCGTAAGCATCGGTGATTTTTCTAAGGAACTATGTGGGGGGACTCACGTTGGTGCAACTGGAGAGATCGGTCTTTTTCAGATTGTGTCAGAAGGAGGGATTGCAGCAGGAGTGCGAAGAATTGAGGCAATAACTGGTCGTGTTGCTCAAGAGCGAGTGCAAAAAATAATTAAGCGTGAGCAGGATATTTGCGAATTCTTAAATGTAGGATCGGAGCATATCCTTGAGCGCTTGGACAGTATTACGGGAACGACTAAACGACTTGAAAAACAGGTCGCAGAATTAACGACTAAGCTTGCAACATCTGATTTTGGCGAACTTCTTGCGTCTGCTAAAGATATTGAGGGGATTAAGGTCGTGGCCGCAGTTATTCCTTTGGATAGTGCGAAGACACTGCGTGAAGTTGGTGATAAGCTACGCCATGACTTGGGAAGCGGTATCGCTGTACTTGGCGGTGAAATGAATGGAAAGGCAGCACTTTTGGCGATTGTTTCGAAAGATCTTACAAAACGTATTAAAGCTGGAGATCTGGTGAATCGGGTTGCTGCAATTGTGGGTGGAAAAGGTGGCGGGCGCTCGGATATGGCGCAGGCAGGAGGAACTATGCCGGATAAAATAAAAGAGGCGATTGCTTCAGTCTATGAAAATGTTCAAATGTTGCTTAACCGGTAAAAAATAATTCTCAGGAAAGGTAAAAATCATAATTGGTTGAACTAAAAAGTTAAAACCCCTTTGAGAACAGTCTAGTTTGATCGGGAAATAATCAGCCTTGATAAATTATGGGAAACAGTAAAACAAATAGAAGTATTGTGTGCATTAAAGAGCCACAGAGCAGTCTTTTAGGCCATTGTTTATTATATAAAAAAGTTGACAGCTAAGACCATATATTGTACAACCGTTTTCGTGTGTGAATCACCATTCATTTTGGGGAGTTTTTTGAATTATCTTAGCCAATCAGGAGCGGAAAAAAATGGTTACAATTGATATCACCCTGTTTCTCCAGATCATTAACGCTTTAGTGTTGATGTATCTGCTCAATGGAGTAATTTACAAGCCGGTTCTAAAAATACTGGCGGAAAGGAAAGTTAAGCTGCAAGGCATGCGTGATGATGTGACCAAGTATGAAGATAATGCCCGAAGGCGTCAGGAGGCTGTAGATCAAAAGATGCACACAGCTTCAATGAAGGCGAAGAAAGCACTCGATGATGCCCGGTCTGGAGCCAAGGCTGCTGGCGAAGAAAAAGTCGCTGCTATTAAGGCCGAAGCTGATGCCGCAAGAGAGAAACAGATGGCAGAAATAAAATCTCAGGTAGAGGCCGCACGAAAAGATCTAGGAGCAGGGGTTGAGGAGTTTGCGTCTGCCATGGCAGGTAAAATTTTGGGAAGGAGTCTGTGAGGATGATGGGAATGAATCGAACAGTCGGGAAAAGTGTACTTGTCGCACTGATCTTGTGGTTTGCCCCGGCAGCAGGAAGTGTCTGGGCTTCTAGTCAGGGTGCGGGGGGCCAGGGAATGCCCACGGCAGACCCCTATGTGGCGGTTGAGCTACCTGGAGAGGCGGATGCGGGACATGCCGTCGTTGAAGGACATGCGGCTGAGGTTGCGGCTGTGCATGGGGAAGCGGCTAATACCGGGCATGGTGCGGCGACATATAACAGCTTGTCACCTGAAAAACTGAAAGATCTTGCCTTCAGGGTGATGAACTTTCTTGTCCTCCTCATTATTCTTGTGAAATTTGGTGCTAAGCCCATTGCCAATAGTCTTGGGGCTCGACGTAGGCAGATTAAGGAAGAGATTGAAGAACTTGAGCTAAAAAAAGTTGATGCAGAAACGGCATATAAAGAGTTTTCTGAAAAGCTGGAATCTGTCGAAAAGGACGTGGACAGCATTGTCGAAAAGGCAGTTGCTCAGGCAGAGCTTGAAAAAATAAGGATCATAGAAGCGGCCGAAAAATCAGCTGCTGATATTAAGCGGTCTGCTGAGTTGGCCATAGCCAATGAGGTTACAGCTGCCAAGAGAAGTCTCAAGGTTGAAGTCGTAGAGCAGGCTTCCCTCATGGCTGAAGAGCTAATTGTTAAAAATTTAACAGCCGATGATCAGGATAAAATTGTCGAAGATTACTTAGATAAAGTAGGAGCCGTCCAGTGAAACAAATAATCTTAGCAAGAAGATATGCCAAGGCGCTTTTTGCGGTTGGTAAAGAAGACGGAAAATATGAAGAATATAACGAAGCTCTGCAGGGGTTGAGCGAGGTCTTTGCCTCGGATGTCGGGCTTGCAGATTCTTTGACAAACCCACTTTACCCGCTAGATGTCAGAAGTAAAGTTATGGAAGGGGTTGTTGCTTCCATGGGTGTCGATAAGATTATGGGCAATTTTCTCAGCCTGCTTGTCGAGAAGAAGCGTGCAGATGTTCTTCCTGATATCGCAGAAGAATTTCAAATTATGGTTGATGAGGAAAAAAATATCAGCCATGGTACCGTGGTGTCCGCAGTAGAGTTGAGTGAAAAATTACAGACCAAGGTGCAGGCAACATTAGAAAAGCTTACTGGCAAGACCGTGGAGCTAACTACCAGTGTTGATCCTTCAATCATTGGTGGGATTATTGCCAGGGTTGGCGATCTTGAATTAGACGGAAGTATCAGAACACAACTTGCGAGTTTAAAAGATTCCATTAAGGGGAGAGAGTAGAAATGCAAATCAAAGCCGAAGAAATCAGTCAGATTATAAAAGATCAGATTGGTGAG
>CAMZKT010000078.1 GCA_947311435.1 uncultured Desulfocapsa sp.
CATACAACAAATGTGAAAAGAATCAAGAGAGTAGTTGTTCTCGGCTACCAAAGACTCCTTTCTCCATTTCTTTTTTAAGCCTCCGTTTGAAACAAAAACGATTCCAGTATGTAAAAGGAGCCTTGCTTACTTTTTGTCTTCCGCTCAATACCGCTTGAGGGAAAAAACAGAGATCCAGAACGTGGTAAGTTGGCACACTTCCACCTAAAAAATGGGTACACCCTGCACAATAACTGGCGATTTCTTTTTCTCCCGCCTCTTCCACCCGTTTTCTCGTCCAGGTCTTCGCTAAATCCGGTCGCATAAATCCGGCTGAGCCACCTTCCCCACAACAAAACGACAGCATTCGAGTATGTTCCATTTCATTAACTGAGACCCCTTGCTGACTCAATAAATCCCTGACACTTTGCTGGACTTCACTGGAAAATCTTACCCCACAAGGATCATGGACTGTGAGTTCTTTGTCCAGGTGCCTGTCAAAGTGCTTAGTGAAACTCAGGTGCTCATATACAGTCTGCACCTCAATCCCTTCCCCGTATTCCTGAAAAATTCTGTAACAGTTGGGGCATGCGACCAATACCTTTTTTATTAAATACCTTTTTAATATTGCACTCAATTCGCCAAACATCTTTTTAAAGTGTTCAGTGTCACCAAGATCATGAGATGGCTTCGTACAACAATCGAGCACGATACCAACATCAGGGATAGTTTCCTGCAGGAGCTGGAACAAACGAGAAAGGGTTCGTGGACGACTCCCGGGCAAAGAACAACCAGGAAACAAAATGGTATGACAATTGGGAGGAAAGGAAAACCAGGAAAACAGTGCAGAACTGCCCCTCTTTTCATAAGCCCGGATACTCCTGTGCTGTGCGAACAATCCAGCTCCTTTCTGCACCACCTGTCGGCGCATGGCAAGAAACATAGATGAAGGGTCAAGATCCTTCGGGCATACAGCGTGACACAGCCCACACAAACTGCACTCAAAGGGAAATACGGCGTTTTCCTTCCTTGTGTCCTCGGCACGCCAGGCCAGAGCAAGATTCAGCGGCGATCCATACTGCTGTAAAAAAGAACACTCCTTGCCGCAAATGCCACAATTAACACACTCCTCAGCGATGGACTCAATGGACAACAATAGACTCAAACTTACATTCCCGTCAGAAAGGGCTGACTAGTTTTCCTGCTGTAGCCATGGTATTCATAATGTCATACATATTTGTAATTGTTCCTGCCTTCTGTTCCTTTTCGATCTTGAAAAACTCAAGGCAGGTTCCGCAAACCCAAACAACAACACCCTCACGTTCAAGACGTTGCAAGGTTTCCAGAGCCTTGCCCTCTCTTGTAACAAGTTTAACCCCACCATTGTACAAGAGAATATGCGAAGGGAATGGAGAAATCTCCTTAATAGTAGAGACATAGGTCTGAAGCAATGCCCACCCCAGTTCATCCGAACCACTTCCCATGCAATCAGATGAGATCACATAAACAAGATTGCTGTTTCCAGGAACTGCACAAGAGTAATCATCTTCCCTAAACGAGTCTGTCCTATGTTCCAGCTTGCCGGGTACCAGAATGACCCAAAAAGTATTGTGCTCTCCCTCCTCAACGCTCACTTCACAACCCTGACTTTTACCAAAGCGAAGCACATTTTCTCGAGATGCCTCATTATCAACAATAACTGTGAAGCTTTTTTGTGGATTTTTTTCCAACTGTTTCTTTGCCTGTAACACAGGTTCCGGACAATTAAGTCCCACACAGTTTAATTTTTCCATACAATTCCCTTGATCCTGAAAGAGACATTTCAACACTTTTTGGAGCAACGACTTAAACAGTTCCCCAAATAGTGTTGAACAACTGCTTAGAGCCGCTGAATAAGTACATCCACCAAATTCTTTTCAAAAAAAAACTGCCATATTCCTTTTCAGAAATAGACAGTTTTGTAGCAAGACCAACTCTCGGCAATACCAGGCACATAATAAATCAGTTTGCTGGCGTTTCCTCAGCAGGAGCAACCTCTTCAACCACAATAACCTCCTGAACGGCCTGAGCATCATCTTTGCTCAATAAATCATCAATAATCAATGAACGAGCAGCTAGCTCTGTTTCAAGCGCCACCCGAGTACTCTCAAGAATTTCAAGAGACTTATTCTGGGCTGCAATTTTTGAAAGAAGGACATTCATATTCAGCTTAGTCCGAGCCAACTCTTCTCCGGATTCGACAAGCAGCCTCCCACGTTCTTCCAATGCTTTATTCAAAGACAGAATGCGCAGTTCACACTCTTCAGCTTCCGTGGCAAGCTGTTGACTTTTTTCGTTATACTTATCAACATCGTTGGCTAGAGTTGATTTTACATCTTCCAGGCTGGAAATGTTTTCTTTAGCAACAGCAAGCTCGGCTTTTGCAGCAGCAACTGCTTCCTCAAGACTTGCCACAACGGCAATCTTCGCATCAAGTTCAGCCTGTATCGCCTCAGCAGCTTGAGCATTCCCTTGGGATTCTGTCAATTTTTCCTTTAAACTGGCAACGTTCTCAAGTAAGGCCTTGTTTTGCGATTTAAGTTCCTTTATTGCTGCCAATGCCTTGCCACTCTCTTCACCAATATCACCTTCTGCGACAACTGATGTATTAGCGGCCTCAGCCCGCATGGCAATCAGTTGTTTTTCCATGCTGGCACTTTTTTTGTTTTCAACAGATCCCCAGATCACTCCCACTAAACAGAGAACGACCAGGGCGATAATAATGTTGTTCTTACTCATGACCTTTCCTCGCAAAAAAATTAACTAAATCCTATCCATGTCAACCTATAAATCAAGAAAAGAATTAATCTACAGAAGATATGAACAAGTGTCAATATCAATATAACTGAAAAAGAGCTCTTTGCCAGACAGCCCTAATCCTCCGGTAACACCCGTACAGCCCCTTTATCAGCAGATGCTGCCAACATTGCATAGGCTTTTAGAGCCTGCGAGACCGAGCGAGTCCTGTCAACAGGACAAAAAGCACTGCTCCCCTTCTCAATTTCCCGTTGACGACGATGTGCAAGTTCCTCCTCTGTCACCAAAACATTGATTTTTCTCTGAGGGATATCAATTTCGATTACATCGCCATCCACCACAAGTCCAATGGCCCCACCTGCTGCAGCCTCGGGTGAAACATGGCCTATGGAAAGGCCTGAAGTCCCCCCGGAAAACCGGCCATCGGTTATAAGTGCGCACTCTTTGCCCAGACGCATGGACTTCAGGTAAGAAGTAGGGTACAGCATTTCCTGCATCCCCGGGCCGCCCTTAGGCCCTTCATAGCGTATAAGGACAACGTCCCCAGCCTTAATCCCCCCGTCAAGAATGGCATTGCAGGCTGTTTCCTGAGAGGAAAACACTCTGGCTGTCCCCTGGAAGTGAAAGATGGAAAAATCGACACCCGCTGTTTTTACAATACAGCCATCAAGCGCAATATTGCCGTATAGTACAGCCAGCCCGCCTTCTTTACTGTAAGCATGTTCCACGTCGCGGATACACCCTTCAACACGATCAAGATCAGGATCTTCATACATGCTTTGTTGTGATCCCATGAGAAGATTCCGCCCACTCTGGGCAGGTGCACTGAGGTACAACCTGCGAGCCTCATCGCTACAACTCTCTCTTGTAACGTCCCAGCTTTTCAATATGCTTTTAAGTGTTTTTCCTTCTACCCTGCATACGCTGCTATCAATCATCCCTGCACGATCAAGCTCTGCAAGAATTGCCATAATACCACCTGCCCGGTTTACATCCTCCATATGAAAATGTGACGAAGGGGCCACCTTGCAAAGATTGGGTACTTTACGTGAAAGTTCATCAATATCCTTCATCGTAAAATCGACTTTTGCCTCATGAGCGATGGCCAATAGATGAAGAACGGTATTAGTGGAACCGCCCATGGCAATATCCAGTGTCATGGAATTTAAAAACGCTGCTCGAGTTGCGATGCCACGCGGAAGCACAGAAGCATCTTCCTGTTGGTACCAGGCATCAGCCATCTCAACGATTCTCTCGGCTGCACGATCAAAAAGATTCATCCGATTTGCATGCGTCGCAACAATGGTACCATTACCAGGCAAGGCCATCCCCAGGGCTTCGTTGAGTGAATTCATGGAATTTGCCGTAAACATACCGGAACAAGAACCACAAGTTGGACAAGCACAGCGTTCAATCACATCGACGGCTTCATCACTGGCCTTTTTGTCGGCACCCATAACCATAACGTCCACAAGATCATAACGCTTATCACCGTCGACACCTGCCTCCATTGGTCCGCCGGAAACGAAAACAGTAGGAATATTCAAGCGCATACTCGCCATCAGCATACCAGGGGTGATTTTGTCACAGTTGCTGATACAAATCATGGCATCAACGGTGTGAGCGTTGCACATGTACTCCACACTGTCAGCGATAAGTTCCCGTGAGGGAAGCGAATAGAGCATGCCAGCATGACCCATGGCAATTCCGTCATCTATGGCAATGGTATTAAATTCTGCGGCAAAACAACCAAGCTCTGCGATGCGTTTTTTTAAACGCTGACCAATTTCATGGAGATGCACATGACCTGGTACAAACTGTGTAAAAGAATTAACAATGGCAATAATCGGTTTTCCAAACTGCTCTTCTTTTACTCCATTGGCTCGCCAGAGACTTCGTGCCCCGGCCATTTTTCGCCCTTGAGTTGTTGTGTTGCTACGTAATGGGATCGTCATAATATTTCACCTCAAGCTCTGCTCTCTATATGTTATAAATTTAGTGCTCTACTCAGTAAAATCAGGAACAATAACAAAAAAAATCGTGAAGGATCACTGAAGTCAAAAGTTTAGGGTTACCGCCAAAGCACTTGTCCTGCCAATCTACTGTTTCCGACTATCTGGTCAGCGACACAAACATCCTTTTCCACGCTTGAATGTGGGTCATTGCACAAACGAATC
>CAMZKT010000079.1 GCA_947311435.1 uncultured Desulfocapsa sp.
CCTTGAGTTAATCATAAGCACCCCAACTTCTTCCCTGTCGATATTCAGGCTGTCCACCACTTCGCCTGCCGTGGTATCTGGAGGGAACTCTTTGTCTTCTTTGATGAAACGTCCCTCACGAAAGAAGGCAAAGAGTTTGACTTGAATCTTCATAATCCTGAAAGAAAAAGCTAGAAGTTCCAGAAACTGTCGATCTCTTCACCCGTAAAATCCCAGATTGCGTTGTGGGGCGGGATCGGTTCTGTTTCAAAGAATTCAGGAAGTCGATCGTCGAGATTGGTAAATCCTGCTGCAAGGTTGAAGGCATGTTCTGTCTTCAGAATGGACATACCAAGGTTTGTTACATCTTCAGCAGTGAGATTTAGACCAAAACGAGCATTCAGCATATCAATCAGCGCGGGTAGACAGGTTTCGTCGTCCAGTGCTGCAAATGCGATAAAGAGACACATACCAGTGGAGTCGATGGCTGCGGTTGCAATTTGTAAGCCTCTGGATAACTCGATTTTCCCCTCCTTCGAGAGAGGGTCAGCGGTTCCACCAACCCCAAGGATTTCCGTGGCAATAGCATAGCCCATGGTGTGGTCGGCTCCTTGAGTGGATGTGGCATAGGTAATGCCAATTCCTTTGATGGCACGGGGATCATAAGCGGGGATAGCCTGGTTTTTCACAACGGGAACCCGTGTTACACCATATGTCCGGCCAACATTGCCGGCACCGTTTCCGATAATACGGCCAAGGGCGGTACCTTCCGCAATCTCTTCTCTCAGGATACGAATCATTTCATCGGAATCACCAAAGTTCAGTACACCAGCTTCCATGGCAACGCCGAAGGCTACGGCTGTTTCAATGGTATCTATGCCGATGTCATCCATTAAATGATCCATTTCGGCGATCTGATCCAGGTTATCCACTGTGCAGTCGGCACCCATGGCCCAGATGGATTCATATTCAAGTCCGGATGTTTTATACTTTCCTTTTAAATCATTGTATATCTGGGAACATTTGATGACACAGCCCGTATGACAACCGTGTTTTGGTTTCCCGCCCCGTTCAACAATAATGTCGTGCATGGTTTCGCCGGAAATCTGCTCGTGTCCCTCAAACTGTCCTGCGCTGAAGTTTTTGGTGGGCAGGCCGCCTGCCTCGTTGATGATGTTGGTCAGGACGTTTGTTCCGTAGGTGCCGAGTGCCTGGCTCACAGGATGTGAGGTCAGAGCTTTGGTGAATGCCTTGTTTGCAGCCCTGAATGCGTCCTGGTCGGCGATTTCAACCTTTCCATCTTTTGCATCGAGGGCAATAAATTTGATTTTTTTGGAACCCATCACAGCGCCAAGCCCCCCGCGGCCAAGGGAACGGATATGGCCATCAGGATCTTTAACGGAGATATTGGCAGCAGCCATCTGCATCTCACCTGCCTGGCCGATGGAAAGAATGGCGATTTTACCGGGGAATCGTTTTTCCACCGTGTCAACCACGGTAAAATTCCCCTTACCGACAAGCTCCTCTTCCTTATTGATAGTGATTTTACCAGGTTCGAGGGAGAGGGAGTACCAGACGTCATCCTGGGCTTGCCCTTCGATAATAAGAGCTTTACAGCCGATTCTTGCAAGTTTCTGGGCGGATGTACCTCCAGAATTGGACTCTTTTATTGTCCCGGTCAACGGGCTTTTGCAACCTGCTGAAAGACGACCGGAATTTGCAGCACTGGTGCCGGATAACAGACCAGGTGCCAAAATTAATTTGTTGCTTGCTCCCAGAGGGTGACAGGTGGGCGGTACTTCTGCGGCAACAATGGTTGAAGTCAGGCCACGGCCACCATGTCCTGCCCAGTCGGCTGGAACGTCTTCAATGGAAGTTGAAAGATCCGTCATGTTTACCCGATAAATTTTGTCTGCCATGATGCCCCCTTATGGAGTGTTGAGGATAAAAAATATAAAATGAATCTTGCACTTCAGGAAATGTCAGGAATTCATTCTTGTTTTAGCATGTTATGAGGTGTTTGTTGCAATCATCTGTTTACCTTTTTATTTCTTTACCCTGCGGGATGAATCATTCGACCGAATCTGCTTCAAGTCCAGAATTTGAAGTATGCAAAAACGTCAATGCTATAGAATCTTGCATCTTCTGTAAACTTGCCAATTGCAGGATTGAGGTATGGTTACTTTCCTGCAGTATAAAGGGTATTTAATAAAGAACGCAAGTGAAATTCCAACTGTTCTTAATGTCTTAAGGAGGTGGATAACGTGTGGTTTCAGGGGGAAAGTGAATGGTTCATGAGATAACCTACAGGGATAAAAACTGTTTATTTGTTTTTTGCCACAACCCAGACAGCGTGAACAATCCCGGGGATATATCCCAATATGGTCAGAATGATATTGATCCAGAAGTGTTTGCCAATTCCAACTTGAAGAAACACTCCCAGGGGAGGAAGTATGATTGAGCAAATGATTTTTATAAGATCCATGTTATATGTTTCCTTTGGTTGTGGTTGTTGTGAAAAACAGGGTGATTATCACTGTGAGTAACGCTGTGAGCAGTTCACCCTTTCTGCTAACTTGGGTTGCTGTTTCCCGTATGAGCTTATTGAAATTTCAAGTTTGAGATAAACGTTTTGTTTGCAACTTGCTTCCTGAAAGTAGCATAGGGGACGTTCATGATTTTATGCTTTTCTTTTTTATTGATGGCAGGATATAAGTCAATATGCCAAATAAAGTACAAGTAGATGGAATTGGTCCCGCATAATTTACTAGGTATTGAGCATAAAAAGATTTGTCCTAAAAATGATTTTCTTTGAGCATCCCAGGAAAAGCATAAAA
>CAMZKT010000080.1 GCA_947311435.1 uncultured Desulfocapsa sp.
AATCCTCCGACATCACCACTTCGGTAAGTACCGGTTCGTCAAACTGGACAAAGTCACAGCCTGCATCTCTAAGATCGATCAATTCTTCACGTAGAATTTGGACGATATCATCTGCCATTGTTTTATGGTTTCGATATGCTTTGCGGGTCAGAGCAGTGATCCACATGGAGCGGGTCAGCAGGTAGGGGCCGGGCAGGGTGATCTTGATGGGTCTTGTGGTGAGATTTCGTAAAAAGTGATAATCATGTAAAGCCAGCGGTTCACGCCTGGAAAGCTTGCCGGTACAGGTAGGATTTTTGACGGCAGACGCGGGCATATCCATGGTTCTGAGCATTTCTTCAAATTCGGCCTTGTCCTCTACAAAATCGAGCATGTCTGCCAATGACATGAGTTCCGTTCCTGCGACCTTGTCAGTAATAAAGGCATAAAAACTTTCTCGGCGATGCTCACCATCAACAATAATATCCAGTCCGGCTTTTTCCTGAAGGTGAACCGTTCTGCGAATTTCGTCGTTGGCCACTTCATTGAACTCCTGGCGGTTAACCGTACCTTTTTGATACCCGCGTAATACTTTAAGCATTTTTCTAGAGCGTGGCCAGGAACCAACCTGGGTTGTTGTAAAGGAATGTTTTTCAGGCATATTATTACACTATGATAAGTTTTGTATGGAGCTGTACGCTCTTGCGTAAGGTTGCCGCAATTGGCGAACGATTTAGTGATACCTGCCAGGCCTGGTGCACTTTTTCTTCATCTTCAAAGGTGGAGGCAAAACATTTTAGCTCTATAGATTGCAGGGATGGATCACCATCCTCAATGCCCATATGGGCCAGGATATTGTTGAGAGTAGCACTGAGAGATAGCTCAATGTCGTCAACCTCAAGGTTCTTTCTGGCACATTCCGTCGCAAAGCCAGTGCTGAGAGAACCGGCCAGGGAGCCGAGTAAATACTCGATGGCGCAGGGGTGGCTATCCTTTTCCTCAAAACTTGCAGATTGCCCGGTATCAAAGGAAAAGTTACGGGTATAAATGGTCGACTTCAAATGACCGGTAGAGCGAGCCCGCAATCTCCATTCGTATTTTCTGGCATCCTCCTTATCCTTTTCCAGAGCCTTTTCTTCGGCGTGTATATCGTCGCCTCTTTTGAGGAAATATCGACTGTATCCAGCACCTTCGGTTTGACCCAGATATTCATGCCCGACCATACGGCACCAGGGAGGCAGGTCGGTGGCCACCGAAGGTTCCCGGCTGCGCATTTCAAGTATGCCTCCCACTGGCGTATTAAGCATGTTTTCTCGGATAAGGAGAATAAGGCCAGAACCACAATCCATATCTCCCCCATCAAATATGACATCTGCCGAGATGGTTTTTAGATCGTATACCACAGTCTATCCCCTCTTAATACGCAACACATGGTGAACCGGCACCAAGCCATTCCACAAGAGCTGCACCACCCGCCGGGGTTGCGCCTTCAATCAGGATGTCTTCGCTAATACCACGTTTTTTCATGCATGGGGTACAGACATATATCTTGCCACCAGCTTTGATGAATTTACCAATGAGGTCGGCAAGAGGGGCAAATGGCGTTCCCTCGTCAATTTTAGCCATTTCCTCAGGAACAGCGCAATAAACAGCATCGGAACTCAAAAAGACCATGGTCTCTTTCTCGCTTCCCTGAGCGGCATTAGCTACAACAAAACCCAGTGTTGCCTTGTCTGGGTCAGTTTTACAATGAGTGATTGTAACACAGAATGTATCGGACATTTTACTCTCCTGTTAATGCGGGTTTGAGGGTGATTAAATAGTAAGGGTGTTGCATGGCTGATAGTTTGTTGCGCGTCATTCTGCACCACGCTGGAAGCTCGAGAGGTGCCCCGGGGTCACGAGAAATAACGAGGATCCTGTGGCCTGGTTTCTGATCCCTTGTGTAGAGATGAAGATTGACGATGACTCGTCCACAGGTCTCTTCCCCCCCGTCGAACTCATCGTCAAATTTCCAGTTAGGAATGTCTTTTGTCATGCTTACTTGCCTACCAGTAGTTCCTTGTATGGCCAACCGGCGATACCATTTTTCAGGATGAACATTTTTTCATCCGGTACATCTTTCGTTTTCATATAGTTGTAGCATCGTTTGGCCCCACCGGCACCACGTGGGCAGACGATAACAATTTGCTTACCACTTTCGTGGTAGAGTTTTATAGCCATGTCAAGCTTGCTTTTGTCGCCGTCACTCTTTACAGGGTAGGCATTGGTTTCTATGGAACCTGGCAAGTGATGTTTGGAAAAAGAATTCTTCTCCTGTATATCGATGATGAGGAAGTCGGTTTTGGCTTCAAAAGAACTTTTCAGTTCCTGAGGGGTGATGTAGTTGTAGCTGGCTGCTCCGACTGTGGTGGACATGGTGAGTAAAAACAAGGCAACGAGTGCTAACAATCTCATAATGAAGTTCCTTTTTTTAGAATTGACTTGAATGGTAGTGAGTATGAATGGGTATACTTACTCAAAGAGTGGGAAGAGTACCAACAGGAAATTTCTATGTTGTTAGGTTGAGGGATTTGGAACGCTGATAGGAAAGGTGAGAGGCTTCGGGTGTTTGCCGGGAACAGCTACGGCACCCTGTAATTAGTGATAGTGACAAATTCGGTAGTTTTTGAATAGAACCTAAATCCTACAATTGACAAGTTCAGCGGAGATGCAAATTTCATTGGCGCTGCGTATTCGCATGCCTCAATTCATTAATAATGATGCAGGTTCGGTGGAATTGTCAAACTCGCAGGGCAAAGAAAATGAAAAAGTCTATCTTCACTATTTGAGTGAGCAGACACTTGCATTAGCTCAATGGTGCTCCAAATTGTTTCATCTGCTGCTTCATTATCCGTAACTCCCGATCGCCTTCGATAACAATATCGGGATCAACTTTAAAATCAAGAGTCCTGCTGCGTCCCCTATATTTTACTGAGTTGAGGATAAGTTTCATGGTTTCACGTCTTGCCATGTGTTTGTCATCTGAACGGATTATCCACCATTTTGAGGCCTTTGTATGGGTTTTTTGTAAGAGAACCTTTTTTTTCTCTGTAAATTCATCCCATAGTTCCTGCGCTTGCAGGTCGACTTCGCTTAATTTCCATTGTCGTAATGGATCATTTTTACGTCTTTCAAAACGTCTTGCCTGTTCTTCCTTGGTGACGGAAAAATAGAGTTTCAGGAGGACGGTACGACCAGCATCCAGGATGAAGTTTTCTTCGTATGAAGTAACTTTTTTAAGGAATCGTCTGTATTGTTCAGGAGTACAAAAACCCATTACCGGCTCCACCATGGCACGATTATACCAACTCCTGTCAAACATGACAATTTCTCCTGCATGGGGGAATCGTTCAATGTAGCGTTTCATGTGGAGTTCGGTTTTTTGGGTCTCGTTTGGTTTTCCCAGTGCCTCAACCCGATACTTCTTTTCGTTCATGTAGCGGCTGACCCGGCGAATAGTCCCTCCTTTTCCAGAGGCAT
Organism: uncultured Desulfocapsa sp.; assembly: GCA_947311435.1. Classification (GTDB taxonomy): domain Bacteria; phylum Desulfobacterota; class Desulfobulbia; order Desulfobulbales; family Desulfocapsaceae; genus Desulfocapsa. Next base: position 3,502 of record CAMZKT010000080.1, read on the forward strand.
CACGACCGTCAAAAAGGACAATCATTTTTTTACCGGTTCGTTCAAGGTGGCGCTGCATTTTTATTAGTTCTGCCTGGTAGGGCTTCAGCTCTTCAGAGTTGTAGTATTTCAAAAGAGCCGCTTCTACAATTTCCTCTTTGTGGCTGTCTTTGAGAACGGAAAGAATCTTTCTGCTTTTTTCATCGGGAGCCTGGCTTTTAAAATCCTTATCCAATCTGTAAACAAGCTTACGGATTGTGGCTGTGCTGCCCTGGAACTCGCTGTTATCGAGTTTTGATTTCGGTGTTGTCTTTGATTTTGTCATTGTCTCGAATAGGTGGAAGAAATAGTTACCACAAAAGTATCAATATGCTTCATGAACTTCAACCACTAATTGAGCTTTTGTCCTAGAAGAAACATTGACTGGTAGATTTCAGGGAGGTTGTTTTCTTTCAGTGCCTGAATCGTTGATTGAACCCGGTAAGGGATACGGTGGTGTCGTACCTGGATTCTGTTGTTATAAATTGAAAGGATCGCACAGGAGGCAGCAGGGTTTGAATCAAACATCCTTCCCACGCTTCCAGGGTTTATGAAATGGATATGCGAAATCTTTTTATAATATGGGAAGTGAGAATGTCCGGTGACGATTATATCGTAGCAACAGTCAGCAGCCAGTTCCTTGAAACGATGGTTCGGGGTGTCTGGAAAAAGGAACTCATGCGGGTGGCGGGGGCTTCCGTGGAAGAGAGCTATCTGCTGGTTTCCCATAGTAAGCGTGAGGGATGTTTTCAGGGAGAGAAGGTATTTCCCGGCAGCTTCATCGAGTTGCTCGGCCGTCCAGGTGTACATAATTCGTTTTTCTTTTTTTTAGGTTTTTTGAACGTGTGCCCTTTGAGGAGGGAAATGACTTTCTTATCCGTATTGCCAGTGATGGAGTACACATTGTTTTTAGCGAGCCAGTGCATTGTTTGGTTTGGAAAAGGTCCATATACCAATGAGTCTCCACAGTTGCATATTGCATCAAAGGAAGCATCTGCAAAAGCATTGAAACAGGCTTCAAGGGCCGGGAAATTGGCGTGGATATCTGAAAGTAGCAGTATTTTCATTGTACTGTTTATAAAAGTGGCCCTATTATGAGCGCAGAATTTTCAAGGAAACGCTGCGTTGACGATCTGTTGGCAACTTCCTGTAATGTGAGACTTCTGGCCTTTTTTATGTAACTGTCTTGTCGTTTTCGTAAAGCTATTGTAAACCGCTGATTATAAATAAAGAGAGTGGTTTCAAAATTCAGCCAGAAGCTTCGCATGTCAAGATTCACAGAACCAAAGAGAGAAAAATCATCATCAATAGTGATTGTTTTTGAGTGTAACAGGCCGCCAGTAAAAAGCTTTATGGAAACACCACTGTCCAGAAGATTTTTGTATCGTGCCCAACTAGCGTAATGGACAAGCCTGGAATCGTTTCTTTCAGGGACAATAATACACACTCTCACGCCTCGCTGGGCGGCAGATTGCAGGGCGGTAAGTATTGATTCGTCGGGGACAAAGTAGGGGGTG
>CAMZKT010000081.1 GCA_947311435.1 uncultured Desulfocapsa sp.
GTTGCGCTACGCTGAGGATTTTGTGATTGAAGATCGAACAAAGATGACCTGAAGATGAGATACGAGATGTTCAAGGTATTTCCGGACGGCTCCTTACCACTCAGGAATCAAATTATGAAAGATATCATTCGTGACCTGGCCGACAAGGACCAGCACAACCTCAGACTGCGTTTCCAGGTAGGACTGGGTATCATACTCTTCTGTTTTTGTCTCTTCACTACAACTTTTATCTATCATTTCCAAAAAAATCTGCTCGCAGAAGAAACTTTCAGGCAAACAGAACTGGTAATGACTTCTCTGGAGTCAACCCGCAGCTATATTAGAGAAGTTTTACGTCCTCGCATGTATAAAGAACTTGGAGAAAATCAATTTATCATTGAGGCCATGTCCACCTCCTACATCACCAGGGTTATCATGGATCGATTTAAAGAGGCACTACCTGCCTTCAAATATCGGCGAACTGCCATAGACGCAAGAAACCCCGGTTATGAGGCAAACGAACAAGAGCGTGAAATGATCGAATATTTCAGAGAACATCCTGAAGAACAGGAATGGCATGCCGTGAAACGATTAGACTCTGAACGTTACTTTACTTTGTACCGTCCGGTTGTCTTCAACAGTTCCTGCCTGCATTGTCATGGCCAGCCTGACAAGGCTCCCCGGGCTATAACAACTTCCTACGGAGAACTCCGAGGATTTCACCGCAAAGCCGAGGAGATTGGTGGCCTCCTCTCTTTATCCATCCCGCTTGAAGAAAGCCTTTCTCAAATTTGGAAAAGATCTTTTCGGATGTTTGGAGCCGTTCTTCTTCTTGCAATGCTACTCTATGCCACAATCTGGATCCTCTTTCATCAACTTATTATTAATAACCTGCAAGATATTCTAACTCTTTTCCGCACAACCCTCGATGGCAGCAACGATTCTCCCTTGCCAACTCGTATGAAAGGGCACAGAGAAGAGCTTGAAGAGTTGTTTCGCAGTGCAAGAACGTTAGTGAGCCATTTGCAGACAAACAAAGCACAACTCGTTGAACATACGGACAATTTAGAAACAATAGTCACAGAACGAACAGAGGCACTCAAGAAATCGGAAAGCCGGGCCAGAAGCCAGGTCAAACAGAGAAACAAAGAGTTAATGCTACACAACACTCTCACCGGGCTGATCACCAGTACCGACAAACTCAATGAAACCCTCCTTCAGGTGCTTCATGAAACCCTCAGGGTTATCCCGGCAAAGGGTGCAGGGATCTATCTCCATGACAAAGGAACTGGGAAGTATCTGCTTAAAACTTCAGAGAATTCGCACATGCTTGCACAGCAGTTGCAAGCAGTTGAACACGAACACATCAAAATAATTCCATCAGACACCTACGACATGCTCAACATCAGCATCCCCCTCAGTTGCCGTAAACAGCTGCTGGGGATTATGCTTATCACTGAACTCCGTTGTGAAATGCTTGACGATGCTCTACAGGAGCTTCTTCTTTCCATAGGCCGACAAATCGGCCTCACCATAGAAAGTATGCAAAACATGATAAGTCTCCGACAAAGTACCGAACTCCTGCAATCTGTCTTTGATGGGATAAGTGATCCCCTGATCCTGCTTGCACCGGATGGAGGGCTACAAATGGCCAACCAAAGTTTTCTCCTTCGATATAACACAAAGATGAATGAAGTTATCGGCCAACACATTGATACCGTCCCCTCCATTCAACCATGTCTCTTCAGTGGACAAATACAGAAACTTGACCTGCTGTCAAAAAAACAGCACATCAAAGAAATTCAGCTTGATAACGGATCAATTTTCGTCATATCCTTCTATCCAATCCTGAACGAAGAAGGAACAATTCAATCTATTGTCTGTCTGGCAAAAGATGTCACGGCAATCAAAGAAACCGACCAGCGAATCCAACAGACAGAAAAACTCGTGGCCATAGGTCAGCTTGCAGCAGGGGTGGCCCATGAGTTGAACAATCCCCTTGGAGTAATTCTTTGCCATACAGACATCATAAAAGAAGAGAACAGGGGCAATGAAGAACTATTCAACGACATTCATATAATTGAACGACACGCTGAAAACTGCAAACGAATCGTCGCAGATCTCCTCGACTTTTCACGCAGTGGAGACTCCCACATGGAACGTCAGGTCGGATCAATAAACGATGCCATTGAGAGTGTCTTGAGTATGATCGGACAGCAGTTTAAAAAGAACCGCATCAACCTCACATGCGAACTGGACAGTAAGCTTCCCCACAGCCTGATGGATAACAGACGTATTCAGCAGGTTTTAGTCAATCTTATTATGAATGGACTACACGCAGTTGAAGCCGGAGGCAGCATCACAATCAGCACCCGATCGCAAAACAAATCCATTCTCATCACCATTGAAGACGATGGCCCTGGAATCGACACAAATATCCTCGATAAAATCTTTGACCCCTTTTTCAGCACCAAGGAACCCGGCCAGGGAACAGGACTTGGCCTGTCGGTCAGCTACGGAATCGTCCGCGAACACAATGGTGAAATAAGGGTACAATCAAAACCCGGCCATGGTTCTCGGTTTACCATCGTATTGCCCATATATGACAAGAGCGGAACCAATGAATAAACAACTTATATCACCTCCCAAAATCCTGTTGGTAGACGACGAACCGGATCTTCTCAGCGGGTTGAAAAGAAGCTTTGCCAAGCGACTTCCCGGCGTGAAAGTGCTCACTGCAGAAAATGGTGGTGAAGCACTTGGAATTCTGAAAAAACAGGAAATCTCTCTAGTTCTGATGGATATCATGATGGGCGATATGGACGGCCTGGAAGCTCTGGATCGTATCCGCACGAACACCCCCGAACAAACCGTTATCCTGATGACAGGTTACGGCACCATAGAACTGGCAGTAGACGCCATTCGCCGTGGAGCCTGGGACTTTGTCACCAAACCCCTTGAACTGGACAACCTGACAAGAATTCTCCAAAAAGGGCTGGAACGCAGCAGACTGCTTGAGGAAAACAAAGAACTGCGCAACCGGATAGATTCCAACGAGTCATTACCTGAATTTATCGGACAAAGCCCTACCATGCAACGCCTCTACACAGCCATAAAGACATCGGCTGCCAGTGAATATACCATACTTATCCGAGGAGCCTCAGGAACTGGGAAAGAGCTTTGTGCAAGAGCCATACACAAACTCAGCCCCCGTTCCGCAAAACCATTTGTCATGGTAAACTGCCCAGCCATACCGGAAAACCTGCTTGAATCTGAGCTTTTCGGCTATGCAAAAGGTGCTTTTACCGGAGCAGATAAAAATCATGCGGGGCTGTTTTCACAGGCGGATGGCGGAACCCTTTGTCTGGATGAAATCGGAGATATCCCTGTAAGTCTACAGATCAAACTCTTACGAGTTCTCCAGGAGCAGGAAATTAAGCCACTCGGTGCCACGACTTCAAATAAAATAGATGTCCGTATCATTGCTTCGACAAATGCCGACCTGGAGCAAAAAATTGCAGAAGGGAATTTTCGGGAAGACCTCTATTACCGCCTGGAGGTTCTCACCCTACGAATGCCTTCACTTATCGAAATAATAGAAGATATTCCATTACTTGCAAACCATTTCCTCAACAAGGCCGCAAAGGAACTCAACAGTGAGGTAGCATCATTTTCTGAAACAGCCCTTGACCCACTGATCAAGCATGGCTGGCCGGGAAACATACGGGAAATGCAGAATGTCATCCGCCGGGCGGTTCTCTTTTGTTCCGGATCGGTGATTGAAGAACGACATCTCAGGCTGGGTGCCTCTCTAACGCCCCAAGGCACAGACACCAGCCACAACCAAGCCCAGGGAAACAGACAGACAATCATCCCCTACAAGGAAGCAAAAGAAAGTTGTCTGGATTCATTTACCCGTCAATACGTTCATCAGCTGCTCACTCAATGCAATGGCAATATTTCCCGGGCAGCGCGCCTGTCAGATCTGACCCGGGCTGCATTACAAAAGATAATGCGCCGTTATGATATTGACGGCAATCAATTCAGACAATGAGAACGAATCAAATCCGCCTGCTTCGTTCCTGTAACATCAAATCCGCAAGGACAATGGCCGTTGCACACTCAATAACCACAGGGATTCGTATTGCGATACAGGTGTCATGCCGCCCTTCAATGAGAAGGCTGCTAACGGTTTTTTCCTTAAAGTTATAGGTGTCCTGGGGAAGACCTATGCTGGAGGTCGGCTTGATGGGTACCCTGAACACAATATCGTTGCCGTTAGTTATGCCGCCATTAATACCACTTGCATAATTCGTGATCGTCTGCCCCTGTTCATCCCTGATACAATCATTATGTTCACTCCCCTTCATTGAAGCAGCTGCAAACCCGGAGCCAAACTCAATTCCCCTGGTCGCTGGTACCGCAAAAATCATATGAGCAATAAGTGCTTCTGCAGAGTCAAAGAATGGTTCTCCCAAGCCAATTGGCATATTAGTACAACAACATTCGATGATTCCTCCGATGGAGTCTTTGCTTTCAATGGCCGCCTCCACCGCAGAAGCGATATCTTTCTGACCACCCGCCTCAATTAAAGCCGCAGTAACTTTGACCGCACCCAGTATTTTCTTTGCCACAACTCCTGCGGCCACGATTCCCAGGGTAATACGTCCTGAAAAATGACCTCCTCCTCTGGGATCATTGTAAGCACCATATTTTTTCTGAGCCGTAAAGTCCGCATGCCCTGGCCTTGGCTGATCCCAAAGATTGCCGTAATCCCCTGACTTAACATTCGTGTTTTCAAAAACAATGGTGAGTGGTGCACCAGTCGTTTTACCCTGAAAAACTCCAGATACAATACGCGGGATATCCGGCTCTATCCGTGGAGTGGTTCCACGTCCGCCAGCCCTTCTTCTGGCAAAATCATCTTTCAGATCATCCTCCTCAAGTGATATTCCAGGAGGACATCCGTCAATAACCACTCCAATCTGAATTCCATGACTTTCACCGAATATTGAAACTCTGAACAAGCGTCCAAAACTATTCATACCTTCTCCTCTATATTGCTGGTTTTAAGCACAATACCTTTCCCAAATCAGCTCGACAATTCGTCCCGCAATCTGAGCACACCTTCATCTTCCAGAAAATCCTGAAAAGGCATCATCCTGTCAATCACTCCACCGGGTAACAACTCAACAATCCTATTGGCAATGGTATCAACAAACTGGTGGTCATGAGATGCAAACAGCAGCACCTCCGGAAAGGCAATGAGTGCATTGTTTAGAGCAGTGATTGACTCCAGGTCCAAATGATTGGTTGGCTCATCCATCACCAGGCAATTGGCATCGGAAAGCATCATTTTTGACAGCAGACAACGTACCTTTTCACCACCAGACAGAACACTTGTCTTTTTCATGGCTTCTTCTCCGGAAAAAAGCATCTTCCACAAGAATCCCCTGGCAAAAGTCTCGCCCTCTGTGACGGGAGTATATTCTCCCAGCCATTCCACCAGGGTGACATCTTTCGTGAAAAATGAACTGTTCTCCTTGGCAAAATACGAATGACTGATGGTCACTCCCCAGCGAAATCTGCCACTGTCTGGTTCAAGCCTGCCAGTGAGAATTTCAAACAGTATGGTTTTGGCAAGACTATTGCTGCCTACGAATGCAATTTTGTCACCTTTGTTTACAGTCAAGTCAAGATCTTTAAAAAGAAGAACGCCATCAACCGTTTTACTCAGCCCTTCAATTTCCAGAATAATATCGCCACAGGGCCTGCCCGGTTTAAAAAAGATAAAAGGATATTTCCTGGATGAAGTTGGCATCTCTTCCAATGTCAATTTATCAAGCAATTTCTTTCTTGAAGTTGCCTGCCGGGCTTTTGATGCGTTGGAAGAAAAACGCTGAATAAAATCTTTGAGTTCCTTGGCCTTGGCCGTCGCCTTCTTGTTTTCATTTTGTTTCTGCTGTAAGACCAGTTGGCTGGCCTGATACCAGAAGTCATAGTTACCAACATAAATGGTGATCTTTCCATAATCAATATCAGCAACATGGGTGCAAACCTGATTGAGAAAATGACGATCATGGGAAACGATAATGACGGTATTCTGGAATCTGTCCAGGAAATTCTCCAGCCAGGTTATGGAGTCTATATCAAGATTATTGGTCGGCTCATCAAGAAGCAAAACATCGGGGTTGCCAAAAAGTGCCTGAGCAAGCAATACCCGCACCTTTTCCCCACCTTCAAGCTCTCTCATTTTTTTATGTAAAAGCTCCTCGGTTATGCCCAAGCCACTGAGGAGAACTGCCGCCTCAGATTCGGCCTCATAGCCATCCAACTCGGCAACTTCGGCCTCAAGCTCTCCACTCCGGATACCATCCTCTTCGTTAAAATCCGCTTTTGCGTAGAGAGCTTCACGTTCAGCCAGCAATTCGTAGAGACGTTGATGCCCCATAATGACAACATCAAGCACTTTGAGTTCGTCAAAGGCGAATTGATCCTGTCGCAACACAGCAAGACGCTCCCCGCTGCCAATGGAAACACTTCCTTTATCCGGTTCAAAATCACCGGCAAGTATCTTCAGGAAAGTGGTCTTTCCCGCTCCGTTGGCACCAATAAGTCCATAGCAGTTACCAGGAGTAAATTTAATATTCACATCCTGAAAAATAACCCGTTTCCCGTAGGAAAGGGCAACATCATTTGCAGTAATCATAGTGTTCCCTTATGCAAAAAAAACGCCCCTTCCCGACACGTTGAGAGAGAGACGTCCTTGAAAATATAATTGTATCAGAAATGCTCTTTCTACAGGTGAGGGCAAAGAAATTCAAGACAAATCGATATGTATGGATTCATTGCTGGACGTATTATTGAGGATACACTTTAACCATTGTGTTCTCTTTCCATTCACCGACATAGTGAAACCCGCCGGGGAATGTTAGGGTTCCACGCCCATGCTTAACACCATCTTTCCAGCCTCCGACATACTGGTTTCCATTGCTCATTACAAGTGTCCCGTATCCGCTCATCTTCCCGTTTTCCCATGCACCAACATAACGTTCGCCATTTACTGCCTTGTATGTCCCATTCCCATGCCACGCGCCATCTTTCCATCCTCCCACATAGGAAGAGCCATCTTTCCGAGTTAAGCTTCCATGACCATGCTTCAGGTTGTTCCGCCACTCACCCTTATATTCTTCCCCACTCCCTGAAAGTAGGGTACCATACCCATTTCTTAGACCATTTTCCCATTCACCTGTATACCTGTCACCATTTGACCAGGTGAAAACACCATGACCATTCCGACAATCACCACTTACACATGCCGTAACATACACCTCTCCAGCTGCGGTGGTGAAAAGACCTTCACCTATGTCTACACCATTGAGCCACACACTTTCATAGCTGTCTCCATTACTGTAGATAAATCGCCCCGTACCGTTCTTTCTACCTTTTTCCCAGGTGCCCTCAAAACGATCACCATAAGGGAAAGTTAGACACCCCTTTCCGTGCTGCTTGTCATTGAGCCAGAGGCCTTCATAGCGTGTCCCATCAGCACTGGTCGCAATCCCCTTACCATCTCTTTTCCCATTCTTCCAGTCGCCAACGTATATGTCACCATTAGCTTTTCTAAAAGTCCCATAACCATGGAGCTTTCTCTCTTTCCATTCCCCCTGAAGATGATCGCCACTTTCAAGTATTAAAGTTCCGTTGCCGTTTACACAGTTTCCTGTTACACAATCTGAAGCACAACCAGTGAAAAGAAAAGGCACACAAGCAAGAAGCGGAAAGAAAAACAAACAAATATTCTGCATAAAACATCCTGTAAAAAAAGTGGATTGAGAAGATGCTGTTCCATTACAACTTTTTTTGGAACATACACATACATACTGCGCCATAGGTAATATATTTTTCAGCTGATGCAACAAATGTTCTTCTTTTGCTCTTCCGCTTCATTCAGGTTAAATTAAAAACACACTGAAACGAACCAGTAACCGGAGTTAAGAAACAAAGGAAAAGAGAATGAAAAAACATGAAAAACAGGACCTTGACACATTCCTCACAGACTGGCAGGAATCATCAAACAACAAAAACATATTCTTACATTTTAAAAACTATTTAAGCAAAAAAGATGGCATCGATTTCGATTTTATCGCTCGGCCCGGTGTCAGCTACTCACTCCGAGGGCATCATAAAAAACAGCAAGAAAAATCACTTTTCGTCATGATTGACGTCATCGACGACCTGAGCAGATGGTTATCAATCTGTTTTTACAAAGAGATGGTAAGAGATCCGGAAGAGAAAGGAGATTTCGTACCGGGTGGACTACTGGGACAGGATGCTCTTTGCTTTGACCTTGAAGAGCAGGACACGCCTCTAATAAAGTATATAGAGGCGCGCCTGGATGAGGCTTGGGCCTGTGTCGCAAAGCAATAATTTCCCGTCAACCAGGGAGGAGCCACTGGAAAATCCAACAAGGTTCCTTCCCCTTTTTCCTGTTTCTGGGGCTCCAATAGTTGCAAAGATCTATGATCTATTTGCCCACGGCCATGGTCACAGGTACAATATATGTAGGATCTTGAGCGATACCAAAATCATTGTCATTTAACATAATCCATCGGTCACCACCAAGCCAGGCGAGACCTTCAATTTTCTTCATCAGGCCTCCCATTTCATCGGTATCAAGGAGTAATTTTTTGGTAAGCAACTGAATATCAGTTTCTTTACTTTGTTCCAGTGAAGGGGAAGTTGCAGAATCATCCCATTTACTATCAAGAATATTTGCGGCAGTTGCAAGGTCAACGAGAAAGAATCGGGTGGTATTGGATATTCGCTCAAGCACCACCAGCATATCTGTATCAACTGCTGTCATCTCAGATATTTTAACACCGCTCTGTTTACGTTTCTTTTTCTTGTTATCCATGCCGAAAGAATCTGGGATATCAATACGGTAAACATACTCCCCGATTACTTTTCCTGCCATGCGATCAATTTTGAAAATCCTGGTCATACGACTTTGCGTATAAGTTTTTTTATCCGGATTGGCAAGGGGACTCTGCATGGAAAAATAAAGAAATTTCTCGTCCGGCGATACTGCTATCGACTCTATTCCTCTGTTCAACTTCCTCTTCCTGATAATGGCAGGCAATACTTCTTTCACCTCATATCCACTCTCCTCTAGACTTGTCTTGACGCCCTCTGGCACCCAACGCTCGATAACTCGGCCGTCAGTCGCAACATGAAGTATAGACGGACCATACTCTTCACATATCCAGAAAGTCCCATCTTTCAGTTTAACAATTCCTTCAGCATCAATTCCGGCAGGATCATAAGCAATCTCTTCCCCATTCACATTCCAGGCTGGTTCCGTACCGGGATTCGAAATACCACTTATTGGCTGTCCGCTTTCTGTTTTGATCTGAATTTTATCGAGTACAGTCACGTGACCATCCTCAACCATAAGTTTGTAAATGGTAGGGGAAAAGTTTGGTGTGGTAAATATCTTCCCTTTTTTCCCTGAAAAATCCATCCCCATAAGCTTCTGGGCATCTCGAGTTTTTATATTAGGTCCTCGATCAGTTATGCTGTATATGACCCCATCCGGATCAGAGTGAAGACGAAAAGCACCAGAACCAATCCCAACATCAAACCGCATCTCCGTACCATTCTGCAGGATAAGACGATCAAGTGGATCTGAAAAAGAAATCCTTTTGTCAATCACGCCAGATCCCGCTTGAGCTGATACCACACATACCACTACAACTGTAATTAAAACAAAAAAAGAAACCCTCATTGCCAACTCCCGAATAGAATGATCTAACGATACATAGTTTCGTAAAAAAACTATAGCCAAAGTACGCTTCATACCAGAGGTTTGTTAAAGTGATGTTAGAATATCATTACATTTTTCTTGGTTTTCGTTGTTTATTTCACAGGGCATGTGTGCCTTGATACTACACACTGTTTTACGTGAAACAATCTTCGCCACCATTGAAGAATTGGAATACTTCAAAGGTGACGGCGTCGTAAAAACTCTTCACCTGCTTCGTTGCTGTATCTTTTTATTTAATTACTACGTACCCTAGTACACCGGAATCAAACAAAAAATACGCGGCCCATATCTGAAGTTTTTTACTTACATCTCGCAATTGACCTTTTTACGAGTTTATCAAAGGTGCAATGGTTTTCCATTCTTCACTCTTTTAAGACAGAACATTTTTTCGAAGAGGGTGAGGAGGAAAGGAGCTGGAGAACGTCACGATTTATTTTGCAGGGGCTTTCTACATCGCAAAACATACATCTAACCCAACAAGCCCGAAAACTCATTGGATTATAATTGATGACCTCGTAAAAAGGTCAAAAACAGGATGGACTTGGAAAAACCTTCATATTCGAGGCACTGAAATTTATAATATTTTCTGCGTACTAAGGTACGTTGAAA
>CAMZKT010000082.1 GCA_947311435.1 uncultured Desulfocapsa sp.
AGCCATGAAATACGTACCCCTATGAACGCTATTCTTGGCATGACAAGTCTTACTCTGAAAACTGATCTTGATAAGCAACAGCGCCACTATTTGTCAACTGTACAGGAGGCAGCAGACGGCTTGCTTGCTTTGCTCAATGATATGCTCGATTTCTCCAAGATAGAAGCGGAGCAACTGGATCTTACGGAGAATGCAGTATACCTGGGACGGGTTCTGAGGAAGTGTACTCTTGTACTGAGAGGCGCAGCATATGAAAAGCAAATAGATCTGTTTTGCTGGTTGGATTATAAGCTTTCCAATAAAGTTGTCTGCGATGAACTGCGACTGAAACAGATACTTTTGAACCTCTTGGCCAATGGGATTAAATTTACTGAAAGGGGATATGTTATCGTAACCGTCATACTGGAAAAAGAGACGGAAGAAAATGTCTCGCTTTGTTTTAACATAGAGGATACAGGCATTGGAATACCAAGAGAACAATTACAAAGAATTTTTCACAGTTTTGTTCAGGCAGACACGTCGACCGAAAGGAAGTATGGCGGTACTGGTCTGGGGCTGACGATATCTAAAAAGCTTGTCGAAAAAATGGGGGGTGAACTCAGCGTTGAAAGTAAAGAAGAAGAGGGCAGCCGGTTCTCTTTTACGCTTGAGTTAAAAAAAGAGCGGAAGCTTCCTCCAATTGAAGCATTGGTTGAAAAAGATATCTCAAAACCGGTTCTGTTGATTCATCCTGTTGCTGCGTATAGGAATCTTTTAGAAGAACATCTTAAATCATTCGGCTTTACTGTCCACTCCATTCCGACTTCGAGAGAGGGGCAGGACCTTATGCATGAACTCCACGGGGAACACAAAGAATTTGGGTTGATAATAGTAGAACGGAGAGAGGGCAGTACTGGTGTGCAGTCTCTATTTGATGAACTGAAGGAGCGGAAAAGTACGACGGTTGTGGTGGTGTTGAAGGATTTTCAGAGGACAAAGTCTTGTGACGAATGTATCAGTGAGAATGTCTCGGCATGTCTTATCTATCCTTTTAGCAGCAGTCAGTTTCATAAAGCCGTTGTTAATGCATTGCATGGTAAAAAATGCACCACTTCTCATGGGGGTGTTGTCATTGACAATGAAGCTGATAAAAGCGACTATCCTGCCCTGTCCATTTTACTGGTGGAGGATAATGTTGCCAACCAGGAGTTGGCAAAAATCCTTCTTGAACAGGATGGACATAATGTGTTTTTGTCTGAAAATGGTCTGCATGCATTGGAAAGACTTGGCCGTAAAGAACAATTCGACTTTATCTTGATGGACGTTCAAGTGCCTGAAATGGATGGTCTTTCGACGACACGGGTAATCCGTTCCTGCGAGGTTGGTGTCAAATCCGAGGATTACCTCGATAACGCTCTTTTAGGTCGTTTACAGCAAAACCTGTTTGGTAAGCATATCCCGATTGTTGCCATGACAGCGAATGCTCTATCGGGGGATCGGGAGCAGTGTCTTGATTCAGGAATGGATGACTATGTAACCAAGCCGTTTATGCCAGACGAGTTTAAAAGCGTGATTTGTAAACTGTTCAATCCTGTTCAGCAATCAAAACGGGAAAGTATTCTCGTAAGCATTCAGGAGAAATACCCGTTGCAACCTGAGCAGCTGGAAAATCTTCTCAGGGTTTCTGTCCTCTCCCTTGTAGATTTATTACAAGTTGCAGAACAATCCATTGACGACTCGCAATTTTCCACTTTACAGAGTATTGCCCATAAAATGAAAGGAACCTTGCTTGGAATAGGTCTTGCTGAAGAGGCCGAATTGGCCAGCGAGATTGAAGCGGCTGTTCGCTTGAAGAGTACGGACGATTGTCGTTCGTTGTTGAATTCTTTGCAACAGAAACTCCAACCACTCCTTTGTGAATAGGTCTTGAGTAGTTACAGTTAAATTGTGAAGTGAATGTTAGGGAGATTTGTAGTATACCATAGCAAGGTTTGGCGTAGGTTGGTGAGGCCGGAAGCGAAGGTACATGATTGTAGAATCAAAAATAAGTAGTAACTATGTGCAGCTGGAATCAATATGAGTAAGAACCAAAAGGAGAGTGACGTGACTCCAGAATTAGAAGCATTTTTTAACGAGGATATACGCTTGCCTTCTCCCCCCGGAGTCGCACTTAAAATTTTGGAGGCAGTACGGCAGGAGGAAAATTCTTTTGAAGACATCGCCAAGATTATAATGGCGGATCCGGCTCTCACAGCACGAATCCTAAAGGTTGCCAATTCATCCCTTTTCGGCCTGCCTACCCCTGTTGATTCTTTGAAGCAGGCAACAGCGTTAATAGGAACCAATGCCCTGAAAAATATTGCGCTATCGTTTGTTATTGTCCAAGACTTTCAGGACGTCCCTCAAGGCTGTTTTGATTTGACTCTTTTTTGGCAGAAATCCATCACCAGTGCGGTTGCTGCAGAAACCCTGGCAGAACACGTTGGTTTGAAGGATGGTGATATCTTCGTTTCCGGGCTGTTACAGGATTTAGGTGTTCTCGTATTGTATCTTGCGGATCCTGAACATTTTGTGTTTCTGCTGGATGAAAAACGAGTGACCAAAAAAAGTACCTGTGAGGTGGAAAGGGAGAAGTTTGGTTTTGATCATACCGAAGTGAGTTATTATCTGCTGTCCACCTGGGGACTGCCGGACAGGATGTGCCAATCTATCCAGCGTCATCATTCTGAAAAAAAAGGTGAAAGCTGCGATGAATCTGCTGTTGTTTTGGGCTTGGCGAGTACTATTTCGTCCATTTACCACGGGACAGACAGTAACGCGCGTTCTCAAAATGTCCAGAGTGCTCTTGCGAAAGGATATGAACTCTCTCCTGAAAAGACCGCTGAACTTATTGACAGTGTTGGTGAGAAGAGTAGAGAAATCATTGAATTGTTTTCAATAGATCCCGGGGAAATGAAGCCTTTTTCTCAAATAATGCAGGAAGCAAATGAGGAGTTGGCAAAGTTAAATTTGTCCTATGCTCAGATCGTACTGGAACTCAAAAAATCAAAGCAAAATGCCGACTAACTGGCGCTCGAATTAAAGCTTGCCAATGAACGGTTGCGGGATCTGGCTTATCGAGACTCGCTGACAGGCCTTTTTAACCATCGATATTTTAAAGAAATATTGTCGGCAGAGGTCGAGCGGGCAGCCCGTTACAGAAACCCGCTGTCCCTTATTCTTATTGATATCGATTTCTTTAAAAAGGTTAATGATACATTCGGCCATCCGGCGGGGGACCATGTTTTGCGTGAAGTCGCAGGGACCTTTTTAAAGCTGTTACGAAATTGCGATATTGTGGCACGATATGGCGGTGAAGAGTTCGCCATCATACTTCCGGAAACAAAAGGCAAGTCTGCAAAGGTTTTGGCCCAGAGGGTTCGTCGGGGAATTGAGCAACTGGAAATCCGTTTTGAAAATAACACCATTCCGGTAACCATCAGTTGCGGTATTTCAAGCTGTGATTTTATAACTGAGAGTCTGGATATTGAAGGCTTTGTCAAGTTGAGTGACCAGGCCCTTTATAAAGCTAAAGGGAGCGGCAGGAACAGGGTTGAGTTGTCGTAGACCACCATTACATGGGATCTGGGTGTCAATGTTGATGTGTAATTATTTAACATATCGTTGTCTCTTCTCTTTTTTTGTTGTTCTGTGAACTCGTGAAGCTTCAACGTGTTTTCTTTCAGCCCCTGTTGTTTCCTGCGGTCTTTTTTGGCAAGACCATCCTGATTGGCAGTTTTTTGCTCATCTTGCCAGTGAGCCTTTCCAACGGTTCTTCACTGTCCTGGACAGATGCACTCTTTACTGCAGCCTCTGCTACCTGTGTTACCGGACTGACTGTCGTCGATACCGGAACGACTTTTTCCCTGTTTGGAAAGCTAGTGATCCTTTTTCTTATCCAGATTGGTGGACTTGGGATCATGTCTTTGACATCCCTTGCCATGTATCTGCTCAAGCGGCGGGTAACCCTGACAGACCGTATCGCTGTCGGTCAGAATCTGCTTCATGATCCCCGGTTTCACCTTGGACGTTTCCTCCTTCGTATTGTTTCTTTAACGCTGGCAATTGAATTGATGGGCGCTGTTTGTCTCACCTTTGTGGCCAAGGGCGAAATGCACTTTGGGTCAGCACTCTTTCACAGCATCTCGGCCTTCTGTAATGCCGGCTTTTCATTGTACGGAGACAGCCTTTCACGTTGGGCTGATAATCTCCCCGTTAATATCATTTTTATTACTTTGATTCTCCTGGGTGGAATTGGATTTTTTGTCATGGTGGAGACAACACAATGGCTTTCTGAAAAGTTGTTTTTAAAAGGTCGTTCACCTTCTGTATGTCTTAGCTGGTATTCAACAGTTGTCCTGAGGACAAGTTTCTGGTTGGTGCTCGGGGGGGGGATTGCCCTGTTTATTGCAGAATATGTTGTGCAAAGTCATAATGTACCATGGCCGGAAGCGTTGTTGACAAGCCTTTTTCAGGCAGTTAGCTGTAGAACGGCAGGATTTAATACTGTCGCCGTGGACAGAGTGACAAATGTAACGCTGCTGCTCATGATGGCACTGATGTTCATCGGTGCCGCACCAGGATCCTGTGGTGGAGGAATAAAAGTTACAACTTTCCGTGTTTTGCTGGGCTTTCTCCGTGCCGAATTCAGGGGGAGTGGTCAGGCAGTGATTGGACACCTGGCGGCAAGTCGTGAGACAGTGAGTCGAGCTCTTTCTCTCTTTGTTCTCTCAGTGCTGATCATTATTGTTGCAATCTTTATTCTCAGTATTAGCGAAACCGGCTCTGTACCTCACAATGAGGGCAGGGGGATGTTTCTTGAAATTGCCTTTGAGGTGGTTTCTGCTTATGGAACTGCTGGTATTTCCACTGGTCTAACTCCAAAACTGTCCATGGTTGGTAAGTATACCATTATCGTTCTCATGTTTCTGGGGCGGTTGGGACCCCTGTTGTTTGTCGGTTTTTTACATACTTTTCAGCGTCGGGAATCCTTCAGCCGGCCGGAATCGAATATGCTTATAGGTTAGGAGACGACTTCATGAAACTGGAAATTGCTGTTATCGGCTTAGGGAAATTCGGCTTTTATTTTGCTTCCACCCTGGTTGACCTTGGGCATACTGTTATTGGAATTGATAACAGTCAGATCCGTGTTCAGGCGGCTCGGGATAAACTGGATCAGGTATATAAGGCCGACGCGTCCAACAAGGAGGCGCTGGAGCAGATTGGTCTTGCTGAGGTCTCTCATGTTCTGATCAGTGTCGGTGATTCCATCGCAGCATCTTCCATGATTGCCATGTATGCAAAAGAAATGGAGATTCCAAAAGTCTGGGTCAAGGCGGTAACGCCCGACCATAAGCGCTTACTCTACAAGTTAGGCGTCGATGAGGTTATTATTCCCGAGCAGATGGCTGCAATTCAAATTGCCAGTAAAGTGGCCGTTCCGGGATTTTTGCAATACGCAAGTTTCGATCCGGAAGTTTCGTTTCAGGAACTGACAATTTCAAAATGGGCTGGAAAAAGCCTGCGCCAGTTGGAGCTGATTAAAAAACACCAGCTCCAGGTCATTGCAATTAAAAAAGTGGAT
Organism: uncultured Desulfocapsa sp.; assembly: GCA_947311435.1. Classification (GTDB taxonomy): domain Bacteria; phylum Desulfobacterota; class Desulfobulbia; order Desulfobulbales; family Desulfocapsaceae; genus Desulfocapsa. The sequence goes on from CAMZKT010000082.1 coordinate 5,603, forward strand.
TCAGAGTCCTACGAGTATGCACCGGATGCCGATTACTCCTTTCAGGCCGGCGATACCATCATTGTTCTTCGCCACACACATATTTCAGGGGTCATAAAGGCTTAATGTGACAGAATGTTTACTGAAAGTAACGTAATTGTTCTGCTAGCACCTCATCTTCGCACCATCCCGTTTGTTTGCATATGACCCAATCCAGCTCCCAAGCGGACTTGAGCGAACCTGGGGCACGGGAGTCTACGCTTACCCTATCCAAACATTTACAGCAGATCGGTTTTGCAGTCATTTAAGTGGGTCAACCCGAATGTTTACAAAGTGCCAATGTTATATTTGATGGCGTCGTAAAAACTCTTCACCTGCTTCATTGCTGTA
>CAMZKT010000083.1 GCA_947311435.1 uncultured Desulfocapsa sp.
CTCTAGTTCGCAAGCCTGCTTGAACACATATAAAGCACTGCTGAACAGTTACAGTTCGATGTTTTTGCTGCTATTGCATGCAATTCCACCTGAATATTTAAAAATTATAATAAGAGTAACTCAGACTGTACCAAGATAGCTCAAGAGAAGTTCAAATCCCCTTCCCACCTCATCTGGCGCATGGGCATCGGAACCTGGAACTAAGGGAATTCCAAGTTCCAGAGCTTCCATTATGATGAAACGAGCTGGAAATGGTAGGCCACGTATTGTAAAGCCGGATGTGTTGATTTCCAGAGCCATCCCTTTCTTTTTCACTTCGCTGAGGAGTAGTCTTATTTGCCCAAGATACTCTTGGTCAATTCTGACTTTCGGTTGAAAGCGAAGAGCAGCGTCAAGATGACAAAGAACCGTCCCAGGGAGAAATTTAACGGCTTCAGTGAGTGTGGACAAGTAATTGGTAAGTACCTGTCGGGTGCCGATTGCTTCGATGGCTTTGATACTACGTTTTTTTTTGCTGAGCAGGTTTATATGTCCAGATGCTGTTGTGCTCGGCATGAAGTGGTATGATACTCCGATTCGATCCCAGTTCCTTTTTGCAAGGCGCTCCAGCAATTCTTCCTTATGGGTAGGGCTGTAACCTGTTTCTACGCCAAGGGATACTTGTATCTTACCAGCATACTTTTCCTGCAGTTGCTGTCCTTCTGAAAAGTACCTGTCAAAATCACTTTCAGTGAGCCAAGTAGTTTTGCAACACTCTACTCCTGCCTCCATATGTTCAAGGAATACAATTTCTTCTAAACCAATGGAAATAGCGCTGAGAACGTAGTGCTCCATTTCCCCTTTGGCATGGTGGCAATATTTAGTGTGTACGTGTCCATCCGTCAGCAAAGAAATTTCACCAGGTGCTGAAGTGTTCTGAGAGGTGAAAGAAGGTTTAGGCATTTCCCTTGGGAAAAAAGTGGATAACACCATCAATTTCGGAAGTGTCACAGACGTGGCCGATGTTCATCTCCAGGTGAATGAATTCTTCAAGTCCTTCGGGCGGCAGGGAAAGGCTTTGACCTTCAGGGAGGTGGTATACCAAGGTGTGGGCTTTAGTAAAATCGACAGGTTGGGTGAAAAGTCTCATACAATTATATCCATGATTAAAAGAAAATAAGCAAATTGTTTAATAGAACTATACGTCGTGTTGAGGTAAATCGCAAGATCATTTGCGGAGAAATAAGAGAACCCGCAAAATGAGCTGACTCTTTTGTGACTCCCCATATAAGGTCTTGACTTACTTGCTACTACTATGACAGGTCTTCTTTAAAGGGGAATCTGCTCAAACAATGATTTTAAAATAGAACTTTGGGATTTTCAAAGGTCAGTGTCTCAGTCGTGGCGCGAGGGATTTCTTCAGCGACTCTAAAAAGTGTTCAGTTTTGTTGTGAAGAAATAGAATTGACACAGGTCGTCTATATGTTTATTGTAGCGGGTTGACTGAATGACAATTCAGTCTTTAATGGAGAAAAAATGATATTATGATTAAATATAAGGTGGTTTAATGAGTGAAAAAGGAATGTCAGGAAAAGAAAAAACGTTGTTTGGCAAGGGGGATAACCCTTCTAATATTCTTCCTCGAAAATTGACTCTTGATTCCAAAATTAAATTTCGTTGCCATCCGGGGGTGAGATGTTTTACGGCATGTTGTCGTGGTATAAAGATAGTTCTTACTCCCTATGACATTCTTATGCTGAAAAACCGCCTGGGTCTCCCTGCGCATGAGTTTTTGCAACAATATACTACGCCTGTGTACCTTGAGAAGACTGATATGCCAGGAGTCGCTTTGAAATTACGGGAGGATGATGACAACAAATGTCCTTTTGTTACTTCTGAAGGGTGTACAGTGTATACTGACCGGCCATCAGCCTGTCGTTACTATCCCGTTGGCATGGCCGATTTTCATGAAGGTGGTGGTGCCATGGGAGCTGGAGGGGACCAGACAAACGAAGAGAAATTTTTCTTTATCGTAAAGGAAGACCATTGTAAGGGGTTTGAAGAGGATAAAGAATGGACCGTTGCCGAATGGCGTGAAGATCAGGGTGTTGATGTTCGAGATGAAATGAATAAGGAATGGTTGCGTCTGGTTATGCGTCGGAAATCGTTCGGGCATCAGGCATCTCTTTCAGAACAGGCCAAGCGTATGTTCTTTATGACTTCGACAGATCTTGATCATTTTCGTAGGTTTGTTCTCGAAAGTTCTTTTCTTGATATATATATCATTGATGATGAAACATTGGAAAAGATAAAGAATGATGATGTTGAACTCATGCTTTTTTCATTCAAATATCTCGCAAATGCACTTTTCGGTGCAGAAGGTTTGTCCATGAGAGAGGATAAAATTCAGAAGAAAGTGGAAGAGATAAAACAGCGACAGGATGAATCTGTGACCGAATCCATCCAGGCTTATAAGGATATTAAAAAATCCAGAGGAGAGGACGTCGATCCAGATTTAGTGTGAGGTCAGGATCGATTCAAAGAGAGGAGATTTGAATGTTATAATTCAACGTAATTGCTCACTGGGGACGCTGTTTTTTTCGTAGGAGTAGGTGTCGATTACTGCGATCAGTGTTTGGCCGCGAAAAGATGCGGTACCCTTGTGAGCAGTTCCAGGGTGCCGCATCTTTCTAGAATTGTTGCCGCCATTGAGCAAGTGCTGTCATGGAGCATTCTTTTCGTTTTTCTCCGCGAAGTTTTTTGGGCACCTTCTTTTTCCAAGGGGGGAAAAGGCCGAAATTTACGTTTGAAGGTTGAAAGTGCTCAGGATTTGTTTGTGTGAGGTGGCCAATCAATGCCCCAAACCCGGTTTCAGGAGGCGGGGGTACTGTGCTTTTGCCATGTACCATTCGAGCAGCATTTAATCCTGCAAGCAGACCCATTGCAATCGATTCCACATAGCCTTCAACTCCCGACAGTTGACCAGCAAGATAGATGTTTGGAGCACTTTTCAACTGCAGGCTGGGAAGCAGCAATGCCGGAGCACAAACAAAGGTGTTTCGATGAATTGACCCAAGTCGGATAAAATCAACCTCTCCCAGTCCTGGGATCATACGGAAGATACGTTTTTGCTCAGGGTATGTGAGTTTTGTTTGAAATCCCACAAGATTGTAAAGAGTTCCCTCTCTGTTTTCCATTCGTAATTGTACCACTGCGTATGGATCCTGTCCCGTTTGTGGATTTCTTAACCCCACTGGTTTCATTGGCCCATATCGAAGCGTATCTTCCCCTCTCTGGCACATAACTTCTATGGGCAGGCAGCCTTCAAAGTATTTTGCATCTTCAAAGTCTTTTAATGGGACAGTCTCAGCTTCACTCAGTGCATGAATAAAAGTTTGATACTGCTCTTTGTCCATGGGGCAGTTCAAATAATCTCCAGGGCCATCCTGCCACCGTGATTTGGAATAGATAATGTCCCTATTGAGAGATTCCTGTGAGACAATCGGTGCAATTGCATCATAGAAGGCGAGCCTTTTGTGACCGGTGATCTGAGCAAGTGATTCGGTCATGGCTTCAGAAGTGAGCGGTCCTGTGGCCAGAATTGTCAGGACGTCAGGTTCGGCTTTAAGGTCTGTCTGTTCTTCTTTGATGAGTGTGATGAGGGGATGTTTTTCCATTTCTTCCGTTACTCTGGCTGCAAAATCATCACGATTTACTGCCAAAGCCTGACCTGCCGGGACGGAAGTGTCGTCGGCAACTGAAATAAGCAATGAGCCGAGAATTCGCATCTCTTCTTTTAACAGGCCAACGGCACTGGTTATTGCATTGGATCGGAGGGAATTGCTGCAAACCAGTTCGGCAAGAGCAGGAGAATGATGGGCAGGGCTGAAGGTGTGTGGTTTCATTTCGTACAGGTGAACAGGTATCCCCAATTTGGCAATCTGCCAGGCTGCTTCACATCCAGCGAGCCCTCCCCCAATAATTTTTATATGTTGTTTTGTCATGAATAAAGTAAATTTAAGGTTTTTGGATTCTAATGGGGAGTCTACGTCGTCCCCATTGAAGTGCTTCTGAGTGGGAGTCAAAATAAAGATCTATCCTGTCCGGTCCTTTGATTGTACTTCCACGGTCTTCCACCACACCCCATCCCCATCCAGGAACGTACATTCTTGTGCCGAATGGATAATATTTAGTGTCGGCGGCAATGGTGCCATCTTCCGGCAAAAAATACCAGGGGAAAAAGATAATCCTGGCAGGTATCATCCATGGTCTATATACTGTGTCCATGGAAAAAAATCCTGCCTCTGGTTCTCCCGGGTAGGTTCCACTGGCTGTCTGTCCTGTGTACTCCCTTCCTTTCCCATTACCGGCATTTACATACCGATTCCAGAAATCCAGTTTCAAATGTTTCCAGGAGCCACGTTCCCAGGAACAGCATTTAGAGCATCCGCAGTATGCCGTGGTTTCCATGATGCGGCTGACAGGTGGAGCAGCACAGCTGCTACAGAGAATAGCACTAAGAAAAATGACCAATAGGAAGTCAGATGGAATTGATTTGAATTTTATCATGATCGATGGAACCATTTTCTTACTTCATGTGTGCTAAAGCTTTTTATAACTGGCCGACCATGTGGACAATGGGAAAAAAGATCGGCTTTGGCCATTTCCTTAAGTAAAGCGTCAATTTCAGGAGTTGAAAGAGTATCACCAGCTTTCACAGCGGCTTTACAGGCCATGGAGGCAAGGATGTCTTCAAGAAGAGAACCGTCTCGTCCGCTGTTCGAGGGACTGCCAAAATGTTCGAGTACATCGAGGAAGAGTTCTGAGGGAGCTATTTGTTTTCCGAGTGCAGGGATTGCAGAAATGACGAAAGAATTCCCTCCAAACTCTCTTATGCTAAATCCCATTTTATCTATTTCAATGCTATATTGTTCGACTTTTTGCGTGTCGGCAAGGGAAAGTTCAATGGTCTCCGGAAAGAGCAGGGTTTGGCGGGCAATGGTTCCACCAAGAAATTGTTTCTTGAGCTTTTCAAAAAGCAGTCTTTCCTGGGCTGCGTGTTGATCTATTACCACCAGACCTTCGCTTGATTGACAGAAGATGTACAGTTTGTCGTATTGCCCAATTACTTTAAGATCATGACCCTTTGTTTCCCCTGCATAAGTCAATGGTGAGGGAGCATATGGTTCATCATTGAAATTGCTATGGACAGGTGGAGCTATGGGCTCAGCGGTGTGGGAAAGGGGAGCAGTTGGAACTTGTAGTTGATTATGTGCAGTTTCTGAGTCCTGCTCATCTTTTGGTAGTCCTGTTTTTTTAAAAGAGGCAGATAGAATCGGTGTGTTGCGTGGCTTATTTTTATTGGTAGATTCATATGCCTGCGGGGAGGAGTGAGGAGGACGAAAGATGCTCTTGAGGTTTTGCTGGTATCCTTGCATTCCCTGCTGAATGGCAAGCACAATGAGTTGGTGAATATCACGACTTCTTCTGAATCGAACTTCCTGCTTAGTAGGGTGAACATTTACATCTACATCAACAGGGGCAAGATGTAAGTGAAGAAAACCTGCGGGATTATGGTGCTTCATAAGAAACCCTCTGAGCCCCTCTGCGACACCGTGAAGCAGCATTCTGTCTTTTACTGATCGACCGTTGACAAGTATTTTTATTTTTGAAGAGCCTTTTATAGGATAGTCAGGAGGAACAAGAAGGCCGGTCAGCTGTGGCAGGCTATTTTCCTTCTCAGGATAATTGATTTTAATAAATGATCCTGAATAGTTTAATATTTGAGAAAGTCGTTGCTCAAGATTTTGGTGCATATCCAGCATCAGAACCTGCCTTTCGTCAAAGCGGAGGGAGAAGCTCACGTCCGGGGCTGCAAGACAATAATTTTTGACTATTTCTTCAATGTGTCCAAGTTCTGTCCGTCTGGTGCGAAGAAATTTTCGGCGGGCGGGAGTGTTGCCAAAAAGGTTTTTGATCTCAATAATGGTTCCCTGTGCACAACCGGACTCGTGAATCTTGTGAAGTTTACCGTAGTTGAGAACGGCTGTTGTGCCAAAAACTGCCGATTGTGGCCGAGAGCTTATACTCATACGTGAAACCGATGAAATCGATGGGATTGCTTCTCCACGAAAACCAAGGGTATGAATTTCCTCCAGGTCCTTGTCGTCCATGAGTTTTGACGTACCGTGACGTTCCAGGCAGAGAAGTACATCGTCTTCATCCATCCCTTCGCCATTGTCGATGACCCGAATCAGTCGTGTCCCACCGCCCTCTATTTCAATTTCAATTCTGTCAGCTCCTGCATCAAGGCTGTTTTCAACCAGCTCTTTGACGACTGATGATGGTCGTTCTACTACTTCGCCGGCTGCGATACGGTTGGCAAGCTGTTCAGGAAGAACACGAATTTTTGACATAGGGGATAAATAAAATGTATAGGGTTATAAAACGAGCTTACTAGATTCTGTACTACATGGTAGGGTGTTGCAAGGTCATAAGGCTTTATGCTTTTACGTTAGAATTACAATTAAGTCATAAACCAATTTGTGGATGTTTACCTTATTTTTTTTGATATATGAACAATCCTCTGAAAAAAAAACTTGTTCCAATAGAGTATCTCCAGACCATTCGCGGGGTTGAACTTCCCCAGCGTCTTAGTTTTGTACAACTTGTTGTGACAGGACCGCCTGGTGTTGGGAAAACATATTATATCAACAAGATACATGGATGGCCCAATGAGGGGTATGTGGATTTAACCCGTAAAGGATGGTGGAAGGATAAGAACCTTACTTATCGACCCAGGGAGGTACATCTTGGATTGCCTTTTAAGGGGGGAACAGAGGCTTTGACAGTTTTTGACAAGGAATGGATTGAAGCTGAAGAACCACTCTATCTTGAGTTAAAAAGAATTCAGATTCCTCCGGCAGGTAGTAATTTGTCCCTAACAAACTGGAGAACCAAATATATCTTTGAGTTTTTATTACCAGACCCGAAAGTAACCTTTAGAAGACGAATCGAAAGGCAAAAAGAAGGGTATTTCCCAGTGGACAAGAATCTTACCCTAGAGACGGTTGTACGCCAACTTGATATTTATCGCGAAGTAGCGCTGTATTTACATAAAGCTCAAATGCAGGTGTATGTTCGTGAAGAACTCAATAAGCCACCGCTGCGTATAGCCGAAAAAGGAGACATAAATATCCCTAGATGGGCGAGGAAGGAGTCTGAACATCATCGTGACCTTAAAACATTGTCCGGATGGAAATCGTTGCTCTTCAGAAGAAAAGTAATTCATTGGCTTGCAATAACAGATGAGTTACAAGCCGTTGATAAAGAATGTCGAATAGCCCATGATGGGAAAAGTTTCGAAATGCTTGTAGGAGAAAAAAAGCTGATATTTCATCCAGAAATAATAATTGGGATTAAAAAAAAGAATATAAAACAAAATTGGCTTATTTCAAGTTCTCAGGCATGTTCTCAAAATGTGATGAGTGGATTTGCCAGGATAACGGTTGGAGACAGAGTTCTTATCGGTCGTGACAATGTAGAATACAATGAGATCTTTAATTTTCCTGAAAGTGTAGCCAAAAGACACCTGATGGTGACTAATATTAGAGGTGATTTATTGATAAGCCCGATTAAAGATGAGAAACCAGCTCTTATTGTTCGAAGGAGTAACTGGGATATTCGTGGACGAATAGACAAAAACCGTTTCAGCTCAATTCTCGGGCTCCGTGAAATATATGGGGATTCAATTACTTTGCTTCCCCGCGACGAAGCACTGGCGAGTATCAAAAATGTCAATAAAATTCTAAGCAATGAACCATACAGAGTCAAAGATGTCTCAGGTATCCCTGGAGCACTTCTCGAACTTCCTGATGATGTTACTTTAGTAATCGTGGGTGATCTCCATGCTCAAGTAGACAATTTCCTGAAAATTCTTGTTGAAAGTTGCACGATTGCCCATCTGAATTCCAACCGCGCATCACTAGTCATACTTGGTGACGCTGTTCATTCGGAAATTGCAGGCAATATGGAGGAGATGGATAGCTCCATATTACTGATGGATCTGATTTTTAAAATGAAAGAAAATTTTCCGGAAAACTTTTTCTATCTCCTGGGAAACCACGATAGTTTTCACAGATCCATTGGTAAGTTAGGGGTTCTACAGGGAGTGTTGATGCGAAAACGATTGCAGGAACTGAGGGGCCCAGCCTATGTTGAAGAGATGCAGAAGTTTTATAATCAACTCCCAATGGTTATGAAAACGAATAGTTGTGCTGCTTGTCATGCTGCTCCATCCCTGAAAAAGATATCTCGTGCAAAGCTTATTCACCTCCGGAGTTATCCCAAAATATGTCATGAAATAATAACAAACCGCCTTAAACGATCGCACTATCTGGCTGGATATGAGAAGAGAAATGTAAAACAGTTCCGGCGAAGTCTTGGCCTACCTAAGGGGGCCCCATTCGTAGTCGGACATACTCCCCTTGATCCATTCAATAGTTTTTGGAAAAATGCTGGTAATATTAAGGGGCATCATATTATATACTCTGGACGTGAGGATGGACCGTGTGTTTTTATGCAAATACGGAAGAAAATGATACCGTTGAATTATCCGGCTGAGCCTCTAACGAAAATCATTAACGAGATTAACCAGGCTCAACACGCTTCAATCACCCCTTAAAAAAGGATGGATATAAGTATGACAGCGATGTCAACCAACCCTTTGGCCGACCTGCTTCGTAAGTCTCCGTTTAAACCGATTCAGGAACATATGAGAACGGTTTTTTCCTGTACACTTTTATTACCGCCACTGTTTGATGCATTATATAGAGTCAATAGGGATGAAGTAAATGAACTTGCGAGACAGATTGGAAAATTAGAAACGGAAGCTGACATAATCAAGTCCAGTTATCGTCTTAATATGCCCAAAACCCTGTTACTCCCCGTGGACAGAAAAGATCTCCTCAGCTTGATTCACGAGCAGGATTCCATTGCTGACGGTGTAGAGACAATCAGCACAATTCTTACTAATCGGGATATGATCGTTCCTGCTGGTATTAAAGGAGGGTTAGATGAGTTAGTTGAGGGATCAATGGAAATAGTTTCGCTGGCCAGGGACATGATAGAGGAACTGGACGAATTGGTCCATGTCGGCTTCAGTGGCAGAGAGCATGACAAAGTAGCAGCGATGATAGACGGATTGAGGAAATCCGAACACAACATCGATCAGATACTCAAAAATGTAAACCGCTCACTTTATACAATAGAGAGTGCACTTGAGCCTGTGTCGATTATCTTTTGGTACCGAATCATAGAAGAGCTGGGGAACCTTTCGGACCATTCGGAAAACATGGCAGATCGTTTGCTGTTGTTTTTGTCCAAGTAAATGAATTAACTCATCCTCCTTTCAATAAGTACTAATTTTGAACTCAATAGGGAGACAGAAACAATGGAAGTAATTGCTGCGTATGGAACAATCCTGATTGGTCTTGCTATAATTTTTGGACTGTATATGACTTGGGGGATTGGAGCAAACGACCTGGCAAATGCCATGGGGACATCTGTCGGTGCTGGCGCTGTAACAGTAAAACAGGCCATCTGCATTGCCATACTTTTTGAATTTTCTGGTGCTGTAATAGCAGGCGGCCATGTTACCAAAACAATCCGAAAAGGTATCATCGATCCAACTTCCATTACAGCAACACCCGAGATCCTGGTTTATGGAATGCTGGCTGCATTGCTGGCGGCTGCTGTTTGGTTGATGCTGGCCTCCAGTAGGGGGTGGCCGGTGTCCACCACACATTCTATAGTAGGCGCACTAATAGGCTTTGCCATTGTGGGGATAGGTCCGGATGCTGTTCATTGGGGAAAGGTAGGTAAAATCGTAGCCAGTTGGGTTATTTCTCCTCTTATTGGTGGAACCATAGCATTTCTGTTGGTGATGTCCACAAGACACCTCATTTTCAACACAGAAAATCCTCTGAAAAACGCCAAGAGGTATGCGCCATTTTATGTCTTTCTGGTTGGCTTTGTTATTTCTCTGGTAACCCTTTTTAAAGGTTTGAAACATCTCAATGTTGAATTGAGCGGACCGCAAAGCTTTATGCTTGCAGTTTTGATAGGCTTGCTTACCAGTGGTTTAGGTTGGTATTTTGTAAGGAAGATTAAAGAAGATGCAGTTGCTGACAGGGATTTTCATTTTGCCAGCGTGGAAAAGGTATTTACCCCCATGATGCTTTTTACTGCCTGTGCAATGGCCTTTGCTCATGGATCCAACGATGTCGCAAATGGAATCGGCCCACTTGCAGCTGTCATTAGTATTGTGAGTTCTGGTGGTGAGGTTATGCAGAAATCTACGATGCCTGTCTGGATATTATTCCTTGGTGGCGGTGGCATTATTCTTGGCCTGGTTACACTTGGGTATAAGGTTATGCTCACGGTTGGAACTAAAATTACAGAACTTACTCCTTCACGAGGGTTTTGTGCGGAACTCGCGGCAGCAAGTACCGTCGTTCTTGCTTCCCGAACCGGCCTCCCGGTGTCAACAACCCATATTCTTGTTGGCTCAGTACTTGGTGTTGGCCTTGCACGGGGAATAGGAGCACTTGACCTGAGAGTTGTGTTGAATATAGTTATCTCCTGGGTTGTGACATTGCCGGCCGGTGCTGTTATGGCTATGATCTTCTTTTTTATACTTAAAACAATTTTCGGATGAATAACTCATCAGTCTGAACCCCGGAGAGAGTATGTGTCTGCGTGTATACCATTTGTTCTCTCAGTTGATTTTCCCGGGCATTGTATTTGAGTGCCAGGAAAATTTTCTTTCACCTCTTTCCTGAGATTTGTATCCAAAACCGTGCCCTCATCTCAAAAACAAAAGAAAACCCTTTCGAATTCAAAGTCCGGAAGGATTTACAAAAAGCCGTATACTGACAAACACATTATCGGTTTTCTTTTTGCCATCAGTCTTAGCCTAACCATTTTTCTTGGAAGTCTTCTCCTGATTCTTTCACTGTTAAAAATACCGGATATAAGGAGCATTGCTGAGTACCACCCATCTCAGGCCTCAGAAATTTTAGATCGTCAAGGCAAAATTATAGAAAGGATATATTCAGAGAATAGAACCGTTGTTCCGCTTTCAGCAATGCCGGAATATCTCCCTCGAGCTTTTGTCGCTGCAGAAGACAGTCGCTTTTATGGGCATCCGGGGCTTGATTTGTGGTCAGTTTTCAGAGCAGCAATCAACAACATAAAGAGTGGGAAAAGAGGGCAGGGTGGCTCAACGATAACCCAACAGGTAGCCCGTTCTTTACTTCTCACTCCGGAAAAAACCTATTTACGAAAGTTTAAAGAGGCTATTCTTGCCTGGAGGATTGATACTCTTCTCAGTAAGGGTGAGATTCTTCATATTTATCTTAACCAGATTTACCTCGGAAATGGAGCATATGGTGTGGAGGCAGCCGCTCAGGTATATTTTTCTAAACGTGCAAAAAATTTAAGTCTCGGGGAAGCAGCTATTTTGGCAGGTCTGCCACAGGCCCCAAGTAGGTATTCTCCGGATCGTCATTTTATTGCCGCAAAAGCCAGACAACGTTATGTACTTAACCGGATGGTCGCAGAAGGTTATGTCAGCGAAAAATCTGCCAGGGAGGCATACGATTGCCCTTTGCGTATTGCTGAAAGTCCTGTCAAAAAACGCGCAGTAAATGGATATTTTGTTCAACTGGTGAGAAAGCAGGCAGAAAAAATACTGGGAAGGTCATTGAATCGTGCAGGAGTTCGGATACATACCACCATGGACTCGTTGCAGCAAAAGCATGCGGCTGAGGCTCTTATCAGAGGGCTTCATGAATCCTTCCCAAAAGACAAGAAAATACAAGGAGCCATTGTTGCTATTGATGGCTGTAGTGGTAGAGTCAGAGCCCTGGTAGGTGGAAGAAATTTTAATAAAAGTGCCTTTGATCGTAGTACCCAGGCCAGGAGGTCAGCAGGGTCATTATTTAAACCTTTGCTTTATGCAGCAGCATTCACTGAAGGCTATTCAACATATTCCACATTTGTCGATGAACCGCTGAGCATTCGTGGCCATAAAGGAAAACAATGGCGGCCAAGGAATTTTACAGGAAAACACTATGGAGAAACTTCGCTCCGGGAAGCTCTGGTATTTTCACGGAATATAATAGCCATTAAATTGCTTCAGCAAATTGGTATCAAAAAAGTGCAGGAAATCGCAGAAAGCTTTGGAATCAGTCCTCCAATCACCGCTGATCTCTCTCTGGCTCTTGGGGCTACCGGTGTATCCCTTCTTGAAATCACAGCTGCATACGCTCCTTTTGTCTGTGAAGGGAGATATTATTCTCCTACTCTGATCCATAAGATAATTAACAGTGATGGGGAAATCGTTTTCAGTGCAAAGACTCTTACACACCGGGTCGTGAGTAAAAGTGTTGCCAATTCAATGAAAGGACTTCTCGGGGAGGTCGTTCAAAGAGGCACTGGTAAACGTGCGGCGGGACTTAAAGGGATAACAGGCGGGAAAACTGGAACCACCAACGAAAACCGGGATGCCTGGTTCGTCGGATATTCAGGGCGTCGACTAGGGGGGGTCTGGGTGGGCTATGATGATAATAAAAGTATGGGTAAGGGGAAAAGTGGTGGCGTTGTCGCTGCTCCTGTGTGGCGTGATTTTATGAGCAGGATAGAACAATAACAATTAACAAGATCACAAGAAATGTATGGAATATAGAGATATTATTGAATATTGTTATCGTGGTGATGGTGAAGAAAAGTTGAATAAAGCGGCCGTTCTAGTTTCTTCGTATGGTTCAGGCTTGTCGAAGGATACAAAAATACAGGAACAGTTGTTGCATGTAAAAGATGTTTTGTACAGGCTTGAAATACACATGGCATCCATTGAAATGGGCAGTATATGTTCAACGTGCGCTAAAATTCCTGGAGGCGGGTGCTGCAGTGCATATATGGGGAATGAAAACAATGATGTTTTACAGCTTGTGATGAATCTACTTGCAGGGGTGGATGTAAGGATGATTGCAAACAATGAGGAAGAGTGTTGCTTTCTTGCAAAAACTGGCTGTATTCTAGCTTATAAACCGATTTTTTGTCTCAATTATCTTTGTGGGAAAATCCGAAAAAAAGCCAGTAAAACCCAGTTGCGGTTACTAGAAAAAAAAACTGCTGAACTGTTAAATGCCCAGTTACAACTTGAACAATCAATAATGTTTTTTTTACAGACTCAAGAAATGGTGGAAGAAGTATATTGTTGAAAGCTGGACACCAAATAATGGTACTATTCACGGGGATAAACGACTTAGCTTCACGAACCTTGAATTTGTAATTGTTTACAAGGGTGCGGTAGCTTTTCCCAGGCAGCCTGGTACCGCCACAGCGTATGAATTTTATATCAAAGCCCGTGTGATTGCGGTAAGGTGAGTTGCCCTGTGAGCAGAGTTACCAGATAGCAGCCCCACTATCTGGTGTCGTGAGATTCTTCGTGGATCTACGCCCTAAACTTTTGAGTTGAAAGCCAAGATACTAAAAGGGACTCATTGACCAAATACCGCAAGGACAAGTATCAACACAAAAACCGCAGGCAATACATTTGTTGTCGTCGGAAACATATTCATACGTTATGCCATGGTCTGCCTTATATCCGTTTCCATGTGAGAAATCAAGGTCACGGCGACTGATGGCACCTTCGGGACAAATTGTTTCACAGAGGTGACAGTCACGACATGACGCACAGGAAAGACAGCGATCGGCTGAATTTTCCTGAGAACTGTCAGGTGAGTTGTCCGGGGTATAATGAGCAATGGTTAAAGCCTGTTGAGGAATAACTTCCTTCGCAAAAGGTTTCCATTCCTCATCCTTAAACTGAGCGATAATATACTCGGCTGCAGTTTTTCCGGCACCCAGCGCATCTGTGGCAAGCCCGGGTTTCTCGACATCGCCGATTGCCAGTACTTTGGCATCGGTCGTGAGGTGCGCCTCGTTTGTTTTCATCCATGCAGCGCCACCAACTGTGAGTGTTTCTACGGAATCTGGAAGGAATTGCAAGTTGGGTACGTCGCCAATGGATATGATAACCGTTTGAGCGGGAATGACATCTCCATTATCCATAACAAGCCCGTCGGGAGTCACTTTGCTAGTAACAACAGGCCAACGAAACTGAGCGCCAAGCGCTTCGGCCGCTTCTTTCTCTTTTCCAAAAGCCAGAGGTTTCTGAATATCAACCAATGTCACTTTTTCAGCACCAAGACGATAGGCTTCACATGCAACATCACAACCAACATTTCCGGCGCCAATGATGACAACTTCCTTACCAACCTTTTCGGGATTTGGGCTTTTGGCTTTTTTCAAAAAGTCCAAAGCAGGAAGCACCGTTTCATGACCAGGGAACGGGATTTTTCGGGGTTCATGAGTACCGACTGCTATTATTACATAGTCGAAATCATTTTTCAGTGTGTTAAAGATTTCCTGGGTCAATTCAACGCCAAGGTTGACATGAATGTTTGGGGTATCCAGAAAGCGTTTGATTTCCTGATCCCAGATAGCCTGAGAAAGACGTTCCCACGGTACCACCTGGGCAAGTTTCCCACCTATAAAGGTATCTTTTTCAAAGATGTGCGCTTCAATTCCAGCATGAGCCAATTGCCAGGCTGCATTTATACCAGCTGGACCACCACCGATAATTGCAACTTTTTTCTCAATAGATGGCGCCACATCAGGAGATGCTGCTGTGCCAACAGCCCGCCCCAAAACCTGAACCTCAATGGGCGTATCAACGCCCTGTCTTGAACAGTTATCCATACAAAGATTGGGACAGACTGCACCGCAAACAGAAGCAGGAAGAGGTGTGAATTCCAACAACATTTCGTAGGCCTCATTAATCTTTCCTTCGCGTATGAGGCGTAGACGATCTACCGTTGGGATATGTACTGGACAATAATAAGTACAAGGAGCGGCAGATTCACGGTTTGCCCAAAAGGGCTTTTTACGACGCATGTCACCGGATGGGACGGATTCAATAGGACTGCGATCCAGTCCCGGTGCCAGATCCCGTAGAGGATCTCCACCTCCAAAGGCATGATTCCAGTGTTTATTCCGAAATTCCGCCATGGGCATGGGGCCGGAGAACAAAAGGGCGCGTTCCTGAGGGGAAATTGTGTTGAGAACCTGCCATTCATCACGGATGAGAAGTGAACTTTCCAACTCCTCCCGTGATATTTTAACAAGGTAAACAGGTATGTTCTCTTTAAGCCATTTCCATTGATCATCTGTGGGTGCAGCAAGCCTGGCATTATTTCTTGCGTAGGAATCATCAGTTGCCCCTCGGAAATAAATGGTACCGCCAACCATTCCAACGCAGGGACGATAGCCAAGGACATTTCCGGGGGTCTTGGCGTCAATTCCACATACAACTGCTATCCCGCCACAATTAAACTCGGCAAAAGAATCACCGGTGGAACCGAGAACCCATAGTTCGGGTTTTTCAAAGTCCGGGTTCCATTTTGTCATGGTTAGCCCTCGGGCACCAATAGAGCCGGCGATATATACCTTTCCGTTGGCCATGGCATTACAAACGCCATTGGTTGCATCACCAAGAACGGTGATTTCTGCCCCTATGTTCAGGTAGCCCACATCGTCAGAAGCTGCTCCCCTGCAGGTAATTACAGTTCCAGGCATACCCATGCAACCAAGCCGTTGTCCGGTAGGGCCTGAGACAGAAATAGATAAACCGTCTTCATGTTGAAGTCGAATTCCGAGGTTGTGTTGCCCCATGGCTTCGATCTGGAGAACATTATTCTTTTGGGCGGCGGCCTGTACCATGGTTTCAAATTCCATGGAACTTATTCTACGGCCATTTTCATCCAGACCTTTTACAACAGTAGCGCTCACTGAAAACTCCTTATTGCAGTACAGTTCAACTGGCTTGAGTTACAAAGAAATACCTGAAAGATACCCCTTGTTAGGCTCAGTAGCCGGCAATTCTGTCTTATTTAACAAACATATTTTATATTTAGTCGGTCAGCTGCATCCTTGTCGGCAATACCAAGTGCATCCGACATTCCAACAGGAAGAGACTGAGAACGTCCAAGTGGTGCCATAATCTTTTTCATCTCGGTGCTGATTGACATGAAAATGTGGGCAACTCGTTCGGCAACCTGGTCTGGATCCAAACGTCTGTACAGTTTTGGATTTTGACTGGTAATGCCCTTGGGACAAATTCCAACATTACAGACATTACAACGGTTCTTTTCATTGCCAAGACATCCTGCTGCAGCCTGCATTATATATTTCCCTATATGAACACCAGAGGCACCAAGCATAATAAGTGCTAAGCCGTTTTGTGTTACATTACCGTTTTTACCAATTCCACCTGCTGCAAAGATCGGGATTTCGTTTTGCTTACCCTGTTTAACAAGATCCAGGTAGCACTCCCGAACATTTGAGGCAATGGGGTGTCCAGTGGCATCCATTGACACGTTATACGCGGCACCTGTTCCACCATCAATACCATCAATCAATAAACCGCCGGCATAAGGGTTTCGCACCAGGTTATTTAAAACAGATTTTGCACTGGTTGATGCAGATATCTTTGGATATATCGGTACTTTGTGACCAAAAGCCGTAGACAAGGTCTGTATCATCTTCATAACCGATTCCTCAATGGAATAGAGTGTCTGATGAACAGGAGGGGAGGGGAGGTCAACTCCCTCAGGAACCCCACGCAGGCGAGCAATCAGTTGAGAAACTTTAAACCACATTAGAAGGCCACCGTCACCAGGCTTTGCTCCCTGGCCGTACTTGATCTCTATGGCAGCTGGATCACACTGCATATCAGGAATAGCACGGATGATTTCATCCCAGCCGAAATAGCCGGATGCGATTTGCAAAATTATGTATTTAAGATACGGGCTTTTCAGTACCCATGGTGGACAACCCCCTTCCCCTGTACACATAACCACAGGAATGCCAAGTACCTCGTTACAGTAGGCAACGCCCTGCAAGAGCCCCAACCACATGTTTGGGGACAAAGCGCCAAAGGACATGGATCCTATGACGAAGGGGAATATTTCTCGAGTCGGAGGAATCCAACCACCATCTCGGGTACGTTTAAGGAAAACCTCAGGGTCAAGAGTGCGTCCAAGGGTCGTGGTGATGTGGAATTCATGACGACCAGCATCAAGTGCGGGGTCAGTAAGCATTGAAATCCGGTTGAACATTATCCGGTCAAGGAGCGTAGGGCCCACTTCATTGCGGCGGCCCCCACGTTTTGCCGGTTCACCTTTTTGATTATTGAAGAAAAGGGTTCGGTTCTCATTGGTGTTTGGCACAGGTTCGATGGCCTCGTTTGGACAAACCATGGAACACATGGAGCAGCCGATACAGGAATTTTCCATGTTTTTCTTCTGCCGAATACCAACAAACGTGCGATATTCGTTATTCCGTTTCTTAGAGAGGATGTCAAGTTTAGGCATCCGCTGTCGTCTATAAGCAAGATAGATTGCTTCTTTAGGGCAGACTGCGGTACAGTGTCCACAGAGAGTACACCTGTCTTCACGGTGCTGGATTATCCAGGGCAGGTCTGTATAACTTAGGCTGCCTGGCCCAATGGATAAGGATCGTGTTGAGACCATATTGTTAATTCCTTTCGTTCTGGGAGTACAAGAATAGTGTGTTCGCGCATTGGTTGGAAGTCGAGTGATGGGTCACGGTCTGGAACCATGGCATCAACACCGCACATTTCTGAGGCGATGGCCCAAACCCCTGGCCTTCCACCCACTGTTGCAGGACGCAATTTTTTTTGATCCATCACCAGCATACATGTTTCATCGGGGAGTGTACCAATTATTGCATTGGGGCCATCAATGATGAGACGTCGACAAGAATCACGTAATCCTCTAAGAAAATCTCCCTGGGGATGAATAGCCAATTCATCACCTCTAAGAGGGGTGATGATATGTTTATAAGCCTGTAGTGGAAGTTTAAGTTTCTTCAGCGTGTAATGGAGTATGTGTGCAAATGTCTCAGAATCACTCTGATACCCGGTGTAGCCAGGGAAATGTTTGCCAAGTAACCAGTCACGAATGGGCACAAACGCGGTGTTCTCACCGTTGGTCATGGTGGCAATTCCTTGGATGAAAAAGGGATGACAAGCGTAAAGATTGATCCCATAGTTAGTGTTTTGCCTGCCTTGAGCCATGCAGACTCTGGATTTAATCCGGTTGTCGAACAGGTGGAGAGCATCGCCTATTTCCAGTGGCCAGCCAACTTCCTTGATTGTTGCGACATCGGGCCAGAATGAAAATGCAGTAAGATCATTACCATGGTCTTCTCCATCTTTGCGTAAGGCAAGACGGGTAAGCATCAACTCAGTTTCGATTTCATCCTTGGATTTTGCCGATAGGGATGCGGGCAGTTTGTAGGCACGAAGAAAATAACGATATCGGTCTGTGGCTTCGATCATTTCCGGTCTGGTTTCAAATTCATGGTCATATCTAAGCTCAAAGCCACGATTTTCCATGAATTTGTTCAGTCGATGCCAGGATTCTTCGGTATGGGCAATACCGGAGAGTATGGGGAATTTCGAATTATATTTGAAATCCTCGAATTCAAGGCCACGCAGTAGAAGGCCAAGGCCAGAGCCATCATATCCTTCCTGCATAGCCTCCATGCCCTGAAGCACTTCATAGGGAGAAAAGGCTTCACTGGCGGTTTTCAGGGCTAAACGACACATTCATTACTCCTGATTGGTTTAAAAGTAAGTATCCTGATTACATTGAACAACAATCCGAATAATTACATTAAGATGAATCCATTATTTTGGGAAAAATAACAGTTCAAAGCGTAATATTTTTCTATGTTTCATTTCGACATTATTTAAGAAAAAATCCAAAAATATTTTTGAGAATCCGATGCCTACATCGTTTATTCATATTTGTCAACTACTAAAGGTAGAAATACGCAAAAGGAAATTTTGTGTAAAATTAAGAAAAACTCAAGATATCAAGTGTTTATAGTGTAAGACTTTCTCCTGGTTGGCACCAGGAATCAATAAAATATATATAGCATTCCAATCAACACTGTCAAAAACAGAATTGTCATTCCTGCTCCTGCTCTAGTATAATCTATCGTTTTATAGCCACCAGGGCGCATAATTAAAGCATTGACCTGATGGGTTGGCAGTATAAAGGTGTTTGAGGCTGCAAGCGCTACTACCATAGCTGTTATCCTTGGATCGGCTCCTGTTTGTACGGCCATTGACATACATAATGGCACTAGAAGAACAGTGGCTCCGACATTGGACACTACTAAGGTAAAGAAAGAGGTCAAAAGACCGACAACCAGGAGGAAAACAATATCAGGCACTGAACCTATAGTGTTCATAATCGAGTTGGCAATCCACTCCGCAGCACCCGTTTTTTGAAAAGCAAGCCCAAGGGGGATCAGCCCGCCGAGTAAAAAAACGGTCATCCAATCTACAGATTGATAGGCTTCATCCACTGAGAGTACCTTACTCAGTATCATACCAAGGGCTCCGGTTAGAAGGCAAACTGAAAGGGAAAGCTTCGTGGGGTGACCAAGCAAGTTTGTTAATGGCCCAAATCCAAGTACCAGACCGATAGCAATTAGCAGCCATATAACCGCAGTAGCAGCTTTTTCTTCCCGGAGGAGTTCTCCGCTTACCTTTGTGGTGAAAACGAGAATCTGTGATTTTCTAAGAGCATGGAAGTATTGCCAGCGACCAAATAAAAGGAGTGCATCGCCAGCCTTTAGTTTAACCTCTGTAATGTTTCTGAATTGGCAGGATCCGTCACGACAGAGCACAACTGGAATCAAATGATGCGTTTTACGAAAATGAACATCACCAAGAGTTTTACCTGCAAGTTCTGAACGTGGGGTGATAATACTTTGGATTATTCCTGCATTGTTAGGAGAAAAATCTTCAGCAAAAATTTCAAGGTCATCTTTTAGTGTGAAACCCAGTTCAGTGGCACAGGTTTTAATATGTTCCAGATTACCGACCATGGCGATAGTTTCTCCTGATTGAATCAACTCATCTTTGGTTGGCGCAAAGTTTTTGTAGTTGGAGTCAGGTATATAAACACCTACAATACTAACATGATATCTAGACCTTACATGAAGCTCATTGAGCTTAAAAGAGCCGAAATCTTCTGGTACTTCGAGTTCAAAAACACTGGCAATCTCCTGATAGGTATCGACAAGGCTGGCAGGGAGCAGCTTGGTGTCTTGTTGACCATTTCCCTTGGGCAGAATAAATTTTCCCAGAAAAATGAAGTACAGAATAGCGGAGCAAACCAGGGCTATACCTATTGGGGTCTGTGTGAATAGCCCTAAAGGTTCAATTTGAACACCGAGTAAGCCGAGTTCATTTGATTGTTCTATTAAATCATTGAGAAGGATGGTTGGGCTTGCACCCACCAAAGTTATGGTGCCACCAATGATTGCACAAAACCCCATGGGCATTAAAATTCGGGTAATGGGGATACCAGTTTGTTTACCGATGCGAATAGCAGCCGGCATGAATAGTGCGACTGCACCGATATTCTGCATAAAACTGGAAATAAAGGCTACCGTTAGAGATATTAGCGTCATTATTCTAATTTCTGCTTTTCCGGCAATGGTGAGGATTTTACGGGCCAGCAGGTTCATACACCCGGTTTTATCAAGACCAGCCCCAATAATGATTACTGCAATGATCGAAACCACAGCATTACTGGAAAGCCCGCTTATGGCTTCCTGTGGAGTAACAACGCCAAGAATGGGGAGGGTAACCATCATGAGCCAACCAACAACGTCCACGCGTACCCACTCGAAAATAAACATTAAAATTACTACGACGAGGACAGCCATGACAATCCCCATCTGCGGGGTAAAGGGGATTTCACTCGTTGCAGTAGACTCCATGGCAAGAGAAGTTCCGCATCCAATTAAAAATGTAAACAGAAAAATACCAAGACCAGTAAGAAGAAATCTATTTCTTTTATCCATGATTTTGCTCCTGCAGAAAATGAGTATAAGGCTCATAAAAATATGTTTATTAAGTATTTTGCATAATAGCTAAGCAAAGAAAAGAAAAATATGTATTTAAACCCTGTAATAAATCCTTTTTTTCATTTTCTGAAGTGCAGGATTCAGGGGGTAAGCAAAGCGGTGCTACTGGATAATCTTCCTAATTTGTTCAATACCTCCCAGTATACGCAGTGTCGGCCGGGAAACAAGTTGTTCTTCTACTAGAAAAACCTTTCCTTCCCGAACAGCTTTAATTGCTTGAAAGCCGGGTTCCTGGAGTATTTGTTCTTTGCTGACGCGATTCATTCGTCCTTTTTGAGCAAGAAAAATATCAATCTGATCAGCGTGAGCTAATATCCGCTCTTTTCCGTAATCGGCAATATTGGTGTTTCGCCTTCCCTCCACGTCCCTTGCGATGTTTTTCCCGCCAGCCTGTTCAAGAGCGTATATAGCTATTGATGTGGAGGCAAAAGTTTTCATTCTGGAATGGATGGATTCAAAATAGACCCATGGGCGATCGGAAGGAGGATTTTTCTCAAGCTCATGTTTATATGTGGCCACCTTGGATTTAAAGGATGATACCATCTGGGCTGCTTCATGTTCCTTTCCGGTTAATCGTCCAAGCTCAAGCCAGTAATCAAACATTTCGTCAACACTGCGTGGCTGAAGGGAAATTACCGTTATGCCGGCTCTTTCAAGCTGTTGCACCAGGTCAGGCACGGCATGGGCAATCATGGGTCTGATTAATACAAGGTCCGGAGCTGCTGCAATGAACTTCTCCGCATTGTCACGATGGTGGAATCTCTGTTTTGAGAGTATTTCCTTGGGATATGTATCACTTGTCGCAATACCAATAAGTTCCTTGTTGAGTCCTATTGCTACAAGGTTTTCTGTATGTGCCGGGTAAAGTGATATAATACGTTGATAGACGGTCTGTTTTTCTGCGGCAAGAAGAGAAGAACAGAAGGTTCCTGTGAATAATAGAGTGCCAAGAAGAAGACGAAGAAGAAGAGAATTCATTGAATCAATACCTGAATTGAATGTGTGGGAAGTCTGTTTCCGGGTTGCTTTGCACAGACGCGTCTACGGTGAAGACGGTTTGCAGTAAATCTTTTGTGAAAATAGTGTTCACAGTGCCAGAAGCAAAGATGCAGGAATCTTTCAATACCACGCATTCATCGCAAAAAGCAGCAGCAAGGTTTAAATCGTGAATGGCGGCGATTACGGTCAGTCCGTCTTCTTTTACACGTCGTCGAATAACTCGCATGATTGAAATGGTGTGATGAATATCGAGATTAGATGTTGCTTCATCGAGAATAAGTACTTCTGTTTCCTGAGCAAGAGCACGAGCAATCACAACACGTTGGAGTTCTCCACCCGAAAGTGCAACAATTGGTCTGTCTTCCAGGTGGAGAATGTCCATGCTTTCCATGGCATGACGTGTACTTTCATGGTCATAGGTCGAGGGAGATGAAAAGCGGGGAATATGGGGGTGTCTTCCCATAAGGACAATATCTTTCACGCTGTACTCGAAATCCATGGAGAAGTGCTGTGGAACAAGAGCTATTTTGGTGGCTAACTGCAACTTTGAGTAGGTGCTTAACCGTTTGTTCCGGTATGTAATTCTTCCTTTATTGGGGGGGAGAGTGCCAGTCATTAGTTCAAGAAGAGTGGATTTGCCACTTCCGTTTCCCCCTATCAATCCATAAAACTTAGCTTTCCTTAACTCTATGTTGATATCTTTTAGAACGGGAGTTCTCCCATATGAAAAAGAGACGTCATTGAGCCGGTAGAGAAGTTTATCGGTCATGAATTCTTGGCCAATTGTTTTTTTCTGAAGATATAACAAAAAAACGGTCCGCCAATGAGAGAAGTCAGGACGCCAATGGGAATTTCAGATGGCAGCCATGCACGGGTAATGGTATCAGCCCCAAGGAGCAGGCTTGCTCCTCCAAGGAAACAGGCGGGAAGTAAAACCCTGTTATCAGGCCCCAGAACCATACGTAAAAGATGAGGAATTATGAGTCCGATAAAACCAATAATTCCTGAGACTGAAACGCAGATAGCGGTGATAAGTGATGCACAAATCAATAACATTTTCTTTACACGACTGCTATCCACCCCAAGGCTATTGGCTGTTCGTTCTCCGAGAGCCATTATGTTCAAATCACGAGCAAAATACAGCATGAACAGTAAACCGGGAAAAACGACAAGTGATGTTGTTAGCACATCTGCCCAGGTTCGTCCTACAAAACTGCCCATAAGCCAAAAGATGATGATGGAAACTTGTTCGTCTGCCAGGTATTTAATAAATCCTATTCCGGCGGAAAGAATGGCCGCAATAATCACTCCTGATAGAATAAGGGTATTTGAGGAAAGTTGGTTGTCTGTTGAGGCAAGAGAGAACACCCCAACAAGTGTTGCCATGGCGCCCAGAAAAGCAAAAACAGGAATTGATAGCCAGGGCGGAATAATTATGCCGAAGAGGGTAAGAATAATAGCAAGTGATGCTCCAAAGGCTGCACCAGAGGAAATCCCCAGGGTGTAGGGATCTGCAAGAGGATTGAGTAGAATGGCTTGAAAGACGGCACCTGCCACTGCCAGCCCTCCTCCCACCAGGGCTGAAGTGAGAATACGGGGGAGACGAACTTCCATGACAACAAATGGAAAAGTCGGGTTGATGGCAGATGGATCATGGCCAAGAAGGCGTGAGCCAAGAATCTCAATGACTTCAAGGGCTGTGATCTTCAAAAAACCCATGCCGGTTGCCAGAATAATAGATGCACATAGGATAAGGAAGAGTACAGCAATAAAAAAAAGAGGTTTTGAACCGATCATGGTTGATGGAAGGGAATAATTGGTATTTTCTGATAACGACCATTGATTTAAAAGAAAAAGTAATAGTTGAGATAAAGATTTTTGTCAATTAACATAATCAGAGAATTTTCAAGTATAATCATTAGTAATAAACATACAGGGAGAAGGTGTTATGAAACGAATGACATTACTGGTTCTTATTACGGGTCTGCTGTCCGTTGTGCTTTCCGGCTGTGGCTATAACAGTTTACAAGTGCAGGAAGAATCGGTGTTTAAGGCCTGGGCCGATGTGGAATCGACCCTCCAGCGTCGTGCTGATCTCATCCCGAATCTTGTGGAAACGGTGAAAGGGTATGCCAAACACGAACAGGAAACCCTACAGGCGGTTATTGAGGCAAGAGCGAAGGTCGGTTCAATGCAGATTTCAGCAAAAGACCTCAATAATCCCGAGGCAATGCAACAATTCACAGCGGCTCAGGGGGGGCTCAGCTCTGCATTGTCCAGGCTTATGGTTGTGGTAGAAAGATATCCGGACTTAAAGGCAAATCAGAGTTTTCTTGATTTGCAAAATCAGCTTGAAGGCACCGAAAACAGAATAAATGTTTCTCGGCAACGCTACAATACTGCTGTATCCAACTTTAACGGAGCCATTCGGAAGTTTCCAGCAAGTCTTACTAACAAATTTCTCCTTCATCTTGAACGGAAAGAGTATTTCAAAGCAGAAAAGGGCGCTGAAGTTGCCCCTAAGGTGACATTCTAAACCATGAATAGATCGGTACTGACCTCTCGTTTAAATTCAGTTGCTGCTGTAGTGTTGTTTGTACTGCTGCCCTGTTGTGTGTCACCCCTTGCTGCCCTTGAAGTCCCGCCTTTGACTGGGCGGGTCAACGATACTGCTTCAATGGTATCAGAGCAAACAAGGGAAAAACTTGAGAATATGCTTGAACAGTTTGAAAAAACCGATTCAACGCAAATTGTACTACTCACCATACCAAGCCTGGAAGGTGAAGTGCTCGAAGTTTTTTCAATGAAGGTGGTTGAGAAATGGAAGATCGGTCAGGAAAATCTTGACAATGGTGCCCTGTTGCTCATCGCCAGGGATGAGAGGAAAATTCGGATAGAAGTGGGCTATGGGCTTGAAGGCAGGTTGACCGACCTCATTGCCGGACGAATAATTAGCAGAGAAATTGTTCCACGGTTCAGGAACGGGCAGATTGATGAAGGGATTAGTGCTGGGCTTGTTGCCATGATAAATGCAGTGCGGGGCGAATATAAACAAGACGGAGCAGGTTCTGAACCTGCTCAGGACAGCGATCCTTTTGGGCTGATTTTCATACTCATTTTTGCCTTTATATTTATTGGGCGAGTTTTTCATAATAAACCCAAAACGGCAGCTCTAAGCGGGGGGCTCAGCTCTCCTGTCCTCGGCCTTATGTTTCTTCCGCAGTTGGGCTTTTGGCTTCTTGCGTTGATACCAGTAGGAATACTTGGCGGTCTGTTTATGAGTTCCTTATCTATTGCTTCAAGTGGTGGTGGCTTTTATACTGGCGGTGGATATGGCGGGTCGTCGTCCGGTGGCTTTGGCGGAGGGTTTAGTGGCGGTGGGGGATGTTTTGGGGGCGGTGGCGCGTCCGGAGGATGGTAATAATGAAAAGTAAATCCATTGCACAGTCGTTTTTTGGCGAAAAAGAAAGGGCAGCAATCAGAGAAGCGGTGCATAAAGCAGAGCTGAAAACTTCTGGAGAGGTGGTTCCCATGGTAGTTGGAGAGAGTCACCCCTATCCTCTTGCCGTGGTACGAGGAGCGACTCTTGTTGCACTTTGTGCCTCACTTATTGTAACACCCTGGCTTGCAGAAATGTTCTGGTTGGGCCCAAGTAATCTCTGGATATTTCTTGGCGTATTTGCACCTATTTACATCATTGTCCATTTATGCCTTTCTGTTTGTCATTGGTGTCGGCGTCTTTTTCTTTTTGATGATGAGATGGACAGAGAGGTGCGGAATTCTGCGTTCTCCGCATTTTTTACCGAAGAACTTTACAAAACAAAGAAGTCAAATGGAATATTGATTTATATTTCATTATTGGAACGTCGTGCCTGGATTCTTGCAGATAGTGGTATCAATGAACGTATCCCCCAAAAAAAGTGGGACGAGGCTGTCGTTCTCCTGACCCAGGGGATTCGTGAAAAGAATCAATGCAAGGCACTTTGTGATGTTATCGCGATGGTCGGGGGTATACTCGCTGAAGAATTCCCAATTCAGGACGGTGACATAAATGAACTCCATGATCTTATTATTCATTAAGCCATCGGAAACCAAAGCTTGATATGATCATATTGTGACCAAATAGTAGATCACTCCCATGAAAATCAAGCTCCCAACTCTAAATACCTGATTGTATATAATGAGCTCCACAGCTGTCTTCGGAGAAAATATCCCGGCATAGTAGGGGAATTGATGGCGAATTGCCCTTATGGGTGATGAAAGCACGTTACCCACCAGCAAAGCCAGTATTACTTCCCGGTATTCCATGGTTCCTTCCTGTAAAAATGCTCCTGCAACTGCAAGCCCTGCAGTGAATTCTGCAGCAATGTGTAGGGTGATTATGCCCATGGACTGGGGGCTGAGCCATGGCAGAAATGAGAGGTACTCTGCCATGCCACTCTCAAGGACATCAAAAAAACCTATCCGATGCATTATGAAAACAAGAACATAGATCGGAACAGTGAATTTGGTAATTTTACGAATTCGTTTCTTAAAGCGCTTCCAACTCTTTTTAAGAGCTTTTTTCCAGTCAATCCCTTTATTATCCTGCAGAGATTCATTGCTTTGTTCAGCTACAGGAGTAACGACTTCAGGAAGGAGAAAACGACTTAAGATAACAATGGAAACCGTACGTAGAATGGCAGCTCCAAATGTGATCCCTACGTAGATAAAAGCAGCCCCTTTAATAAGAGGAGCGGTAATAACGAAGACCGTAGGCAGATGAAGAAAATAGGTTGGCAGACTGTTAAAGAGGTTTGAAAGGATAAGTTCCTTCTTAAAGATTGTTTTTTTATCGTAGGCCTCAGAGAGCATTGTGTTTGCGGCAACCCCGGAAAAGAGTGCCATGGAGAAGGAGGCTCCGGCAGTTTCCGAGAGGTTGCCAAATCGAATTAACGGACGTGCCAAGAGGGCGATCTTGTTTGTCCAGTTAAGGGACTCGATAAAAGTAGCAACAAGTAAGCCAACCGAAATAAAACAAAGAAGACGGATGAGGGGCCAGACAAGGCTGGGCCATAGTTGGGTGAAAATGTCTGTAATTTGCATGTGTGATGGACTCGTAAAAAACTAAAATTGTATTTTCTGCCGATTTGTGAAAATCAGCAGCAATGTTACCCAAAATGCGACAACAGTTTGGATTTGGCGC
>CAMZKT010000084.1 GCA_947311435.1 uncultured Desulfocapsa sp.
ACAGTGAAATGGTTTAATGAGGCTAAAGGTTTTGGTTTTCTTGAGCAGGAAGGTGGAAAGGATGTATTTGTACACTACTCTGCTATTGTTAGTGATGGTTTTAAAACCTTAAACGAAGGTGATCGCGTTCAGTTTGAAATCACCGAAGGTCCAAAAGGTCCTGCTGCAGCCAACGTGAGCAAAATATGATTTAGGACAATTTATTGTCTCTTGATTGAGAAGAGGGTAAGCCAATTATTGGTTTACCCTCTTTTTTTTTGCTTTTTTTTGTTGGGGGGGCGCAAATCTACCAGGAACTATCTTTGGAGTAGTAATAAATGGATGAGTTTTCAAAATCACAGCGTGCACGTTTTGCAATTCGTACGTTTAAAACCATTGCAGATGCTTTGATTTTAAGGGGGTATTATAAGCCTTCAGGACGTTCAGGAGAAGCTCTTTCGGAGTCATTAAGACGATTTGATCCTGAGATTTACGGCTCCATGAGCGATCATCGGATAGTCGAACTCAAGGGGCTAGAATATGTGTTGGATCGAATGCCACGGGGTATTGAAAATTGCAATCGTATAATCCTCACAGCTGACGAAAATTTTAATGACACATCTTTTGAAAAGATTACTCCTCTAAAGCGACGGAGAAATTCTTATCTCGTATCCGAAAAAGAAATCTGTTTTGTGGTCACCAGGGGACTTACGGAGATTTACGATATAGTTACACATATCACATTCCTTAATATCGAATCTCAGAAAATACACAGGCAGATATTTAGAAATGATGGAAGTATTTGTACAGAATGGAAAAATCTTGAACGTATTTATCTGGATGAGACACCCCTTGAAGGTGCAGCTCTTGATAAGGCCCTATGGAATCTCTCGACCATTTTGGGAAGGACATACCGTGAAGTTCGTAAAAGTTATGAAAGGTTTGAAGAACATCATGGTAAGAACGGGAATCATAATAATGGCCTCTTTGCAATTGTTTATGGAATGGGATTGCGAATTCTAGAAGAGATACAGTCTAATAATGCACTGTTGACCATTCATTTCACACCTTCTCTGCAGGAAATGATTGGACGTCATAAATATGCGACTCTATGGGCGAAGAATGTAAAGCGGAATCTTCATGAACTTGGGCTGCAGAATAGGCCAATTCATGTAATGAGCGCAAACATGCATTCCATGAAAAATATTTGTTATGGTGCCGGTTTCTTACAAAAACAGGGACGGCAGGTTCCCAATGATTTGTATGATATGATAGGAGAACTTCGGGGTTTTGATGAGGAGATAAGTGAATTCGCATCTTCCTTTGGCTTCAGTTATCTGCATGATACCTCTGAATCAAGCATAGATGTTATGATTTTGGATGTTTGTAAAAACAGAAGGGAGAACTTCCATCAATCTTTACACTATAACTTTCGATATATCAAAAATAATAAACCTGTAATTGTTGTTATTGATTACGCGTTTGGTGCACAGGCTTTTGATATACTGGACGAATTTCTTTGCCCAAGTAATCTGCAGGGGAAAGCCGTTGAGCTTGAAATACGATCAATTAATATCATGGGGAAAGCAGGAACACTTCCTGGAAACAAAGGAGATATTATGCTTGCTACTGCCCATGTAATGGAAGGAACAACGAACAATTATATCGTGCATAATGACCTTGAGATGAGCGACTTTGATTGTGGTTACCCTATTCATGTGGGCCCTATGGTAACAGTACTTGGAACATCTTTGCAAAACAGAGATGTTCTTTCCCGGTTCCATACATCGAGCTGGAAGGCTGTGGGACTTGAGATGGAGGGAGGACATTATCAGCGAGCAATCAGTGCTGCTATTATACAAGGTCATGTTCCCTGTGGTATTAAAACTCGATATGCCTACTATGCCTCTGACAACCCTTTAAATAATGGAGAGACACTTGCTTCAGGTTCCCTCGGGGATGATGGTGTCAAACCGACGTATATGATAACTCGAGTGATGTTTGAAAAGATTGTAGCACCTCCTCAGGAATAATAATGAGAATCATACAAAAGCAGTACCTGGCTAAGGTCTCACCATGGGTATTGGCCGCTGCTTTCAGTCTGCTTACTGTTATTATCTCCGTTTTTGCAGTGAATAATTACCGCCGTGATAAACTGTTGATAACGGATATTTTACTTGAAAAGGGGATAACGCTTATCCGTTTCGTAGCATCTAGTGCAAGAAGTTCTGTTTTTTCCGGGTTGCGTGCCGGAAAGGAACTTGATGAAATATGGGAAGGAGACGTATCACGTCTGCTCGAACATGCCTCAGAACAACCCGGCGTAAAGCTTGTCGTTCTTTTCAACAGCAAGGGGGATATGCTCGTAAACTCTAGGCAAGAAAAGGGGAATGTGGATGTTTCAAAAACGACTCTTGAATTTCTTGAAACATTAGGAACCACCAATAGTGGTAGTAGTAGATTTCGCTATCGTATCAGTACAAGGAATAATCGCACAGTTTTTCAAGTAGCAGCTTTTTTTCCACCCATTGGAAAACATTTCCTGACTCAACTAGGTCCTTTTCCTCCTGCTCTTTATGCCAAAGGGAAAACAGCCAGCTTGATGTTGCAGCACCATTTATTGAAGCAGCGATGGAGGAAGGCGATTAGTGCATTTAACGAAGAAAAATTTCTGATCCTGGTTGAACAAGATATGCAGCAATTTAATGAGAGGCTTAAAAGAAAAAAACTGGAAATCATAATCCTCTCAGTTGTTCTTCTTTTAGTAGGCTTTGGTGGGTGGCTCTCTATTTTGACTCTTCAAGGATTGAAAGGTTCTCAGAGCAGACTGCGGAGGGTGGAAGCGTTTAGGGATATCCTTATTTCATCGTTACCGATTGGGCTTATTGCAACAGATAGTAAGGGAGGAGTTATCCTCTACAACAACTTTTCCAGGAAATTGACCGGTATTAATGAAAAGGATGCCTTAGGTGGAGATTT
Source organism: uncultured Desulfocapsa sp. (assembly GCA_947311435.1). Classification (GTDB taxonomy): domain Bacteria; phylum Desulfobacterota; class Desulfobulbia; order Desulfobulbales; family Desulfocapsaceae; genus Desulfocapsa. Next base: position 2,959 of record CAMZKT010000084.1, read on the forward strand.
AAAAATTTTTAGTGCAATGCCTGATATTCAAGAAGCCTTTAAGGGTCCTGAGAAATCTCTAGGGAAACTTTATCAAAAAGAAATACAATTATATAGTAGTGATGAGGTTTGCCATACCGTACAGCTCAGTCGACTTGCAATCATAGATACTAACGGGTCTTATGTTGGAACTCTCTTGATGATGCAGGATCTTAGCCAAATAAAACAACTGGAGAAAGATCTCAGGAGAAGTGAACAGCTAGCAGCTCTAGGAAAAATGGCAGCAGGTGTAGCACATGAATTGAGGAACCCCTTGAGTTCTATAAAAGGCCTTGCACTTCTATTGCGATCCAAATTTTCAGAGAAGAATGAGGGAAGGAAAACAGCAGATATTCTGGTGCAGGAGGTGGAGCGACTCAATCGGAGTATTTCTGAACTCCTTGATTTCGCTAGGCCTCAGGCATTAAAAAAGATAGAGGTAGATCTCCAGAAAATACTTAATAAGGCAGTCTCCTTACTCTCTATTGATGCAGAGGATTCTGGCGTGCAGATTGTTACTGTTTATCAGGAATCCTGCCCAATAATGGTTCAGGCTGATGAAGACAAGTTAATTCAGGTGTTTTTGAATCTTTTTTTAAATGGTATTCAGGCGATGTATTATGGAGGAACCCTGACTGTTAGCACAATGGTAACTCCTCATAATATTAAAATAACAATAACAGACACTGGATGTGGCATAGATCCTGAAAATCTTGGTAAGGTATTTGACCCCTATTATACAACCAAGTCCTATGGGACAGGATTGGGTATGGCAATGACTGCCAAGTTTGTAGAGGAGCATGAAGGGGCAATTACTATTAAGTCGCAAGTTGGCAAAGGGAGCTCTGTAACCGTAGAGCTCCCTTTGTAGAGAGGACTTTAAAAGAAAAATATCTCTTTTATTGAACAATAAACAATCACGTAAACAGAGGGCCGGATACTGGCAAGGGCTTTATTGTTTTCCTTGGAAATTTCTAACCAGAAACTCTCCTTCTTTTGGGGTCAGGTCAAGTTTGATTGTTACCTGCTGTATAAGAGATTGACGACTTTTTTCAGGGTATTGGCGATGTAATTCGCAAAGTTCAGCCAACGCCTGACTTGTCTTGTCTCCAGTGGTCTGTGTCGGGTGTCGTGCACTCATAGTTAGATGCTCTGGAATATATAAAATCAGCAGGGCTTTAAAATAATACCTGCAAGTGGTGGTACTGTGACATTTGTATGGAATTGAGCTTGTGCATAAGGCTTTTCAATTGCTTTGTAAATTGTTTTCTTTGAGGCATTTGATCCCCCAAAACGACTTTGGTCTGAACAAAACACCTGCTCATAGTTTGACCCGCTCGGTAATCCCATCTTGTAACCGTAGAAAGTTTGAGGAGTAAAGTTTAACAGACATACCAAGTGATCGTTACGGTTCCTTGCGAAACGAGCATATGAGATAATGGAATTGTCTCTATCCTCAAGATCCATCCACTGGAATCCTTCATGGCTGCAATCAAGTTCCCAGAGGCTAGCATTATTCTTGTATAAAGTGTTCAGCTTCTCAAAAAAAGTCAACATCTCTTTGTGCAAATCGTTTTCCTGCAGCAGGTGAAAGTCTAGGCTTTGTTTACAGTTCCATTCATTCCATTGGCCAAATTCATCGCCCATGAAAAGAAGCTTTTTACCAGGATGCATCCACATATTGAGAAAAAGAAGCCTGAGATTTGAAAATTTCTGCCATAGATCTCCTGGCATTTTGTCAATAAGAGATTTTTTTCCGTGTACAACTTCATCGTGTGAGAGTGGCAGGATAAAGTTTTCTGAAAAGGCATACATGATTGAGAAAGTAAGGCTGTTATGGTGAAAGCGTCTGTAGATTGGATCTTTTTCAAAGTAATCAAGTATGTCGTTCATCCAGCCCATGTTCCATTTAAAACCAAAACCCAGGCCACCCTCTTCTGTAGGCTTTGACACACCGTAGAAACTAGTAGACTCTTCTGCTATCATCAATGTGCCGGGGTGACGTCCATAAACAACAGAGTTTAGATGTTTTATAAAATCAATTGCTTCTAGATTTTCTCTTCCTCCGTAATTGTTGGGTAACCATTCTCCATCCTTTCGGGAATAATCGAGATAGAGCATGGAAGCCACAGCGTCAACACGCAATCCGTCAATGTGGTATTTGTCGATCCAGAATAAAGCGTTTGCAATAAGGAAGTTGCTTACTTCCTTGCGACCATAATTGTAAATATAAGTTCCCCAGTCAGGATGGGCACCTTTGCGTGGGTCTTCATGCTCAAAGAGTGCGGTACCATCAAATCGTGCAAGGCTATGTGCATCTTTAGGGAAATGAGCTGGAACCCAGTCGAGAATGACACCAATCCCCTCACGATGACATTCGTCAACAAAAAACATGAAATCTTCTGGAACACCATATCTGCTGGTCATGCTGAACGGACCAGTTATCTGATAACCCCAGGATTCATCCAACGGATGTTCCATGACAGGCATAAGCTCTATATGGGTGAAACCTAGTTTTTTTACATAAGGGATAAGCCTATCAGCAAGCTCTTTGAAGGTGAGGAAGCGACCGGGGTTCTTGGGGTCACGTTGCCATGATCCTGGGTGAACTTCATAAATGGACATGGCACTGCTGTACGGATTGGCTGTTTTTTTATTGTTTTGCCATTCCTGGTCGTTCCAGTGGTAGTGGTCAAGATATCGAATTATCGATGCAGTTTTAGGGCGAAGTTCTCCGAAAAATTGAAATGGATCAGATTTTTCGAGGATCTCCCCCTGGGTCGTACGGATCTCATATTTATAAATTTCATCTTCACCAATACCGGGGAGGAATAATTCCCATATTCCAGAGCTTCCGAGGTTTCTCATTGGGTTGACCCTGCCATCCCAACTGTTGAAATTACCAATAACTGAGACCCTCATTGCTGATGGTGCCCACACACGGAAAATAGTACCTTTGATTTGTGAGTGCATGCCTGCGTGGGCACCTATGTGATTATATAACTCATAGTTGGTGCCAAAATTGAACAGAAAACGGTCTTCATCGCTCAAGATGGGGAGAAATCTGTAGGGATCATTTATTGTGTGTTCTACTCCGTCATGGTAGGTGATCCTGTATTGATATGAATAGGGATCAATATCAGGATCGGTTACTCTTTCACGGTCGATGCAGGTTTCAAATATTCCCTCGTCATGGACCTTGGACATGGAGATTTCAAGGTCGTCGATAAGAAGTGTTACTGTTCTGGCGCTTGGTTGGAAACACCGAAAGGTTACTGCAGAGTGTTTATCTTTTTGAGTGTGATGAACTCCCAAAACTTGGAAAGGATCATGGTGCTCTGCATGAAGGATGCGGTCGATATGTTCTTTAATTCCCATGTATAACCCCTTAAGTAAAACTTCGTTAAAAAAAAGAGTCGAAAAACGAATCTGTCAGAAGACTATGTTTCAAAAAAATATAGTCATTCAATGACAATAATTCATTTGTATGCAGATTAGCAAATATATAGTGTAAAATATAGAATAAAAAAGGGAAGCATGAAATCAACATGGTTAAACCTATAAGAAAGTACATATACTGTTTTGAAGATTTCTTGACCATACTCCAATGCTTCTGTTAGTGTAGCTACAAACAAAGAGAGATTGAAGGAGTTTGAAAACTCTCTTAGATATGTGTTTGCAAGGAGTAAATATAATTATATTATGGGGCTATGGTTTTATTATTCAAAAACACCAAAACTCTAGCTGCTAACTGCCGAAAGACGAGTTGCTTTCTCAGTGCCGAGGGAGATCAATAAAAGGTGTTACTCAATGGATCATTCTAAAAATTCAGTAATCGATTCGCTCACAGGATCATTTCTATTGTCTACGTCCAAGATGCCCGACCCAAGATTTGCAGAGCAGGTTATTTATATCTGTTCACACGGTCATGAAGGAGCTGTTGGAATAGCAATTAACAAACCAAACCCACAGCTCTTCCTCAAGGAGGTACTTGTGGCCAATGGGTTGCCGGTACCTGACGACTTAACGGTTCCAGTGTATATTGGTGGGCCGGTGGAACCCAATTCAGCCTTTATTCTCTATCGGTCAGATTACGAAACTGAACATCACGTAGAAGTGAGCGCAACTGTGTATCTTTCCAGGAATACGACGGTTCTTGATGATATTGCCCATGAAAGAGGCCCGAAAAAATTTTTATTTGCTGTGGGATACACCGGGTGGGGGCCAGGTCAACTGGAACAGGAATTAATGTCGCAGGGTTGGTTGGTAATTCCGGCTGAAGATTCGATTATTTTTGATATACCTGATGAAGAAAAATGGGTGCAGGCAGCGGCTTTTCACGGTATCGATATTTCAACTTTTCAGGATTGTATTGGGAATGCCTGAATGCATATCCGTTGGTACTTCAACATTTTCACATGCTGATTGTAATAAAACAGTATGATATAAAACTTAACAATTATGGCAGAAATTACAATAAAAGACATTTTTACTTGTACTCAGTGTGGCTATTGTTGCCATGGTGAAACCACTGTTTCTCTCGACGATAACGACCAGCGGCGCATGGTCAAATCCCTTGGCCTCTCTGAAAAAGAAGTAAAAGAGCAATATTGGCGAGTAACCGGAAAGATCGTACAAATGAAAACTGTTGATGGCCATTGTGTATTTTACGATAAAGGGTGCTCAGTTCACCATGGACGTCCATGGAGATGTGCTCAATGGCCGCTGCATCCGTCTCTTTTGTTGGATGAAGATAATTACAAGGCAATAAGTGAATCATGTCCTGGAATTAACAGGGAGATCTCCTATGAGGATTTTTGTCGTAAATTGAAGCATCTTATTGATGAACAAACAATAATTTACTGTTAGGAGAATGAAAATAGATATCCCGTTTCTCGGGAAAACCAAAGATTCATTTATTGACGAAGGAATCAAGGAGTATTCCAGGCGTTTACTCCATTATACAGGGCTGAATATAACTATTTTAAAAGTTAAAAGTAAGAAAAGCTGGACCCAGGAGCAGGAGCGGAAAGAAGAGGGGCGGGTGTTACTGGGAGCCATTTCGCCGGCAACTCTTAAGGTTGTTCTCGACTCTGGAGGAAAACAGGTGAGTTCAGAGGAGCTTGCCGAGTACATATCCTGCTGGGAACAGGAAGGACGAAAGCAGGCTGCATTTCTCATTGGAGGGCCAACGGGTCATTCTTCTGAAGTGTGTGCAGGAGCAGATCTATTATTATCCTTTTCTCGTATGACATTCACCCATGATATGATCCGATTGTTGCTTCTTGAACAATTATACAGAGCCTACACGATAAAAGCAGGCGAGAAATATCACAAGTGATTAAAAGCGGCTATCCGCCTTTAATGATATCGTTTTCCTCTTGTCATCGACACAGATCAAGAGACATGGATGGCCTTAGGCAGGATCTGTGCTACTATGCCTTCTCTGGCGGGACAAAGACACCGGCTGGCCAGGAAGGGGTGGCAACTGGTTCGCCAAAGTTATACCTTATCAGTCGGTTGCGTAGTTCCAGCAGTTGGTTGACGAGGCGATGTTCAACTTTACTGTAAGCATCTTCATCTGAGACACGTTTAATTACTATGCCAAGAAGTTCTGTGATGGCATTTCCCACTGAATTCTGGCTGATAGTTACGATAATTCGACCAAGGTCATCACGATAGATGAGTTGTTTGTAAGCCGGTCGCCAGCGGATCTCATTGGCAAACTTTGGATCTTCCAGTACTTGAAGACGTAGGATTCGCGCCGCCCTATGGAATTCGCTATTAAATAGCAGTATATCTTCGACTTTATTCGGGAAGGTTGCTCCGTCTGGAATTTGAGTGTCGTCGGATGCCACAAGAGCGAAAAAAGCCCTGTAAAAATCGAGAAATCCTTTAAGAATCATGTCATATTCCTTCCAGAAACGACCCGAATTTAAAGACTCAAGCCCACCTTGTACTTCCCAGCTAGGCAGTCCCTGAGGGTATCCAGTAATCTGTAATTGTGCCTGATCTGGTGGTAGAGGCTTGAGTATTTCAAGATCAAGCACTGCAAAAAACCGTAAATAAACATCATTTAGATAAAGCAGGAAAATTCCGTTGTTTCCGCTGTCCGTTAAGTTTGGATCGTCGTGAGCGGCAGCAGGAGCAGCAGCAAGTTCTGCGTTATCAAATACCATGAAATGATTGTGAATCATTCTGATGCTAGGTACGCCTGGTTTGCCTAATGGCCAGGTGGCATCAAGACTTGCTTCGCCGCAGAAGAGTAGGTGTTGCTCTGGATCCGGATACTTTTCACACATGAAATGAAAAGTCACTTGAGTCATTCTGCTAAATACCATTCGTTCACGTCTGTTGAGTTGATCTCTGCGGACGGGGCGACCAAGGGGATCCAAAATTCGCTGGGAACTGTCATGAATAATAGAGGTGTCAAACAAATTTGAATGACCGATGGCCTTACGGTAGAGAAGGAAATCTTCAGGAGTACGCAGTAAACCGTTTTCCCGGGCAAGATGTCGCAGGTTGCAGGGACTGTTGAAAAATTCAGTAGGTGTTATACCTTCAGGAATTACTATGGGGAGGCGGCGATGCGGTGTTGTAACCAGACGCGGTTGCTTGTTCATGATTGCTCCTGAAAACTTTCAACTTAAGATAATGTAAAGACTTTTTTGACGGGAGAGGATGATACCTGCCAAACCATCTTATACTATAAAGGGTTACTTCCTGGTTATCAATAAATAGTAACCCGTTCAACATCATGTTCAGGTGTTGAGTCATTTATAAAAAACGTGTATAGATAAACCTGCAAGAAGGGTAAGCGTTGGTCAGAAAGAAGAAAATATCAAAGTCTGAGTATCCAGGGACTGGAATTCTACTGCTGCTATTGTCATTCCTGTGTTCAACCTATGCCTGATAATGATTGCGAGTAGTTTGTAATAATGAGATAATGTCGGATGGTTGAGACGTTGTCTGTCTAGGGGGAGTGGATATCTTTGTGAATTGAAATATTAATCACAACTTATTCGAAAACTGTCATCTAGGTTCAGGGGAAGAATAAGTGTTTTTAAGCCAAGCAACTTTGCTTCAGCACATACTTTATGGCGTGAATCTTCATCACTGATATATTCCTGTTTATACTCGGCATTCAATACGGGTTTGTTGGCATTTGTAAATGGTTTCAGCTTGTTACATTCATCATAAGCATGACATTCTTCATTCAGAGCAAAATCAAAAAAAGGTTCAAGTTCGACGATTTGATCCAAATCATTCTTTAGCCCAACAGACAGCCCTTTGTTTCGTGCTTCAGCAGCAATCAATTTGTTATAGGCTATCTGGTGATCGGCCTGAAGGTTAAAGCCGCTTTCATTGGTGTATGCATCCATATTATCCAGTTCAACACCATCACAGCCTTTTTCAAAGGCAAGATCAAGCCTAGCTGTCATGATTGGTCGGAGAATCTCAATCTTTCTAATATCCAACCATTTCTCATCTGGCCAACCATCCAAGTCTTTTCCTAACACTTCTGGTGGAAAGGCATCCTTGTCAACTCTCCAGTTTTCCCAACTGCCGGCACTGAAATAGCAGATTACTTTTATGCCCTGTTTTTTTAAATCGTTTATCGTGTCTATGCTAGTGTCAAATAAGTCAATATCATATAGGTCAACATCATACGAGATATTGATATTTCCTGATAGTTGCCATTGCCATGAGACATTGACTGGTGGTTTGTACCAAGATTGGACAGTGGTGGAAGTACCTCCCAGTAAAAGGAGGAGTATGGGAACCATTGTAAAAGTTTTTACCATATCAACTAAATCCTGCATTTGATAAGTTTGGAGTCTACGCTTTACCTGTCGAAGATGCGAGACTCAATGGCTTATCGTATTTGCATGCTTCAATCCATTGATAACCAACCAGATAGGTGAAATTGTCTATCCCGCAGGGAAAAGAAAGTGAACATATATAGTCAGGAAAAATAGTGAAAAAATTACCTCAACTAATAATACATAACATATTGATAAATGGCATGGATTTTTTTTCATTCTCTGAAGTACAGACTACAGGTATCAATTAAAACAGTACATGAGAATTAAATTAGCTGTAGTGGGAGAGTTGATGCCCTTGGTTCTTTAAGATATACAAAGATCCGATAAATATTTTGTTCTGAGATTATCTGAGACTTCTCTGGTAAGTCGTACAACTTTTTCTGCCAATTCGGGTTTTAGTGAACCTGTGCCGCAGCTTGGGGTGATCAGTGTTTGACGCAGCAAACTCTCGATACTCCTCTCTGAACCGGTAAGAGCTTTAGCTTGTTTTTCCCATAAGGCGGTCAGGGAATCACTGGTCTCTGTTTCTATATCTTCAGCTTTACCAGTGGGAATACCACCCCATGCAATAATTCCACCTCGGTTAAGGTAGGCATCTATCTGTTGTTTCAACGGTGAGAATTTGTCGAAAAAACCATAGGCATCAAAGCTAATAATATCTATTTCTGACGTCAGTAAAGTCTCCCATTCAGTATTTGCACAAACATGAACAGCTGCAAGACCATCGGCCAGGTGAATTGCCTCTGTGACTTCATTAATCATCTCTTTTATCTCAGATGGTGTTACTGAAATAAATGCTGAGGAACCTAAACCTGCGAGTGCGGGCTCGTCAATGAACATGAGCACTTTTCGCCCTGTGGATTTTCGGAGGAGTTGTGTTTGCCAGGCTGCTTTCATGGAAATACTCTTGATCATCATTTCCCGAATACCTTCGTTAAAGTATCCTGCTCGTCCTGTGCGGTCTTTTATTCCGGTGAGCATGGTAAAGGGACCTGTTACTTGCCCCTTTACAGCAACTGAATCATTCTTTTTTGCCATGGTCTCTGCCAAAAGATAGAGTCCTTCAGCACGATCACGACTAACCTGGAACCGTGATGATTTTAGAAGCTCAGGATTTTCAAGAACAGCCATATATTCTTCGTAAAATGCCAGCATGTTGTCAGCAAAATCAGTGGAATCATCATCGAAATAAATACGTCCCTCAGGTTTGTTCAAGCTTTCTTCAATAATACACGGTACTCCTTCAGCAAATTGAGGCATCATATGTTCGTACGGATTTCTAGGGAGTTGAGGCCAGAGTGGTATCTCAGGTGTGTATGAAAAGATAAGATCAAGAGCTTGCTGGTGTCGGTTCAGGGGAAGTGAGCCTATCAAAAGAGGTAATCCATCGGCAGAAAAAACATTGTTTGATTTTTGGAGCATGAGGCATCCTTTAAAAAATAGGGAAGTGAACGTCTAGTAAGCTAGTCGTGAATTGTTAGTTAATCGGATAAATACTATTAAAAAAACTATTTGTAAAAAAAAAGAATTATGATGTTTTGTTAAACAGTGGCATGTCATAGTCTTGAAGACGCTTGCGGAGAAAGCTGTTTTGCAGGAACCGACGATTTCCGGAAATCTAAAAAAAAATCAGTCAAGCCTTGCCGGTTCTCGGCATTGTCAGTAAAAGTAAACAAATAATAGTCAGCCAAATATGGAAAACCTGATTTCGTTATTGGTTTTTTTTTAAGAGCAAGGAGTTTACTTTTTCTCTGCAACGTCTGGAATTACACGATCCTCCTCCAATATTGGTACGTCTAGCTACTTCTTCATAGCTGTCGGCTCCATTTTCAATAGCCGACAGGATGGTATGCAGTTTTATTCCTTTGCAAATGCAGCCTGGTTTCAGGCGTGCACGTATCTCTTTTTCACTGGGCATATAAGTTTGTTAGAAGTTGAAATGATGATAAATAATAGTGGCCGTACTCTTGCCAATACCGGGTACTTCTTTGAGCTCTGTAAGCGATGCGCTGCGGATACGTTTTATACTACCAAGGTGTTTCAGCAGCTTCTCTTTCCGATCTTTTCCAATTCCAGGAATGGAATCCAGGCTTGAAGAAATAGAGGTTTTTGCACGGAGTTTTCTATGGAATGTAACTCCAAACCGATGTGATTCATCTCGTATTCTCATCAGATATAGGAGGACAGGGTTATGTTTTTGTAAAAGAATAGGATTCTTGCGGCCTGGTTTGTAAAGTTTTTCACCTTCCTCATGTTTTTCTTTGGCAATACCGATCCAGTCGATTCTATCATAGATATCAAGCTTCTTGGCAACGTGCGTTGCCATGCTCAACTGGCCACGTCCCCCGTCTACAATAAAGAGATTTGGAAGCGTCTTTTCTTTTATCCCTCGCTTGAGACGTCTCTCTAGGACTTCCTTCATCATCGCATAATCGTCGGGGCCATGGACTGTCTGAATTCTGTAGTGTCTGAACATGCTTTTTACTGTTTCTCCAGCTTTGAAGCAGACAAGTGACCCCACAGCCTGTCTGCCACTGGTGTTTGATATGTCGAGGCATTCAATATGCTCAGGAACATGGGAAAGATGAAGAAGTTTTTGCATGGAAGAGGAAAGACCTTTCCATGAACATTCTTTCTTTTCTTTCTCATCAAAAACATGACTTGCATTGGAATTAGCCATCTGGATGAGCTTAACCTTATCTCCACGTTGCGGAATATTGAGGTTGACCACACTGCCAAGAAGCTCTGAGAAATGATCTTCAAGAATAAGTTTGTCTTGAGTTATAAAGGGAAGGAGTATCTCTTTGGCGGGGATGGTTTTGGAATCGTAAAACTGGGTCATTGCCTGGGATAGAATAGTTGTGTCAGTTCCAACCGGGTCGTTTACAAAAAAGCTGCGACTTCCAGTGATTACCCCTTCTCTTACAAAAAGAAGCGCGATGGCTACTGCGGTTCCTTCTCTGTGGAATCCGAATATGTCTTGATTGTTTGAGGTAGCTGAGACAACGATCTGCTTTTCCAGGGTTTTTGAAAGTGCTGTGATTTGGTCCCGTAATTCAGCCGCTTTTTCAAAGAGAAGTGATTTAGCTGCTTGCTCCATTTCTATTTTGAGTGTGTGCACCAGGGTTCTGTTTTTACCTTCAAGTACCATGATAACTTTTTTGACCTGATTCATATAAAAGACATGGTCTGCAACGCCAACACAGGGGCCAAGACATTTGCCCATTTGCAGGTTCAGGCAGGGACGTTTGCGTGGACGGATCTTGTTTCCTTTACATTTTCGCAGAGGAAACATATTTGAGAGAAGACGCAATGTAGCCCACATTGAGGAACTTGAGGCGTAGGGACCAAAGTATCTTGCGCCATCTTTTTTACGTCTACGTGTCATGTGAACACGTGGCCATTCGTCTTGTACTGTTACTTTTATAAGGGGGTAGTTCTTATCATCCCGGAGGAGAATGTTATATTTGGGTTTGTGTTTTTTTATCAGTGACGCCTCTAGAAGTAAGGCTTCTTTTTCAGTTTTTGTGAGGAGAGTATCAATCTTGAAAACTTTGGTCAGCATCACGGTTGTCTTGTTGTGGTCACTGCCGGAAAAACGGGTGTAGGAGGTCAGTCTGTTTTTCAGGTTCTTTGCTTTTCCAACGTAAAGAACCCGCGCGTGTCTATCCAGCATCGTATAAACACCGGGACATTTGGGGATATCTGATAAAAATTCTATTGGAAACATTTGTTTTTTCTGGGTGCGACAATTTTGATGAAGATCCATACTATTTATACTACATCATATTAGCAAAGCTCTCCACGCATACTTTACAGAAGCAGTAATTGTGTGTATATATAATGACGAAAATTTCAGGTGCTACCGTTGAAGGTGGTGAAAAGAGAATACGGTGAAATTCCGTAACGTTGGGCCAACGCTGTAAGCGGGGACAAAGGTCATATGTAAGCCACTGTCTATTTTATCAAGATGGGAAGGCATGACCAGCGAATGATCCGTAGAGTCAGAAGACCTGCCTGAAAACCAAGACTCAATGTTGTCCGTACAAGTCCGTAATACATCTCAATAGGTGTGTTGCGGATTTTTTTTGTCCTATGGAAACGATATAAACAAAGGAGAAATATACCATGGAAACACAAATTGAACTTGCAAGAAAGGGTGTTGTGACACGAGAGATGGTTCGTGTCGCTGAGCAGGAATTACTTGAAGCACCTTGGGTTTGTGAAAAGGTCGCGGAGGGTAGGATTGTAATTCCAGCACACCCAAACCGTAAACATCAACACACAGTAGGTATAGGATTTGGATTGAAAACAAAGGTGAATGCTTCCATTGGTACTTCATCTGATATTCAGAATGTTGAGCTTGAGATACGAAAGGCCCAAATTGCCGAAAATGAACAGGCCGACACATTAATGGATCTTTCCACTGGCGGCGACTTGACAGAAATTCGCCGTAGAATATTGGATGTTTGTGCTCTTCCTGTTGGTACAGTTCCGCTGTATCAGGCTTTTTCCGAGGCAGGTAGAAGATATAAAAACCCGAATAAACTTGAAAGTGAGTATTTGTTTGAAATTATAGAAAAGCAACTTGAAGATGGTATATCCTTTATGGCAATACATTGCGGAATTAACAGATATTCCGTAGAGCGACTCCGTAATCAAGGGTACCGTTATGGTGGCCTTGTATCGAAGGGTGGTACATTTATGGTGTCCTGGATGGACTATAACAATGCTGAAAATCCACTCTATGAACAATTTGACAGAGTCTGTGCCTTAATGAAGAAGTATGATGCTGTGTTGTCACTCGGGAATGGTATCAGAGCTGGTGCAATCCATGATAGTCATGATAGAGCACAAATGGCAGAGATGGTGATTAATTGTGAACTGGCCGAACTAGGACGTGACATGGGCTGTCAGATGATGGTGGAGGGTCCTGGGCATGTACCTCTTGATGAAATTGAGGGGAATATTATGCTTGAAAAAAGAATGAGTGGTGGCGCTCCTTATTATGTGTTAGGCCCTTTACCGATAGATTCCGGAGCAGGTTATGACCATATCTCTTCCGCAATAGGTGCTGCTAATTCAGCAAGGTACGGAGCAGATCTGATCTGCTATATAACCCCTGCAGAACATTTGGCACTACCCAACGAAGATGATGTGCGTGAGGGAATTCGGGCAACACGGTTGGCAGCCAGAATTGGTGATATCGCAAAATACCCGGAACAGCGGCAGCAAGAAAAAAAGGTGGCACTCAGCCGTCGAGACATGGCTTGGGACGAACATTTAAACTTGTTAATGTTTCCAGACCGAGCCAAAGAAATTAGACAATCCAGGTCACCAGAAAACGAGAAAACCTGTACTATGTGTGGAGACTTTTGTGCTATGGAGCGTGGTGTGACAATTTTTACAGACGATATAAGGGGTGACAAAAAGAGCAGTTCTCAGGGCAATGGGTAACGGGGGGTTAGGTAAGGCGAAAGGCCATTGAGGTTGTTTTCAATGGCCTTTGTTTAACATAAAGAGGGGCAAGGAATCTCTATTTATCGGGTGAGTTGACGATATTTGATACGATGAGGTTGGTCGGCTTTAGGCCCAAGGCGTTTTTTTCGATCCATGTCATAATCAGAGTAGTTTCCTTCAAACCAGATTACTTTTGAATCACCCTCGAATGCAAGGATATGGGTGGCGATCCTATCCAGAAACCATCTGTCAAGGCTGATGACGACAGCACATCCACCAAAATTATCCAGTGCCTCTTCGAGGGCTCTGAGAGTGTTTACATCCAGGTCATTAGTAGGTTCGTCGAGAAGCAGGACATTACCACCTTCCTTTAGCATTCGGGCAAGGTGGACGCGATTTCGTTGTCCTCCAGAAAGCAGACCTACTTTTTTCTGTTGATCTGAGCCTGAAAAGTTGAATTTACCAACATATGCTCGGGAATTTACTTCACGGTCTCCGAGTATAACAGTTTCCTGGCCCTCTGAAATTGCTTCCCATATTGTTGATTCTGGGTCCAGTGAGTCTCTGTTCTGGTCAACATAACCAAGCTTTACAGTGTCACCAAGGCGAATAGTCCCTTCGTCGGGGGTTTCTTCGCCAATAATCATCTTGAATAGTGTGGACTTACCCGCACCATTAGGGCCAATAATTCCAACAATTCCTCCCGCTGGTAGTTTGAAATTCATGTCCTCTACAAGTAGGCGATTTCCAAAGGCTTTTTTGATGTGATCGGCCTCAATTACAACTTTTCCAAGACGAGGTCCGGGAGGAATGAAAATCTGCAACTCTTTAGCAAGTTTCTCGGTTTCCTGGCCCATCAGCTTTTCATAGGAAGCAATACGAGCCTTGGACTTACTACGTCGGCCTTTGGGTGACATTTTAATCCATTCAAGCTCACGTTGCAGTGTGCGTTGGCGGTCGCTTTGTTTTTTTTCTTCATTGGCCAGACGTTTTTCTTTCTGCTCCAGCCAGGAAGAATAATTACCCTTCCAGGGAATTCCACGTCCACGATCAAGCTCAAGGATCCACCCGGCAACATTGTCAAGAAAGTACCTGTCATGGGTTACCGCAATTACAGTTCCGGTATATTGCTGAAGGTGGTGTTCGAGCCAGGCGACAGATTCGGCATCAAGGTGGTTGGTTGGCTCGTCTAGTAACAGAATGTCAGGTTGTTTTAACAGAATTCTGCAAAGTGCAACGCGACGCTTTTCTCCGCCTGACAGGTTTTCGCAGGTACAGTCAGAAGGGGGACAGCGCAGTGCATCCAGAGCCATTTCAAGTTTGGAATCTAGGTCCCAGGCATCCAGGTTGTCGAGTTTTTCCTGTACTTCTCCTTGGCGTTCGATGAGTGTCTGCATTTCATCATCAGTCATTGGTTCCGCGAATTTTTCATTGATTTCGTTGAATTCCTGAAGTAGGTCTACAGTGTCCTGAACACCTTCCTCTACGACAGCTTTGACGGTTTTTTCCGGATCAAGTTCAGGTTCCTGAGGGAGGTAGTCTATAGTTAGTCCGGGGGAGATGACAGTTTCTCCATTGAAGTCGGAGTCGATACCTGCAAGTATCCGAAGAAGAGTACTCTTTCCTGATCCGTTGAGTCCAAGAACGCCAATTTTGGCACCATAAAAGTAGGATAATGAAATATCTTTTAAAACTGGTTGGTCATTATATGATTTACTGACCTTGATCATCGAATAGATGATTTTTTTGTCGTCAACACTCATGGTAAAATCCTATAGAAGTTTGAATATTTTTTAAAACTAATGAGATAGAATAATGTGAGATACGAAGTAATGCTAATACAGCCTAGTTTCATGGTCGACCACATATTTTTCTGACGATAATATGTGTGATCGTAAAAGAAAAGAAAACTATTTTGAAGTCCACAGGAAAATAGTAACTCTTATGACTAGGTTTAAAGATTAAAAAAAAAGGACTCTTGTCCTGAGACAAAGAGCCCTTTTAAAATAATAAAATCAGATGAGGCTTATTGAAATACCATTATTTATCATCTTTTTGGGAAAGACCTTTCACAAGCATGGCACCAGCAAGGCCAAGGACGCCAATTTCCTTTGCTTTGTTCATGGCTGGATGCACTAGCGATGCTATCATGGCGCGACGCTTAACCATATCTACATTAGCGAGCTTGGGAGTATAGTCGGAAAAAAGGAGAGATATGTCTTTCTTGTTCCCATAATACATGGTGTTAGGGCCAATGTGGCCATCTGCTACCTCAAGACCCTTGGCACCTTTTTTAACATACTTTGAAACAGCTGATTCCGGATCATGCAAATCCCCAAATATACGTGCTTCAGTGATACAGGTTTGCACGCATGCTGGAACAAGTCCCTGTTCTATACGTGGTTTACAATGTGTACATTTGTCTACTTTGCCATCGCTTTCGGAATCAGCCTGATCTGGATTAACATAACGAGCGCCATATGGGCACGCATCAGCACATGCCCCGCAACCGACACAACGACTTTTGTCAACCTGAACGGTACCATCGAACGGGTCTTTCCAGGTGGCAGCAACCTTCATGGTCTTTGTATTGCCAGATTTTGAATCAGTGAAGGTCATGTCTGTTTTGTCTACAGGACAGACATCCACGCATGGTGGCTTGTCACAGTGATTGCAGAGTCCGGGGTAATACGTTGCTGCCATACCAAATTCGGTCATGGTGGGTCCAAGTCGTTTTACCCAGTTCCGTTGGTAGGGAACAGGAACTTCCCATTCTGCCCGGCAGGCAATAGTGCAGGCATGACAGCCCACACAGCGTTCCAGGTCTATGATCATTCCATATTGCATTGAATATATCCTCCAGAAAAGGCTTAGAGATAAGATTAAGCTGGAATATCCAGAACCTTTCCATTTTTGATCAATTTAACAAAGTTATTTCTCATTCCGTTACATCCAGATTCGGGGTCGATGGCAAGCTTAGTGATAAGTGCTGTATCGTCTACTCCGGCCTTGGCCCCTGTTGTCATCAAAGGATTGGCAGAACCATAACCGTGGTAGATGTATACACAGTCTTTTCGTATGCCGGCAGTGACTTTGACAGTGGTGGTGGTGGCAGACTTTACACCCTCACTATTCACGAAACCCACAGTATCCCCCTCTAAAAGCCCAAGTTGAGCAGCGACTTTATCGTTCACCCAGACAGGATTATCCGGCATCTCGTTGTGTAGCCAAATGTTATTTTGGCTTCTGTTAAAGGTGTGAACCGGAGCACGTCCATATAATAGTCTCGCGTATCCCTTGGGATTGTCTGGTACTGGTAGGTAAGTTGGCGCACCCGGATGGCCAGTATCCGCTATGTCTTCATTGAAAAGGAGTACTTCAAAGTCTTCGGGAATCTCAAAAGGATCTTTTCCAGGCTGAATATGAATGCCATCCTCAGCCTTTAGTTGCTCAATGGAAAGATTTGCGGAAGCTAGGGTTTTTTCGACTAATTCCTTAATATTCTTAACTGGAATCTTGTCTTCGTGACCCATACGTTTTGCTATTTCATTGGTGATATATACCTGATCTCTACGCTCAAACATGGGAGGAACAATAGGCATACGTGCGGAGATATATTGCTGATGCTCTTGGGCAAGATCCCATTGAGTTCCTTTTTTAATGTAATCGTAGCGTTCAAGATAGCTTGGTTCCGGTAGAAGGATATCTGCCCAGGCAGTGACGTCTGTGGGCATAACATCCACACACATAACAAAATCCATAGCCCTGAACAAATCCTTCATCTTTTCTGGTTTCGGAATGGTCTGTAAAGGGTTTTGCCCCCAGACTACACAACTTTTTATGGGATAGGGTTTTCCGCTAATCGCGCAATCTCGGATTAGTTCTGTAGGTGTTCCGGGAGGTTTGAAGGGATAAAGTTCTTCCTCGTCCTCATTATTATAATTGAGATCGTAGGTGTGACCGTGGTCTTCTTTAGCCCAAGAAATGCTTTTCAGCTTGGGGCTTTTTGGAGGTACCCATCCGCCTTTGACGTAATATGCACCGAGGATCCCAGTAAGGCAGGCAAGTGCCCGACCACGTTGAAAATCATTTCCATGCCAGGTCGCATGACGACCAGGATGAATAGCGATATTCGGTGCATTGTTAGCAAGCATGTCCGCAACCTCTTTGATCTGTGCGGCGGGAATATCACATTCTTTTGCTGCTTTTTCTAGAGTCCATTCCTTGATAGCGTCCGAAAATTCATCAAAACCATCGGTGTAGTCTTCAACAAATTCCTTGTCATACTTATTGTTTTCCACAAGATAATTCATGATGGCAAGAAGATAAGCTGTATCAGTACCTGGTTTTATTTGTACCCAAATGTGAGCTTTGGCAGCAGCTGCAGAAAAACGAGGATCAGCAACGATGAGTTTTGCGCCATTTTGTAAGCCCTGGATATATTGTTTTATGTGGGAAACATGAACATTTTCACCAAGGTGGTCTCCAACGAAAAAGAGAACCTTAGTATTTGGCATATCAATTTTTTCTCCAGGAGCTTTCTGGATGGTGGCAACGTAAGAGGTGTCTCGAACCCCACGACACTGGAAAAAAGATGCTTCAGAAACATTATGTGTTCCAACTGCACGCTCAAAGAAGTGCATGGGGTATTTCGCTGACGACCCATGAGGGAAAACACAAATACCTTGTGGCCCATATTTCTCAACAGTACTGTTCAGTCTTGAGCCGCACTCGTCTAACGCCTCTTTCCAAGAAATACGTTTCCATTTTGGCTCGCCACGTTTTCCCACATTTTTCATGGGATATTTTAACCGATCCACATCATAAAGTAGTTTTACACCGGCATTCCCACGGGCACAGAGTGCTGTTCCGTTGTCAATGGATTTTGGGTTCCCTTCAAGTTTCATTAGGCGGCCGTCTCGTACCTTGCCAACCATTTGACAACGCCAGAAACACATCTCACATATACCACCTACAACGGTTTTATCACCGGAAGTACCAATTGTATCCAGCGTTGACTTGCTGATACCAGTATTTGCGGAGACAACCTTTGACAGGGGAATCGAAGCTGCTGCCAGCGATGCCGTCTGAAGGAATTTACGCCTTGTTAAGTTGAAGGCCATCTTCATTTTCCTCCTTAGTAAAAAAATCAATTAATTGCACAAGCACCCTGTAATAAGGGTGGTGAGTTTCTTCTGTGACCCTGAGTTGAAATGTATTGTACCAGGGACGAAAAAGTTTATTAAGAAATTCTTCCTCTCCGGCAGAATCGTTTTCTTCTGCGAGAAGTGAAAGAAATTCGAGTTCATGTATTAAGTGGTCTGGGAGATCTGCATCTTTCTCCATTCTAAAACCTTTTTCTCTATAAAAAGAAAGGGTATCACCTGCAAAAGTTCCCTGAAAAGATTTAT
>CAMZKT010000085.1 GCA_947311435.1 uncultured Desulfocapsa sp.
ACTTTGCCTACCCTGCAAAAAAGGAAAAGGTCGAATATCTTGATAGTCAGGCTGGCCTGGAGTTTCCAAACGCTCGTATCTGGTCACCCGATGAAGACGACTGGAAACTTCCTGAAGACTGGCAGGAAATCATCCTCAAAGGCCTCGCAGAACGTCTGGAAAAATTCAGATCTTTAAAAATCTTCATGGATTGCTGCGTACGTTGTGGCGCCTGTGCAGATAAATGTCACTTTTTCCTCGGTACGGGGGATCCGAAAAACATGCCTGTTCTTCGGGCAGAACTGCTTCGATCTGTCTATCGAAATGATTTTACTCTGGCTGGTAAGATTTTTGGAAAAATGGCAGGTGGCCGTGAAATGACGGTTGGCGTGCTGAAAGAATGGTTTATGTATTCTTACCAGTGTACAGAATGTAGACGTTGCTCCGTCTTCTGCCCATATGGTATTGATACCGCAGAGATTACCATGATGCTTCGTGAGCTTCTTCATCTCGTAGGCATTGGTATAAACTGGATTCTTGAACCTGCTTCCAATTCTAACCGGACAGGTAATCATATGGGGCTTCAGCCTCATACTTTTAAGGATAATGTTGATTTCCTCGCGGAAGATGTGGAAACCCTTACAGGTGTGAAGATAAATCACTCTTTCAACAGAAAGGGGGCTGAGGTTCTTTTTATCACTCCATCTGCCGATGTTTTTGCTGAACCCGGGCTGTACACTGCCATGGGCTATCTTGCACTGTTTGAGCAGATTGGTCTTGATTACACCTGGTCTACCTATGCTTCGGAAGGTGGTAACTTCGGACTTTTCACATCCAATGAGTTGATGAAGAAACTGAATGCCAAGATGTACGCCGAAGCAAAGCGTCTCGGAGTGAAATATATTATTGGTGGTGAGTGTGGTCATATGTGGCGTGTTATTCATCAATATATGGACACGATGAATGGGCCAGCTGATTTCCTTGAGGTTCCTCAATCTTCTATTACAGGGACAGTTTTTGAGAATGCCAGATCATCGAAGATGGTTCATATCAGTGAATTTACTGCTGACTTGATTAAACACGGTAAGATCAAGCTCGACCCTAGTCGTAATGCAAATGTGAAAGCCACTTATCATGATTCCTGTAATCCGGCGCGAGCCATGGGACTCATGGATGAGCCTCGTTATATATTAGATCATGTTCTTCCTGATTGGGTTGAAATGCCCGAAAACACCATCCGCGAACAGACCTTTTGTTGTGGCTCCGGTACAGGGCTGAATACTGATGAAATCATGGAACTGAGAATGCGTGCTGGTTTACCACGGGCAAATGCTGTGAAGCATGTGATTGATAAGCATGATGTGAATATGCTTGCCTGTGTCTGCGCCATTGACCGTGCAACACTTACTTCGTTAATGGATTACTGGAATCCTGGTTGTGGTGTTTGTGGTGTCTCCGAGCTTGTCGGGAATGCACTGGTTATGGATAACGAGAAACGAGCCATGGGCTATGGTGCTGACGGGACGGAGTCTGAACTTCCCGATGGCTTGAGAACCATGGTTTAACAGGAACCGGAACGGAGGAAATGGTAAATGTATAACAAGGGAACAATCATACCGGGACTGATTATATTCGTCCTTTTTGTGACTTTTCCAATCTGGTTCAACCGGTTGACTACGGCAAGCGATCTGCCCAAACCGGAGTTACCACCAGGTGGAGAAAAGCAGTGTGTTATGCCAGCTGATTATATGCGGGCTAATCATATGAAGTTGCTCAATGTATGGCGCGACGATGTTTTGCGGGAGTCTCAACGTGAACCTCTCGAAATCAACGGTGTTCAATATACAAAGGGTTTACAGACTGCCTGTCTGGAATGTCATAGCAATAAAGAAAAATTTTGTGATAGTTGTCATAACTATGCGGCAGTAGCACCTTACTGCTGGAGCTGTCATCTAGCTCCAAAAGAGGCAGCATCTAAGGAGGCAATTCAATAATGGATAAGCAAAGAAGAAAATTCCTGAAAATTGCAGGTGCATCGGTGGTTGCAGGGATAAGTGCGCCGGCAATTGCTAAATTGTCAGCCTCTCCCGCTGAGGCCTCATCCACCGCACATGGAGAGTCTTCTACTCATGGTGCAACAGAAAGTCATGGAAGTGTGGAGCCAAAGAAAATACGATTGGGTATGGTTATAGACATGCGCAAATTGGCTGAAAGGCAGGATTTATTGGATAATGCAATTATCGCTTGCAGGGAAGTTCATAATGTTCCAACTTTTCCAGATAAACGACATGAGATAAAATGGTTATGGAAGGCGCCTTTTGAAAATGTCTTTACAGACCATTCAGTAAATCATCCATCAAAGATGGTTACGGATTATCAGTATCCAGCGTTATGTAATCACTGTGATAATCCACCTTGTACAAAGGCTTGTCCTACCCAGGCGACTTTTAAATTTGAGCCTACTGGAGTAGTGGTGATGGATTATCATCGTTGTATAGGATGTCGTTTTTGTATGGCAGCGTGTCCTTATGGCTCTAGATCATTTAATTGGTTAGATCCACGCCCCTATATAGAGAAGTATAACGTCGATTTTCCTAGTCGCATGAAAGGTGTTGTCGAGAAGTGTAACTTTTGCAGTGAGCGTCTTGGACGAGGCTTGGAACCAGCTTGTGTGGAAGCTTGTAAGGAGGTCGGTGCCATTACTTTTGGTGATCTGAACGACCCGGAATCTGAGATAAGTAAGATTCTTGACAAGGAGTATACCATTCAGAGGAAACCCACAGCGGGTACTAAACCATCAGTCTTTTACATAGTGTGAGGTAGTCATGATTGAAAAAGCACTCAAAGGCAAACCGGCTTATTGGATCTGGCTTGCATTTTTAGGAATATTCATGGCTATTGGTGCTGTCTGTTATCTCAGGCAGTACATCTATGGCCTAGG
>CAMZKT010000086.1 GCA_947311435.1 uncultured Desulfocapsa sp.
ATACTATTTAACTCCTGCTATTGATTCAAAGTAAGGGGTGTAAGATTTTTCTGACAAGCCAAATGTTGAAACGTCCATCTGATTAAATCGTGCATAAAAAGGAGATATGTAAATGCCGAAGGAATGATTCTTGGGCGCTTGGCCACAGAGATTGCTATTCGCCTGCGCGGTAAACACAAGCCAAGCTTTTCCACTTTTATAGATAACGGTGATTTTGTTGTTGTTACCAATGCCGACAAAATTCGCCTTACCGGTAGAAAATGGGATCAGAAAAAATATTACCGTCATACCGGGTATATTGGAAGCATTAAAGAAAGCACAGCCCAAGAGCTGATAGAAAAACATCCCACGGATGTTCTTTACAAGGCAGTAAAAGGCATGCTTCCAAAAAATAAGCTCGGTCGGCAGCAACTGAAAAAATTAAAACTGTTTGCCGGCCCCGAGCATACCCATGCAGCGCAAATGCCTGTCGACCTTGACATAAAACAAAAGTAACAAAAGAAATAACGGAGATATCAGATCATGGCTCAAGATCATTTTTATGCCACAGGCAAAAGAAAAAGTGCTATTGCAAAGGTATGGCTTACCCCCGGTACCGGAAAAGTTCTCGTAAACAAAAAGACTCCTGAAGAGTACTTCGGAGGGACTTTTAAAATCCACAAAATCGACAAGCCTTTTAAAGTAACGGATACTTTTGAGAACTTTGACGTAATGGCGACTCTTCTTGGTGGTGGAAAATCTGCTCAGGTTGACGCTCTGACCCATGGAATTTCTCGTGCTCTCCTGGAAGTTAACTCGGAGAATAGGGGAACCCTGAAAAAATCAGGCCTTCTTACTCGGGATCCTCGTATGAAGGAACGTAAGAAATATGGCCAGAAAGGCGCACGTGCCAAATTTCAGTTCTCTAAACGCTGATATACTGCTGTTATTTTCCTTATTGGAATTAACCGAAACAAAGAATTACAACCATGCAGTTTTTTTGAAGGGAATAACAGGCGACTGTTGTTCCCTTTTTTTTTATAACAACTATCAGACTATATACTGAATAGCTATTCGCCACCCGACAGGTCAGATTTCTTACCCTGCAATGGAACAAACATTTTTACGACACCATACAACATAAAAGGAAGAACAATGTTACGTGCCGCTATCATAGGTGCTTCTGGTTACACCGGGGGTGAACTGTCCAGAATTCTCTGCAATCATCCAGAGATAGAGCTTACTGCTGCCACATCCCGTCAATATGCAGGAAAGGCTCTGTCAGAGGTATTTCCAAATCTTCTCAGAAAAACCGATCTTCTTTGCGAAAATCTATCTGTTGATGAACTCAGTGAACGTGCCGATCTTTTTTTTGCTGCTGTTCCCCATAAAACCGCTATGGATCTAGTGCCACAACTCATGCAGGATGGGAAAAAGGTGGTTGACCTTTCTGCTGACTACCGCTTGCGAGATGTTGCCACATACGAGGAATGGTATCAAAAACACTCATCTCCTGAGTTTATTGCAGAAGCAACTTATGGCTTACCGGAACTCTATCGTGAACAGATCAAACGGGCGCGACTTGTCGCAAATCCAGGTTGTTATCCTACTTCCATAATCCTTGGCCTTGCACCACTTTTACAACAAGGCATTATCGACCCATCCACCATTATTGTTGACTCAAAATCAGGGGCAACCGGAGCCGGACGTTCAGCCAGTGTCGGGTCGCTGTTTTGCGAAGTACATGATGGCTTCAGAGCCTACAAGGTGGGTGGAACACACAGACATCTTCCCGAAATCGAGCAGGAACTGACTGTACTTCAGAAAAGTGATGTTAAAATCTCTTTTACACCGCACCTCCTTCCCATCTCCCGTGGAATACTAAGCACAACCTACGCCAATCTCAATGTTAACGTCTCGTATGAATCTGTACATCAAATCTATACAGATACTTATCAGGACGAACCTTTTATTCGTTTATTGCCCAAGGGATCATTCCCGGCAACCCAGCACGTGAGGGGAGCAAACTTTTGTGATATCGGCTATGCAATCGACCAACGGACAAACAGGATAATAATTGTATCCGCAATAGATAATATTGTTAAGGGTGCCGCGGGTCAGGCCGTTCAGAATATGAATCTTATGTGTGGTCTTAGTGAAACCTGCGGCCTTGAAGGAGCACCATTCTTTCCCTGACAGATTGCTTCCATGCCAAATTTCAAATTGCTTATCGCCTTTGATGGCACTGATTTCAGCGGCTGGCAGAAACAACTCAATGCTCCTACTGTTCAGGGGGAGCTCGAGCGCGTTCTCGGACAAATCACCAATAGGCCGATCACGTTACATGGAGCTGGCAGAACTGATGCCGGTGTTCATGCACTGGGGATGATTGCCAGTTTCAAGATAGACTCATCGATAGTACTCCACAAACTTCTTCGAAGTGCAAACTCGCTCCTTCCTTCTGCCATTCGTATTCTGGACATAAGGCTTGCACCTCCTGAATTTCACGCCCGCTATTCAACTGTATCGAAATCGTATATTTACAAGATTGAAACCGGACGTATCCAAACACCCATCAATCGATTATACGCAGTGCATATTCCACAGAAGTTAGCAATAAATACGATACAAAAATGCCTTAAAATACTTGTTGGTACCCACGATTTTGCCAGTTTCGAAGCATCGGGATCAAGAGATAAAAGCATTACTACCGGACGTGGCAGTGTTCGAACCTTATATCAGGCTGAAATACAGCATACAGGAACGGACCAGCTACAATTTGTCTTTTCCGGAGACGGCTTTCTTCGCCACATGGTACGCAATATTGTGGGAACAGTACTTGAAGCAGGAAAAGGAAGAAAAACGGAAGAGGATTTTAAAAAAATCCTGGAAGCCAGAGACCGTTCTGTAGCCAGTGCAACGGCACCCGCCCACGGACTCTTTCTTACGACAGTCCACTACACGGAATAATCATGGCAATTTTCAGATGTTTTCAAGTACAACAATCAACCATAACCTGATTGCTCATCTTGTGGCCAGCAAATGCTCATGAACTTACTGGAAGCGTGCCAAAACATTTCAAACTGGCGAAGGTCATACGTAAAACCTCAGCCAGCGTGACCGTAAAAGACGCACTTCCCTGTTGCCAGCAAGTTACCCTGAGAGCCTCAAATCATCTCATAGCCGCAGCCACTGCTTTACACACATACTCTATATTAGCGGTGGTTAGGCCTGCAAGATTAATTCTACCACCACCAACAACATAAATATGATCATTCTTCCTCAAACTGGCAACAACTTCATCCGACCAACCACTGAAGGAAAACATCCCCCGTTGTTTTTCAATAAAAGAAAAATCACCGTCAACACCTTGGGCAGCAAGTCCTTTCACTAAAGATCGTCGCATATGTACAATTCTATCACGCATCCCTGCGAGTTCTTCAAGCCACATTTTATGAAGATCAGGCGTATCCAGAATCAGAGTGGCAACCAAGCCACCATGCGCCGGAGGGTTCGAGTAATTAGTGCGAATAACAGTCTTCAAGTGACTCATGGCCACCCTTGCTTCTTCTTCCCCCGGGGTGACAACGGTAATTGCCCCAGTACGCTCATTATACAAGCCGAAGTTCTTGGAAAAAGAACTCCCTATAAAAAAGTCGATCCCTGCCGCAGCAAATTCTTCAATGGCAAAACGATCTTCATCAACACCATCCCCAAAGCCCTGGTAGGCAAAATCAAGAAAAGGTATCCAGCCGTTTTTTGCAGCCAAGGCAGCTAACAGCTTCCACTGTTCATTGTTCAGATCAACACCGCTTGGATTATGACAACAGGTATGCAAAACGACAACATCACCAGCAGTAGCGGATTCAAGATCAGTCATCATTTTATCAAAATCGAGCCCTTTGCTTTTGGAATCATAATACCCGTATTGCGTTATTTCAAATCCTGCTCCCGCTGCTCCAAAGATCCCATTGTGATTCGCCCAAGTTGGAGAACTTACCCACACCTTGACATCAGGAGTAAACTTGTGAAGAAGATCGGCACCGACCCGTAATGCCCCGGTTCCGCCAGGAGCATGTACAGTTACCGCTCGTCCAGTTGAGACCACCTCACTCCCTGTTCCAAAAAGTAAGCGCTGAACAGCAGCCGAATAGGAAGGATCACCGGAGATGGGAAGGTAGCTTTTCGAATTTTGTGTTTCAAGGAGTGTTTTTTCTGCAGCCTTTACGCAACGAAGCACTGGAGTATTTCCATCTTCATCCTTATACACACCAACCCCAAGATTGACCTTTTGCGGATTTCGGTCTTTTTTAAACTCTTCAGTGAGACCAAGAATAGAATCAGGTGGGGCGGGCTGAATAGATTTCCACATATTATGTCCTCTTTATTTATTTGTAACTATTCAGGTGAAATTGCAAAATCAGCAAAAACACCGAACTGTAACTATTCAGCAGTGCTTTATATGTATTCAAGCAGGCTTGCGAACTAGAGTAGTCCTCTGTGAGTAAACCTGATCGGACACAGATGAAGTGCTGCTGCACAGTTACATTTATTTTATCAATAGATATGACAACTCATACTAACTTATAACAATGCGATTTGTAGATCATTTTTTCCGGGAAGTATTTTTTGCAAGAAGCGACTGAAGCTTCCATGGGGAAGAAAGACAAACATGCGCCTTTGCGCTAACGGACATTATGTCACAAAAATTCAGGAATTCTTTAAGGGCATCATTCTTTTTAGAATTTCTCCTGGAAATGATATGCAGCTTCCGCTTCATATCAACCCCTTCAAACTGTAGGGTTTTTAACCAGCCATGCTCCACCTCCCTACATGCAGTAAAGGATGAAAGACATGCAAGGCCAACTCCTGACTCCACTGCCCTTTTGATGGATTCAGGATGTCCCATTTCCATGATTACATTAATTTGATTAAGATAGTTCTTTAATTTTTCTCTGAAAATTGCAACTGTCCCCGAGCCTTCTTCACGCATGATCCAACGGGTGTTAGCGAAATCTGTCTTAACATCAAATGATTGCTTATGAGACAACGGATCCATGGGGCCTGCAATAACCACAAGTTCATCTTCAAACCAGAGACGTTTTACCGTGTCGGGATTATTCACCTGCCCTTCCACAAAACCTATGTCAACTTTTCCATCCAGTACCAGGCTTTCAGCATAACGGGTATGATGCACCAGCATTCTAATGTGGACATGCGGATGCATCCGTTTAAACGCACCTATGAGGTATGGCAGAATATAGTCACCTACCGTGGTTGATGCCACAAGGCAAATATTTCCAGTTAAGGTGTCGTTCATTTGAGACATCACATTCTCTACATTACCAACCCGACTGAGAATTTCTTTGGACAAAGGGAGAAGATAGCGACCTCGTTCATTGAGCAACAAGCTGCGACCATGCCTGTCAAAGAGCGAGCCCCCCAACTGATTTTCAAGCTCAGCCAAAGCCATGCTCACTGCGGATTGAGTTACAAACAATTTCTTGCTCGCTTTTGTTACTTGTGCAGTCTCAGCGACAGCGATGAATATTTCTAGTTGTCTCAGCGTAATAGCCATGAGCAGCCTTCGTTCAGTTATATTGATGACACGTATCTTTATTATTTATTAACAAACCTTTTTTCACCATATCATTTTTATCTTTTTTCTCAATACAATTCCTTCCCATCCTTGTTTAATTCTGGAATTCCTGAACAGTACATGCATACACCTACCAGACCGAGAATGAATACCAATTCATTTTACCAGTTGACAAGAGCTGTCATTTTCAGTAGGAAGCGTAAATGTATATCAGAAAGTCATCCCACAAACTCAACCGCAAGAGGCCTTTAGATGGAGTTACAATTTTCTGATTTCCTTTACCGGGACAATATTTTATGGATCACGGCATTTACTCTCGGCGGACTGGCCTTTGCCTTAGGTCCCATTCTAATCGTATATATTCTCATGCCTCGAGGGACTAGGCAGTTCAACAATAAAACCAGTCAGTTTGTTGAATGTGGAATGGAGCCAATAGGTGACTCCTGGGTTCGTTATGGTTCTGTTTTTTTTCTCTACGCATTAATTTTTCTCGCTTTTGACGTGGATGTCCTCTTTCTCTTTCCTGTTGCTCTTGCCTACAATAGCCAGGAATTACTGGACACGGGAGTCGTTTACCGGGATTTCATTGAATTTGTTATTTTTGTTGGAATCTTATCACTCGCAATTGTTTACGCATGGATCAAGGGAGTCTTCAAGTGGGAACGCAGAACGTACCTTCGCCGTTAGAACCTATACCCTCATCAATTGTCCAGTTTGCAGCTGCCGACAAACTTATCAACATTGGGCGGGTAAATTCATTCTGGCCCCTCACATTTGGTATTGCCTGTTGTGCCATCGAGATGATGGCCACTGGTTGTGCCAGGTTCGACATGTCTCGTTTTGGTGCGGAGGTTTTTCGACCGTCGCCGAGGCAATCTGATGTTATGATTGTTGCTGGCACGGTCACCAAAAAGATGATGCCCGGCATTAAGGTTCTCTACGATCAAATGCCTGAACCAAAGTGGGTAATTGCGCTTGGGAATTGTGCAATTTCAGGAGGGCCTTTCGCCTTTGACGGCCAATACTCGATTGTGCTGGGAGCTGACACCTTTCTTCCTGTTGATATCTACATACCCGGCTGTCCTCCTCGACCCGAAGCACTTCTTGAAGGCATACTCAAGCTTGAGAACAAAGTCTCCGGCTGGAATCGATGGAAAGACCCGGAAGAAGAAGTCTGAGGAATATTATGACAATGACAAATGAAAGTGTGAAACAAGCGTTGCGGGATCTATTCCCAGACCCTGTCCCAGTGGTTGACGAACCTGCTTCGGAAGATGCAGAGGAAAAAGAAGAGACACGAACAAATGGTGTACTTGAACGAGATCACGCTGCATACGGTTACGACATTGATGTGCAACTTGACCCAGGCGAGCTTCTGGCCGCAGTGATGATTGTTGATAAAGCTGGTTTTTTTCTTGAAAGTATTACCGGAGTTGACTGGATAAAAAACGACCAACTTGAGGCCGTCTATGATTTCTCAAGGTATGACTTTGATACCTGCAGAATTGTAATCCGGACTCGCACACCACGCTCGACACCTAAGATCCCTACCATTTCAAAAGTTTACCCCGGGGCTGGCTGGCATGAACGTGAAACTCATGATTTTTTTGGTATTAAATTTGACGGGCACCCACACCTTGTCCCTCTGCTCCTTCCTGAAGATGCAGACTTCCACCCCCTCTTAAAGGATTTTAAACCATGAGCGGACCAATTCACATCCAACCAGGAGAAACCTTTACCTTGAACGTGGGACCACAGCATCCTGCGACCCATGGCGTTCTCCGCGTAAAAATGGAAATGGACGGTGAATATATAGTAAAAGCGGAAACAGTGCTTGGCTATATTCATCGCATGCATGAGCTAATGGGAGAAAATAGAACATACCCACAGGTTCTTCCGAACCTCAGCCGTCTCGATTACCTTGGTGCGCTTGGATACACCCACGGTCATGTGCTTGTTATTGAACGTGCCGCAGGGATTGAAGTTCCAGAGCGGGCCGAGTACATCAGAGCCATCACGGTGGAACTGAACAGGATCGCCTCGCATTTGTTCTGGTTTGGTGCTTTTGTTATGGATCTTGGCGGATTCACCCCGCTCATGTATGCCATTGAAGACCGTGAATACATCCTCGACATACTTGAAGCTGTCACCGGTTCACGGCTTACCTATTGTTATTATCGCTTTGGTGGCTTGTACAATGATGTTGACGATGACTTTATAAGTGCAACCAGAGCTTTTATTCCCCGAATGCGCAAGCAACTGAAAAAGTATGATGCGCTGGTCACAGGCAATATAATTTTCAGGAAACGCCTCGACGGCATTGGCATAATTCCTGCCGAAATGTGCCGTAAATACGGTGCTACAGGGCCTGTTTCCCGAGGAGCTGGAATCGACTTTGACGTGCGTAAAAACGAACCCTACTCAGTATACTCCGAGTTTGATTTCGATACTCCCGTCTACCATGAATGCGACTCACTCGCTCGCTACAAAGTACGCATGGATGAGATGGAACAGTCCCTGCGTATTATTGAGCAGGGTCTTGACAAGTTACCCGACGGGCCAATCATGCCCAAGAAAAAACCAAAACTGATTAAACCTCCAAAGGGAGATTATTATCAGGCAGTTGAAACGGCCCGTGGCAGTTTTGGAATCAGGCTTGTGAGTGATGGAAGCAAAAATGCCTATCGATTTAAACTTCGCTCTCCAACATATTCCAACATGTCTCTTTTTGATGAGGCCTGTGAAGGCATGCTTATTATGGATGCCCTCGCCATGATGGGAAGCCTGGATCTTGTAATACCTGAGATTGACAGATAAGGGAGAAGTCCTATGAGTTTAACAATTTTCAATGCACTGGTCGCAGTTGTCGCTGCCATTGCCTTTGCCGCATTAAATGCCGCCTATCTGGTCTGGGCAGAACGTCGTGGAGCCGGTCGTATTCAACGTCGTCCAGGCCCCAACGTCAATGGCCCTCTGGGTCTTCTTCAGCCGCCCGCCGACGGATTGAAGCTGATGGCGAAACAGTTGACAATTCCTGGTGGTGCTGATAAGGCGCTGTTTGTGGTAGCCCCTGTTCTTGCCATGGTTCCAGCCATCATGAGTTTTGTCACCATCCCCTTCAGTGACACCATTGTTGCCCATTCCATGAACATAGGTGTTTTGATGCTCTTCGCTTTTGCTTCACTTGGAGGCCTGGCCATTCTATTTGCCGGATGGGGATCGCGTAATAAGTACGGTGTGATGGCATCTGTTCGTGCGGTATCGCAAAGCATCTCCTATGAAATCCCCATGCTCATCACGGTTATTACTATTGTGATGATAACAGGCACCATGAACTTAAAAGATATGGTTGCTGCTCAGGCAGGCGGATTTTGGAACTGGAATTTTTTCCCTTCCTTTTCAAGTCCCTTAATGCCTATCTCCTTCCTCCTCTTCTTTGTCTGTACACTTGCTGAAACTAATCGTGCTCCTTTTGATCTTGGTGAGGCCGAGAGTGAGCTTGTTGCAGGCTTTCACACTGAATACGGCAGCATGGGTTTTGGTCTCTTTTTCATGGGTGAGTACGCAAACATAGTAATTGGAACCAGCCTCATGACCATCCTTTTTCTTGGTGGCTGGAACTGTCCTTTTGGTCTCTATCCCGGTGTCTGGTGGTTCCTTATTAAGGTTTACCTTCTCATCTTCTCCTTTATCTGGATTCGCTGGACCTTTCCCAGAACGACAATATATGGTCTCCTCAATTTAAGCTGGAAAATATTAATTCCCATCTCACTGTTTAACCTGCTGCTCACAGCCGGATTACTGAAGGTATTTTAATATGGGCACCTATTTTAGTGATATTATCCGGGGACTGTGGAGCCTTCTCATTGGGCTGAGCATTACGTTCAAAGAATTCTTCAAACCAGTGGTTACTGTCCCCTACCCTTTCAAAACCATTAAAATGACAGAGCGGTACCGAGGACACGTGGAACTCATTGAAAACGATGAGGGAAAACCAAAATGTGTCGCCTGTGGCATGTGCCAGCGTGCATGTCCTTCCGGCTGTATCAGTCTGGCTTCAAAATCCGTTTCCTATGAGGTTGAAGTGAAGGGGGAAATGAAAACAAAGAAAAAAAAGGTCCTCACAAAATATGACCTTGACTTTACCACATGCTCTCTTTGCGGTCAGTGTGTTGAGAGCTGTAACTTTCAAGCCCTGACATTTTCCAAAGAATACAACCTTGCGTCAAGCCGCAAGGAAGATTTCCATTTCGACCTTCTCAACAGATTGAAGGAGAGAAACTCATGAATCCTGCCGAATGGTCCTGGTTGCCAGGGGTGTTAACTGCCAATGACCTGTCTGGATATGCCGATACTGCTGTAGGTATCATTTTTCTGATAATGGTGGCAACCACTGTCATTGGAGGAATTATTGCCTGTAGTGCTGAACGTCTGGTTCGTGCGGTTGCCGGACTTGCCGCCTGCTTTATTGGCGTCGCAGCCATCTATTACTACCTCAACTCACCCTTTGTAGCCATCATGCAGATGCTTATTTACGTTGGCGCTGTATGTATAGTTATAGCCTTCGCCATCATGCTTGCAACACCAGAAGACAACAAAAAACCTGGCCCGCCTGGCCCCTTGAGTGGCCCGCTTGGTCTCATCACTGCTGCTCTTGCTACCTTCGGCATGATTGGCCTGGCGCTGAACACAATGTTCAAGGTTCACCCTAAAATCAACATGGGTGCAGTCAAAACCATAGGTGTTGAGCTACTCACTACTCATTCAATGGTCTTTGAGCTTATCTCCATGGTACTGCTTATTGCCATTATTGGGTCTCTGGTTATTGGCCGTCATGGGAGGAGCAAATAAATGTCTATACTCAATCTTCATAATAATCTGGAAACCTACCTCATACTTGCTGCTGTTCTCTTTGGAATGGGTATCTATGGCCTGGTTACCCGAAGAACTCTTGTAGGAATGCTTATCGCCTCAGAACTTATTCTTGTTGCGTCATCCATCAATTTTATGGCTTTTAACAGGTTTACGGCTCCTGATCCCACCATGGGCCAAATATTCACTTTGTTTATCATGGCCATTGCTGCAGCTGAGGCTGCCATAGGTCTTAGTATAACCATAGCAGTATATCGAAATTACAAATCAGTCGACACTGAAGATCTCGTCGACCTCAACGGTTAGAAAAAGGAACCTCTGTCATGGAAATACAAACGGTCAGTTCCGTAAAACTACTGCTCGCACTTCTTGTCCCGCTGGCTGGTACGCTTGGAGTCATGTTCATGGGCAAAAATGAGAATGTACGTGAGGGAATATCCTCTGCGGCATCGGTTATACTGCTGCTGCTTGTGGCCTCTATGATCCCAGCTGTTCTGGATGGTCAGGTTCTTGTTTACCACATGTTTACCGTTTTACCCGGTCTTACTGTGACTCTTCGAGCTGACGGAATGTCGATGATTTTCGCTCTCGTCGCCTCATCACTATGGACTATTGCCGTTTACTATTCGTTAGGATATATGAGAGCCCATCAGGAACACGCCCAGACACGCTTCAACGCATGTTTTGCTCTTGCCATTTTCGGGGCAATCGGCGTGGCCTTCTCCGACAACCTCTTTACCATGTACCTTTTCTACGAAGTAGTTTCTATCTGTACCTATCCACTTGTTGCTCATGCACAGGATAAAGATGGATACGAGGGTGCCAGAAAATACATCGTCTACCTGACAACCACAGCCAAACTGTTCCTGCTGCCCGCTCTTATACTTATATATGTTCTCACAGGAACACTTGACTTTCCAACCAATATTTCCACAGGCCTCTTCACAGACGGGCTTGCTTCAGGAAATATTAAAAACTGGGTAGTCATTATGCTCTATGTATTTTGCATCTTTGGTTTTGCCAAAAATGGTGTCATGCCCTTCCATCACTGGCTCCCCGGTGCCATGGTTGCCCCAACGCCTGTCTCTGCCCTTCTTCATGCAGTGGCCGTCGTTAAAGTTGGTGTTTTCTGTACCACCCGTACCATGCTCTACGTTTTCGGAACAGACACCATGCATGCCCTGAATCTAGGTATTCCGACAGCCTATTTTGTAGGTTTTACAGTTCTTGCCGCCTCTACTCTCGCTCTTTCCAAAGACAACCTGAAAGAACGCCTGGCCTATTCAACCATTTCTCAGCTCTCTTACATAATCCTTGGTGTCGCACTCCTTAGCCCATCTGGAATTGAGGGGGGTCTTATCCATATCGTTAATCACGCTTTCTCCAAAATAACACTCTTTTTCTGTGCCGGAGCAATCATGATTGCCGCCCATAAAAAGGATCTGTCAGAAATGGGAGGGCTGGGAAAAACCATGCCGATAACCTTTGCCTGCTTCTTTATCGCATCACTTTCCATGATCGGAGCGCCGCCGGTAGCAGGTTTTGTTACAAAATGGAGTCTGCTTGTAGGTTCCATTGAAGCGCATCAGATAGGAATCCTTTTTATTCTGATTGCCTCTACCATGCTTAATGTCGGATATTTTGCCCCGGTCACCTATAAGGCTTTTTTTGGTAAACGCCCTGAAGGTGAAAGCTATCAAGGTATCAAAGAAGCACCTTTATCCATGCTTATTCCCATCATGATTGCATGTTTAATATCAGTGCTCCTTGGTATATTCCCTAATGTTATGAT
This sequence comes from uncultured Desulfocapsa sp., assembly GCA_947311435.1. Taxonomy (GTDB): domain Bacteria; phylum Desulfobacterota; class Desulfobulbia; order Desulfobulbales; family Desulfocapsaceae; genus Desulfocapsa. The sequence continues at coordinate 12,243 of CAMZKT010000086.1, forward strand.
GAAATTTGTACAAATGGTGACAGGATGATTGTAAATCTGATCGACTATCTTCATGAACGGTTGCAATATGTAGCCTATTCCTGCTATCTGGCTATGGCCATCATAGTGGTCTGGAGTATGACGGTGGACACAAGCCACGCTCATACCTGGGCCGAAAAAATGATCCCTGGTTTCTGGGGTCTATTCGGGCTTAGCAGCTGTGCTATCGTTATTATGATTGCCAAGTGGTACGGAAACAGCGGAATCCAGGCACGGGAGGATTATTATGACAATTAGTTTTGTTCACCCCGCACTCATCATGATAGTTGGTGCCTGTCTGCTACCACTTGTTCGTGGCCCATTCAGGAAACCCTATATGTTCCTTGTCCCGCTAGTGACATTCATCGATGTTATTTATTTAAGTCAACATGCTGGCATATATGGGATTTTCCAGTTTATGAACTGGGAGCTTACCTTCGGCCGTGTTGATCGACTATCCATGATCTTTGGTTTTATAATGGCACTGATGGCCATTATTGGTACTCTTTACGGTATGCATGTTGAAGACGAATGGCAGCACGTGGCAGCCTGGTTTTATGTCGCAGGATCACTTGGTGCAATTTATGCCGGAGACTACATCACCCTCTTTCTCTTCTGGGAAATGATGGCTTTTGCCTCTACTTTTCTTATTTGGGCCAGAAAAGATGAAGAAGCACTGGCTGCAGGGTATCGCTACATCCTGGTGCATACATTCGGCGGAGTTGTTCTCCTGCTTGGGTTTGTTCTTCGCTACCAGGCCACCGGCAGTCTCAGCTTTGACCAGTTGAACGTCTCCTCTCCTGAACTTTATACTTGGCTGATAATGGCTGGACTCATGTTAAATGCAGCCGTGCCGCCTTTGCACTCCTGGCTACCGGATGCATATTCAAAGGCTACAGCCATTGGTGCTGTTTTCATGTGTGCTTTCACCACTAAAACTGCTGTCTACACACTTATCCGCAGCTGTTCAGGGTTCGAAGTGTTGATCTATCTTGGTGTTATAATGGCCATTTACGGGATCATTTACGCCTTGATGGAAAATGATGTTCGCAAACTCCTTGGTTGGGAAATTGTTTCACAGGTTGGTTTCATGGTTGTGGGCGTTGGAATAGGTACAAGTCTTGCTATAAATGGTGCCTGCGCTCATGCCTTTGCTCATATCCTCTATAAAGGCCTGCTTTTTATGGCAGCGGGTGCTATCTTAACAGCAACGGGCAAACAAAAGCTGACCCAACTTGGCGGACTCTATAAAAAAATGCCGTCAACCTTAGTTTTTATGCTCATAGGAGGCCTTGCAGTTTCAGGACTTCCATTAATGTCTGGGTTCATATCAAAATCCATGATTATCACAGCAGCTTTTGAGGCACATCTATTATGGGCTGCCTTTGCTCTGCTTTTTGTTTCCGCTGGAACTTTTCTTGCTGCTGGTCTCAGGCTTCCCTACCTCATTTTCTTTGGTACTAACAACTGTTCAGAAGAAACTTGGGAGAAAGCCGAAGACCCAAGCTGGAATATGCAGTTTGCCATGACCCTTGCAGGATTTCTCTGCATTTTTCTCGGCTGTTATACACCATTTTTATACGATATGCTGCCTAACACTGATGCTGTATTCCATCCTTACACCGCTTATCACCTCAGTGAAACCCTCCAGGTTATGGCTTTCACTGCATTTGGATTCTTTATGTTAAGAAGATATGTAATGCCTAAAGAAACCACCAGCCTGGATATAGACTGGTTCTATCGCATGGGCGGACGCGCCTTTCTATGGATCGTCAACAATCCTCTGCAATGGCTTGATAATGCTGTCGGTAGTTTTTACAAGTCCGTGGCCATCAATTGCTTAATGGTTACATCTGCTTTCTCGTCGTGGTTTGACTGGAATGGTATTGATGGCATTGTAGATGGCACTGCCCGCTGTGTTCGTTCCATTGGCCGTCGTGTAAGTATTGTTTTGCAACGTGGACAAATTCAACAGACTATTTATTTAACAGTATCCTTTGCAGCTGTTCTCCTGGTCGCCTATGTCTGGCTGTAAAAAGAAGTAAATAATTTACCGGTCACAAATAATTAACTGATATCGAGGAACACTGGAAATGGATCAACTACTTATCAATCCAGATTATCCACATATTCTGAGCACACTTATTTTCCTGCCCCTGGCAGGTGCTATTTTCCTGCTCTTTGTACGGAATGAGTCTTTTGCGCGCTTCTGGGCATTAGGGATCACCTCACTCACTGCTATTCTTTCCGTTCCCTTACTTGCAGCTTTTGACAGCAGTACCAGCAAATTCCAATTTGTTGAACAGATCAACTGGATAGAATCTCTCGACATTCAGTACGTTGTAGGAATAGACGGCATATCAATTTTACTCGTTATGCTGACAACTTTAATCATGCCTCTTTGTGTACTTGCTTCGTGGAGCTATATAAAAACACGCGTTCAGGCTTTCATGACATGTTTGCTCATCATGGAATGTGCCATGCTTGGCGTATTCATGGCACTTGATTTCGTCCTGTTTTACGTTCTCTGGGAAGCCATGCTTATCCCCATGTATATGCTCATTGCCATATGGGGAGGGCCTCGAAAGATTTATGCATCTGTTAAATTCTTTCTTTACACCCTTGCCGGCTCTGTGATGTTGCTTGTTGCTATTATCTGGCTCTATATACACAACGATTACAGTTTCTTTATTCCGGACATGATGTGGCAAAACTACTCAAGTACTGCTCAGGTATGGTTGTTCCTCGCCTTTTTTCTTGCTTTTGCCATCAAGGTGCCAATGTTTCCATTTCATACCTGGTTGCCTGCAGCACATGTTGAAGCTCCGACAGCTGGTTCTGTAATACTTGCATCAGTCCTCTTAAAAATGGGAACCTATGGTTTTTTGCGTTTCGCCATCCCCATTACGCCTGAAGCAACCATGACTCTGGCTCAGCCGATTTTATGGCTTTCAATAGCAGGAATCATATATGGTGGACTCACAGCTCTTGCACAAAGCGATATGAAAAAACTTATTGCTTACTCTTCCGTCGGCCATATGGGTTTTGTAACACTTGGTATTTTTGTCCTTAACACCGCTGGTGTTGAAGGAGCAATCCTGCAGATGGTCAATCATGGAATCACCACTGGAGCTCTTTTTCTCTGTATTGGTATGATTTATGAAAGAACCCACTCAAGAGAACTTCGTGATGCAACGGGTGTTGGAAAACATATGCCGATCTATGTGACTTTCCTCACCTTCTTTTCACTATCGTCATTTGGCTTTCCTGCAACCAACAGTTTTGTAGGTGAGTTTCTGATTCTGGCGGGTACTTTTGAGCATTCTCTCTGGCTGGCGCTTGCTGCCATACCCGGAGCTGTCCTTGCTGCCGCTTATATGCTTCGTATGTTACAGAAAATCGTCTGGGCGGAACTGACAATCCTGACCAATCCTGGATTAAAGATCTTAACGTCCGTGAAATCGTGACCCTTGCTCCTTTCCTCTTCTTTGTTTTTTGGATCGGTCTTGGTGCTCAGCCGTTCATCGATTTAATTCATGTAAGTGTTGAAAACCTACTTAATAATTATCACGGTTTTCACAATCAACTCACGGCAGTCAGTAATTTTGTTATACAGTAACAGCGCTTTTTATTAACGTTTCGCAAAAGGTATAAAAATGCAATTTCTCCCCGAGTTAACTCTGCTGGGTGCAGGCTTTATTATCTTTATAGTAAGCCTTGGAAAAGCCGATGCTTCAAAATCCAGAAGCATCGCCATAGGACTTGGAAGTGCGATCTTTGGTGCTACTCTTTTCAGCTTTAACCAAACAGGAATGCTCTTCTTTGACTCGTATCAGGTCGACCTGTTCTCTCAGTTTTTTAAAACTCTGATAGCAGGCTCGATGCTTGTAGTACTTTTGTTTGGCAATAAGCTCAAAGGAATCCCTGTAAAAATCCACCCGGAATATTATTTCTTCCTGTTTACAAGTGTTTTAGGACTCATGATGCTGGTATCAAGTGTTGAATTACTTGCCATCTTTGTTTCCCTGGAACTCTCGTCCTTTGCAGTATATATTATGGTTCCCATGCGTGACGACGAAGGAAATTTCAGATTCCAGATGGAAGCAGGTATCAAATATCTGCTCTTTGGTATTACCGCCACAGGATTTATGCTTTTTGGTATGAGTTACATGTACGGTCTTACCGGATCCACTGATCTTTCAGTGGTTATAACAGAACTCTCGACCATGTGGAATACTCCTGCTGCTGTGATTTCTATTATGATGGTTCTTGCTGGTTTCTTTTATAAACTTGCGCTTTTTCCATTTCATTTTTGGGTTCCGGATGTGTACGAAGGTGCCTCAAATGAGACTACAGCATTTATTGCATCAGTCCCAAAAATTGCAGCTGTTGCTCTTCTTACTCGTTTTATGATCCTGATTTCATCTAACGGTCAAGCCATCATTAATATATTGATGGTCTGTTCCATTGCATCAATGTTTTACGGGAATCTATCAGCTCTCGTACAAAAAGATGTAAAACGTATGCTTGGTTTCTCGGGCATTGCGCATGCAGGATTTGTTTTGCTCGGACTCCTTACTTTCCAAATAACCGGATACGCCAACGCAATATATTACATTACAGGATACGTGCTAATGAATCTTGCATGCTTCCTAGTTATCTGTACAGTTGCCGGAAAAGGCGAGAATATACTGATTGAAGACCTCTCGGGTTTACACAAACGTTCTCCTATCATGGCCTTTACGCTTGCCGTTGGTCTCTTTTCACTCGCTGGCATACCACCTTTTGTGGGTTTTATGGGTAAGTTTATGTTACTAACTGGGGCACTGAAAGAGGGGTACCTTCTAATTGTTATTTTAGCTGCTATTAATACCGCTATTGCTATATATTATTACCTTTCTGTTATCCGTGTAGCCTATACCAGTGATCCAAATGGACGCGCCCTTATAAGCCCTTCTGTTCTTACCAGTGGTACATCCGTTCTTTTGCTGGCTGCCATAGTCATAATGGGTATAAACCCACAATTTTTTATCAATTATGCCACATCAGTAATCCAAACAATTATGTAAGACTTTCTCATGATTTGCTCACATAAAAGCCTTGTGAATCCTTCACAGGGCTTTTATATTATTAACAAAGAATCAGGATTTTTTTCTCTTCATTAATTTCCTTTTTCTTTTTTTTTCTTTCTGATAAATTGTGTATAATTAACAAATACAACTGAGCTTTACCTGCAGTTAATCCAATGTCAAAGATCACAAATGTTTTTATTATCTGATCAAGCATAGCGATTGGTGCACCTGAAAGCTAAACTATTTTCTCATTTAATTGCGGCCTTGGAGGCACAAGTCATGAAAAACCAGGAGTTAAAAACATCTCTTATCAGGTCAGGTAGCATTGTAGCACTCTTCATTTTCTTTATTTATGCATTTGCAGTTGAAGGATCTGGAGGAGTGGGGGGAACAATCGCTTCCATGTTTACCGGGCTCCTTTTTCTAATTGGCCTTAGTATTGCCCTTGTTTTTTGTGTTACTGTGATGTTTGGTATCTATTTCGGAGTACTTTACCTGTATGACAAAGATACTTGTGCAAATACATACGCTGAACTAAAAGAACAACTTGCTGATTCTGCACAAAACATAAGTTGCTGTCCAATACCAACAAGATGTTCAGGCCAACAGAAAACAAATTCAATCCGCCCCTCAGATGAACTCAACCTCCTTCAACACAACCACGACAATCTCGAGAAGCAACTCCTTGAGCTGAAAAACAGTTTCACAGCCCTGGAAGATAAGCTTCTCAAGGTGTCGTCATCACTGATAAGCACTGGAAACGAATTTTCTCAAATCAAAGAGAAGCTAGGCAACACCACTGAAGAACTTGCAACAATGGCAACAGAAAGCTCAGTGGAAGAGAACGTAAACAAACTCTCGGGTGACATCACAGCAGTTCAAGGTACAGTACAACCTTTAAGCGACAAGCTAACCCAATTCGAAAGCACGCTCTCTGCGCTAGAAAATTCAGAGAAAGAAACAATGGGCAGGGATAGTGCACTTGACGAAATGAACAACTCTCTTAATGACATCAAAAAAGAGCTTGTGAGCATGAAAAGTTCAATCAAGGATCTTGAAAGCAACAAGTCTGTTGCAGTGGAAGATGAGCCGAACTCGGATGAGTTGGTTGACGAGAAACATCGAATCCTTTCGTATTTCACTAAGAAAACCGACGAGAACAAGTTCGTTAGTCTTGTAGCAGAAGCTGTAAGTAAGGGACTGACTTATGCCCAGATTGATGAATTCCTAAAGGGGTCTCTGTCAGCAGATGCCACAAAGGTTATTAGCGGGCACCCCTCCTTAACAAAAGACTACATTAAAACTATCAGACAAAACAGTTGAAGTGATAAATAGACTTCGACTTCTTTGGCCCACAAAAAAAACTCATTACTTCTGTGTTTATTACGATACACAGAAATAATGAGTTTTTTTATGCTTCTCGAATGTGTGTGTTTACATACACCCCGTCATATACGTTTTGTGCTTTACAATACCAGCATTATCGAATCTGACGTTGTCTTAGTATCTCAAACATTATAACTCCTGCTGCCACTGAACTGTTCAAAGAATCCAGTTTGCCCTCCATTGGAATTGAAAGGAGCACATCGCACTGTTTACGAACCAGGGGCCGTATTCCAGAGCCTTCACTCCCTATGACAACGCAGGTGGGAAGAATAAGATCAGTCGTATAGAGGGAAGATGCTTCAATATCTTTAACCGCACCAAATACCCACGCACCTACTTTTTTCAACGCCTGCAGTGATTGAGCAAGATTCGTCACCTGACAGATGTCAATGTGAGACATGGCACCAGCAGCAGACTTCGCGGCAGTTCCACCAATGGGAGCAGAACGCTCACGGGTAACAAGAACACCATCCATCCCTGAAGCATGTGCAGACCGAATAATGGCGCCAATGTTATGTGGATCCTGTAGGGTGTCCAACACTACAAATCTCGGGTTTTTACCCTTCTTGACAAGGCTATCAAACTTATCAAGCAATGCACTAAAAGGCATCAGGCTGGTTTTTGACATTTTCGCAAGCACTCCCTGATGACGTACCCTGCTGGCTTCTTCCCCGTTAAGCCGAAGTGAAGAGACGAAATTAATTTTAACACCTGCATTACGTGCTTTTTCTATAATCTCTTCACGTTTTCCACCTTTTCTGTCTTTTACGATATAGACCTCGCTGACTCGCTCGGGCTCTTGGTCTAGCGCCTCAAAGACAGGATGAATTCCCCACAGCAGATCTTCACTCAAACGAATTTTCCGTTCATTTTCCTGACGATGAAGTTCTTTTTTTTTCATTTTTCTACTCTTAGCTTAACTGGCTCGCCACTGGACAAACGATGTCCCCGACTCCGCTCTGCAATGATCACAGCCTGTAAAGTTGTCACTGCATCTTCAATTTCATCATTCACAACAAGGTATTCGTAGTGTTCCATGGCTGCCATTTCCTTAACAGCATTTTTTAACCGCAGCTCAATAATCTCATTGCTATCTGTGGCTCTTTGACAGAGACGTCGTTCCAACTCTGAAAGAGAGGGTGGAGCCAGGAAAACAGAGACACTGGGGACGGAATCATCTGCAGCTATAAGTGCAGCCCCCTGAACATCAATATCAAGAATAATATCCTTACCACATTCGAGTCGGCTAAGTATTGCAGGACGGCTGGTTCCATAGAAATTACCATGGACTTCAGCCCACTCTAAAAAAAGATTTTTCCTACGCATCTCCATAAATTCAGACACAGACACAAAATGATAATCAACCCCATTTTGTTCACCAGCCCGCGGCGAACGAGTAGTATGAGAAATGGAAAAGCTGAGATTTATCATACCATCCATCACTTTCTTTACGATGGTTGTCTTACCTGTACCAGACGGTGCTGACAGAACAAATAATATCCCCGCATCATTCATCCCCCCCCCCCTTTTTCCCTTTTAATGCAGTATTTAAATGGGGAACTAACTTGAGCGAAGCCAAACGTTGACTTATGGTATCAGGCTGGATAGATGACAAAACGACATGATTGGAGTCCATCACCAGAAGTGAACGTGTGCGTCGCCCCTCCGTCACATCAACCAAACGGCCAGCTTCCTTTGCAAGGTCTTTCAGTTTTCGAGCCGGTGATGAACCACTGTTCACAACTGCGATAATCCGATCAGCCATAACAGTATTCCCAAATCCGATGTTTATAAGTTGCATGATAGTTCCCTCTACTCTATATTCTGTACCTGCTCTCGCATCTTTTCAAGCTCTGCCTTCAATTCCACAGTCAGATGGGCAATGGCTGCATTGTTTATTTTGGAGGCCATTGTGTTTACCTCGCGTAGAAATTCCTGGAGAAGAAAGTCAAGTTTTCTCCCCGTCGCCTCATCAGCGTCAAGAAAAGCTCGGAACTGGTTGATGTGGCAATCTAAACGTACCATTTCTTCCGAGACATCGGTTTTATCAGCAAGGATTGCAACTTCCTGAGCCAGACGTTGAGGATCAAGCTGAACATTATCAAGAAGTTTTTGCAAACGCTCTTTCAAGGCCTGTTCTCTTTGTAGTAAAAGTTCAGGAAGTGAATTAGCAATTTCTTGCACAACTTCTGAAAAATGTTCAAGGCGCCTCGTAAGATCCACTGCCATAGCTGCACCTTCCTGCATACGCATGCTGTCACAGACATGAAGGGCCGAACATAACGCAGCTTCCATTGGGAGCCACACAGCTTCAAGATCTTCACTTTCTTTTTTCAAACTCAAAACATCTGGATAGGAAGCCAGTTGGGAAAGTGTCGTATCATTTTTAAGGTCTAGCGATTTACCAAGTTTCACCAAGGCATCATGGTAAATATTAGCAAGAGTAGTGTTTATGGAAATCCTTTGGAGGTCTGAGAAATCTCCGGAAACTGTCAATGACACATCTACACGGCCACGATGCAATGTGGATGTCAGTAAATTTCGAACCTGCTTTTCAAGACCTGCATAGCCTTTGGGAAGATTTATTTTGACATCAAGATGTCGATGATTCACACAACGGATCTCTGCCACCCATTGACGCCCATCGGTCTCTGCTTCTCCCCGACCAAATCCTGTCATACTTTTACTTGCCATTCTTTTCTTTCACTCGCATTTTTTTCCGACAAGTCGGAATTTATAAGGTACTGAAAGCCGTTTCAACTTTTTCCTCTCCCTGCAAAATTGCAAGAAGTTCTCCTCTATCTACTGTTGCCGTACCAACCTTACCCACCACAACACCTGCTGCAATATTCGCAAGAGCCGCTGCTTCACTGAAATGAGCGCCTGCTGCCAGACCCAGCGCCAGTGTTGCTATCACAGTATCTCCAGCCCCTGTGACATCAAAAACAGCTTGAGCAGTTGTTGGTATGGACAATAATTCTTTCCCCTTTTCCAGCAATGCCATTCCTGCTTCACCCCGAGTTATGAGTACAGCCTGGCATCCCGTTTTATCAAGAAGCAGCGCGGCAGCTTCACGAAGATCATCTTTTGTCACAATACTCATACCCGACATTTTTTCAGCTTCCATATGGTTGGGAGTAATAAGAGATGCGCCATAAAAACGTTCCGGCTGACTGGGTTTAGGATCAACAACAACAGGAATTTTTGGCCTCCCAGATGTTGCAAGAGTATTCACCCTATCAAGAAGTTTAGACATGAGAGTTTGCCCAATAACCCCTTTGTAATAATCTGAAATAATAACCGCATCGAAGTATTCCATATTGTGTTCAAGGAACTCTACCATGGAAGCAATGGTTTCGTCAGAAGGGATACCTGTTTGCTCCCGATCAAAACGTACCACCTGCTGTCCTTGGGCAACGACTCTTGTCTTAACAGTTGTCGGACGCGCTCCTTTCACAAGACCATCGGTGGAAGCACCCAGATGTTGCAGGAGTTCCTGAAGTCGGCAACCCATTTCATCATCACCAATTATTCCACAAAGAACAGCTTCCCCCCCAAGAGAATAAATATTGTGCAGGACATTTGCGCCACCACCAAGTAAAAAATCTTCTTGTGTGACATTCACAACAGGTACAGGCGCTTCTGGAGAGATCCTGCTCACAGAGCCCCAGATAAAGTGATCAATAATAATATCACCAACCACAAGAATTTTTTTCTGATAAATCCTATCCACCAATCGTTCAAGATCTGCTGTCATGTAAGCTCCACCAATCGCTCAGCCAGCCGTTCGCAAACAAAAACCAACGACTCTATATCAAGAAAATCTAACACTTTTTTATCAAAAAGAACTTTAACCCGTGCAGAAAACCCTTCATCTTTCTCCTCGTCCCAAAAAAGAACAAACAATGGTAAACGTGGTAAAGCTTGAACCAAAATTGCGGCCGAACAGCTTTGCTCTGGATTTTTCTGTACCAATGCGCCCAACCGTGAAGCTGTTCCTTTCAAGATCTCCGGTTTTCCAGTAAAATGCTCTGCTATGCGTTCCTCACAATACACTCGAAGTGTACGAATTTTTGAAATTGAATTTGGAAGAGATTCCATGCCGACCCACTCCTGATCGGGCTTATCGCCACCACCAAAATGGACATAGTTATATAAAAGAATTTGATCCCGGGGGTCATCCACTTCTTTTCCATCAATAAGAATATAATGATGGGAAAGCTCTACATCGCGACCAAAGAATTGAAAGAGCAAGCTATCCTTTTTCGCTCCGGACCATTGACACCCCAAGGATTCAGAAGCTTTTTCAAAATCAACCTTACTGGTTTTTCGCTTCAGATACGCAACCAGTTCCACATCTTTCTCATCGAGCAGTTCCCCAACCCCTTTCAGTCCATTCCGCCCTCTTTCTTCCGAGGTGAACTCATCACCTAATTGAGTAAGATCAATATGGGGACATTTTCCGGGGTTCTCGCCGCCTTTTGTAACGGCAGCAGCGAATGCCAGACAAGCGGCATATCCACAATCACCACAGTTGCTCCGGGGAGTATATTTTATAAATTCGAGTGGTTGCATAAAAGCACAAAAATGGGAAAATTGAAAAAAAAACGATGCAAGAGACATATCCCCTGCACCGTTCCGTTACCATCGTTTTAAATGGTTTGTTAAAGTAACTATTCAGGTGAAATTGAAAAATCAGCAGAAACATCGAGCTGTAACTGTTCAGCAGTGCTTTATATGCGTTCAAGCAGGCTTGTGAACTAGAGTAGTCCTCTGTGAGTAAGCCTGATCGAACACAGATGAAGTGCTGCTGAACAGTTACTGTTAAAGTA
>CAMZKT010000087.1 GCA_947311435.1 uncultured Desulfocapsa sp.
CCTTTTCTCGCGCCATCCATGATGCTGATTTGCTTACAGCGGATGGAGTTGGAATTGTTCTCGCCTCAAAGGTCCTTGGGGGCACAATACGTGAGCGGGTGACTGGCAGTGATGTATTTTCAGGGTTGAGCGCTCTCTTAAATAAGAGCGGGGGCAGAAGTTATTTCTTCCTGGGTGCCAGTGAAGAGACATTGCAAGCCATCAAAGCCAAAATGGCGGTCGATTATCCGAGCATTCATTTTGCCGGTTCCTACTCTCCACCCTATAAACCAGAATTCAATGACGTTGACAGTCGAAGAATGATTGAGGCCGTGAATAAAGTCCGGCCCGATGTGCTTTGGGTTGGGATGACGGCGCCTAAGCAGGAAAAATGGATATATCAACACCGGGATCTACTTGAGGTGAAGTGCATCGGAGCCATTGGGGCGGTATTTGACTTTTACGTTGGGAACGTGAAACGATCCCATCCATTTTTCCAGAAGATCGGTCTTGAATGGCTGCCGAGGTTGTTGCAGGAGCCAAGAAGATTGTTCCGGAGGAACTTTATATCAAGCCCTTTGTTTATATTACGTGTGTTAAAGCAACGACTTGGCCTTGGCTACTATTCTCATGACTAAACTACACCTGTCTCTTACAATTACCATCACCGTTACCACTGCCGTTATTTGTCTTTCCCTGTTCAGCTGTGACACTGTTTCTAAAATTTACAAACACGCTGGCAGCCTCATGGGGCTCTCACCACACTGGGTTAAAGCTCATGTCCAGTTTATCTCAGACTACGGTCACGTACTGGCCTACACCTTGCTCACCTTCCTTCTCGGCTCCATATATAAAAACAAATTATTCAGCATCACCATCCTGATGGCAACCATGGGCAGCACCCTCGAAATCCTTCAGATGTTGGTTCCAAAACGGCAAACAAGCTTTGGAGACCTTGGCTACAACCTTATCGGCATTGTAACAGCTATTATACTACTCCTCCTCTGGCAATTATTCAAAAAGCAACACTTCCTTCAGCTGGCCCGGAGGGCTGATGCAAAAAACACATGAAAATGAAGCCCAGCTGATATTGTACTGCAGCAGGACAGCCTTAAGCAACGACGAGATTTTTCTAATGAGGAGCCTCGTGGAGAGCGGGTTGGATTGGGAATATCTCTTTCAAAAATCTTCGCTACATGCCTTACTCCCTTTGCTGTGTAGTCAACTGAAACGGTACTGCGAGGAGGTTTTGCCCAAAGACATCACCCTACAGATCAAAAAGACTTTCTTCAGTAGCTGCACCCGCAGCCTTTTTCAAACAGGGGCTCTGATGCAGATCGTGGATATATTTAAAGAGCAAAATATCCCTTCATTGTCTTTCAAGGGACCTGTTTTAGCGATGGATTTGTACAAGGACATTGGGTTACGCAGTTTTGGTGACCTGGACATTCTTATTCGCCATTGTGACCTACAAAAAGCGTACACCCTCCTCCTCTCCTGCGGGTACTGCCCGGAACTTCACTTGGACAGAAGCAGACTGCTTGCTTACTCCTGCCATGAAGACAATCTTTCCTTCGTTAGAGAAGGCAGCACGATTATTATTGAACTCCACTGGGATTTATCCGGGGCATATCTTGCTCGTCCATTAACTTTTGAAATGCTTCAATCTCATTTATACGAAATACACCTCTCAGGAAAACTTATTGCGAATCTTTCGAGCGAACAGCTCCTTGTCTATCTGTGTATTCATGGCTCTAAGCATATCTGGGAAAGGCTGGAATGGATACGTGGAGTCGCTATGCTCCTTTTTGAAAAGCAGAATCTGGATTGGGAGATGGTGTTTAATCTTGCCGAAGATCTCCAATGTGAGAGAATGTTGCTGGTAGGACTTGAACTGGCTCATCGCATACTAAAAGTGGATTTACCAGATATAGCTCTGCAAAAGATTAAAGAAGACCAGAGAGTAGCAAACCTTGTAGACATTGCATCCAAAGAAGTTGAGCTCACCAGTGAAAACACTCCCGTGAAAAAAAACAACAGATTTTCATTCTTTCATATTTATGTACGCGACAGTTCTATAGACAGCATCAGGTACCTCTTGCGCCTATGTTTTAGACCCACAAACATGGAATGGCAAACAATACAATTACCAGTGTCACTATCATCTTTGTATTATTTTGTTCGGCCGATGAGATTGGTATGTGAATATTTCAGTCTCACGCTTCGGGCAGGCTGCAAAGAAAACAATAATAGAAGGAACAATTAAGGCACGCAACTTGTTTTTAGTTTATTCCATTTTAATGAGATTATTAAGAAAATTCTGCACAGTACATTTTGATTAAATTGGTCCCGTAATCCAATTTATCCTTATACTTACCGGAAAAAGGTGTTACCGTGTTTCAAGGTTCTTTATCCAGTCACCGAATAACACTAACAATTATCCTCCAAGCCTCACTCCCACTGCGACACCTATTAATATTATGATCACCCCGGAAACAAAACCAATACTAGTTTTTTTGATAGCACTCTTCTCCGCCCTGTTTACACTGCCAAAGCTTGTGCACATTGCAAAAAGAATCAATCTTCTTGACCAACCCAACCAGCGGAAAATGCATGTTGTCCCCAAACCCCTTGTCGGTGGTTTTGGCTTTGTCCTTTCGGCCTGCTTTGCGGCAGCCCTTCTACTCCCTCCCACGGGGCTGAGGGGATTTTTTGCAGGTCTGGCTTTAATGTTGTTTATAGGGTTTCTTGACGATTTAAAAGAACTCGATCACAAACAAAAGTTTATCGGCCAGATTGTGGCGGTTGCGCTGCTCATTTATTTCAGCAATATCCGCTTAGTTTCCTTTGGGGATCTTTTTGGACTGGGAGAAATTAACATCCCCGGATATTGGCTGTCAGTTCTTGTTACTGTTTTCTGTATGCTTGGAGTTATCAACTCAATTAATCTTATTGACGGGCTGGATGGTTTGGCAGGAGGAGTGAGTTTTGTTGCTTTCCTGATCTTTGCAACCCACGCATCCCTTGCACAAAACCAGTGTTATCTTCTGTTGAACCTGGCCTTTGCCGGGGCTGTTTTAGGCTTCCTCTATTTCAACTGGCATCCAGCTTCCCTCTTTATGGGTGATGCCGGGAGTCTTTGTCTGGGATTCACATTGGGGTTCATGGCTCTTGCGATGACGCAGGGGAACAACCCGTGTATGTCGCCAATTACGGCTCTATTAATTCTTGCCGTACCCATTTCCGATACTTTGACGGTGATGACCAAAAGAATCATGCATGGAAAAAGTCCGTTCCACCCAGACAAATATCACCTCCACCACATTTTCATGCGCTACGGATTTGGCCGGCTGAGCACGGTGAAAATAATTATCGGTATCAGCGCGATTCTTGGTGGCATCAGCCTCCTGGGGCCGTTTTATGGGGTGCAAGACAATGCCCTCTTTTTGCTGTTTATCTTCTATTTTGTCTTTATTTTTATTTCTTCACTCTTTATTATTGATCTTCTTCGTTATAGTTATCGAATGCGGAGAAAACGTTCTTCTTCCGGTTTTCCATCGAAGCTTTTAAAGTATGTTTTCCACGTAATTGACACTCTTCAGATAATACGTAAGAACACCAGGTACGATGTTGACATTCCGGCTAAATGTCACACAATTCACACCAAAAACCCCCTTCCCGGGACAATCTGTAATATTTCAACGGGAGGATTTATGGCAACAATTCCACAATTAACTTCCATGAGGTCAGGTGTTCTGGTGGACATTTCTTTCAACAGCCAGTCGGTACAGTTCACCGTGGAGCATCTTTGGATATCCACCCTGAACGGAGAACATATTCATGGTTTCAGATTTCTCAACATGACGGATCAACAACACGATATTCTACACAGTTTTATTGACACCCTCGAGTAAAAAAACACCCCACATACATCACTACTCATGAAAATTCTTTCACTGTTCGGTACACGCCCGGAGGCCATCAAAATGGCTCCCATTGTTAAGGAGTTGGAGAGCGATCCTTTTTTTACCTCCATACTCTGTATCACCGCCCAACATCGCCAGATGCTGGATCAGGTACTCGATCTCTTTGAGATTACTCCTGATTACGACCTCAACATCATGAAGGACAGACAGGATCTCTTCGATATTACGAGCAAGGTTCTCCTGGGTCTACGTGACATACTCACCCGTGAGCAACCAGACATGATCCTGGTTCACGGTGACACAACAACATGCTTTGCGGGAGCACTGGCCGGGTTCTACTCCCAAACACCTGTTGCCCATGTTGAAGCCGGATTACGTACGGGAGACATGGCAGCACCTTTTCCCGAAGAATGCAACCGGGTAATGACCTCCCGCCTGGCCAGCCTGCATCTGGCTCCCACCGAAAAAGCCCGTCAAAATTTATTGAATGAAAAAATCGCAGCCGACACCATCAGCGTTACAGGAAACAGTGTCATTGATGCCCTGTTATGGGTGCGGGAAAAAGTCGCTTCCCAAAAAGAGTGGGGAGATGTTTTCGGTTCTGCAAGCACCATCATCAAGAATCAAACCCCCTATGTTCTCATCACCGGGCATCGCAGAGAAAACCTTGGCGACGGATTTCTCAACATCTGTAAGGCCATTTCAACACTGGCCACACGCCACCCGAATATTCACTTTATTTACCCCGTTCATCTTAACCCCATGGTGCAAAAGCCAGTCCATTCACTTCTAAGTGGATACAAAAACATACACCTGATTAAACCACTTGATTACGCACCATTCGTCCATGCCATGGATCAGTGCAAATGTATTTTAACTGACTCTGGCGGGATACAGGAGGAAGCGCCTTCCCTTGGAAAGGCTGTGCTGGTGATGCGCAATACCACGGAACGGCCGGAAGCAATTGCAGCAGGAACGGCCACATTGGTGGGTACCAATTGTGATGCAATTGTTGCGGAGACAGAAAAACAGCTAATGACAACAGAGAAAGCATCAGTTCAACTCTGCCGTCAGAATCCTTACGGAGACGGAAAGGCTTCCAAAAGAATAAGAAAATTCCTTCATCGCTTTTTCATCCAACAGCTCAATCAGTAACATGCTTTTCGGCAAATTGAGCCATCAACTCATGAATATTGTATGGTGGGCGTACCTTAAAAAAATGGTCAACGACAGAATGTCCTATCTCATGAGCAAGAACACGCAGGCTGACATCATCCGCGGAAATATAAATAGTCTTCTCGGAAATAGAATAATAGGCAATATGATTGACACGCTTTCCATATCGGCTTTGATACACACGCGCCACATCATCAGAGTCTGGAAGAACCACAAGACGGACATGATAACTATTCGGGAACATATCAAGCACAACCTGCACCTTCTCTACGATAATATCAGCTTTAGCTAACACCCCGTCTGCCACCGTAATCACATTGTTTTTTCGCATACCATTACGCAGCTTTCTGTTTAAGCGCAGATTGTCATCAAACTCCTCCAATACCGCTCTGTCGGCGTACCAAAGAGTTACATAGCGACTTTTGTGCTCTTGAGCACAAACACTGCCGGCTACGAAAAAGAAGCAGAAAAAGACTGCTACAATTGAAAAAAACAACCTAGTCATCGAGTAATTGGTATTTCTCGATGACAGCCTGGACTGACCTGTTCTGTCTGGCTATGGATTGAAAAAGAGAACGGTAGTCATCGGAGCTTGCATTCTCAGGATCCAGCGAGGAGTATTGAGCAAGGAGATCCTCCATATTGCGGGACTTTTTTCCAATATGTTGAAAATCCCGGGAAAGTTTACTGTTAAAAAGATTTAGCTTGGCCGCCAACTCTTTTCCTTCGTCCTTTTCCCGAAGATGAATAACATCATTGAGTTGCCCATTGCTCATGTTGTCCACGGCACGTTCCAGACGAAACAGAGGACCGGCCAACCTATGAGTAATCATCATTGCAATGATTACGACAAAAAAGCTCCCGGCGACAAGGAAAATCCAGTTTGCAGTAAGTAGCTGCCTCACAAGCATAAAAGGAGTCTGGCCGATCCGAAGATCATTGTCCTGATACACAACTGTCAGACTATCTGCCGACAGAAACGCAAGAATAACTGTGAAAAGCAAGCATCCTGTTACCACAAAAATAAAATACCCAAGGATCAGTTTTCCCTGAAGGTTTTTCTTTATAAAAATATTTCTTCGTTTGTATCCTAGATTAGTCATTTTATCCTTCCTCGCCAGATACGCTTATTGACGATTTTTCCCGTAAGTTTTTTATCCAGCGTCCCATCTCCAAACTTTCCCTGTAGTTCTGTAGCAGCTCACGCACTCTGTCACGATCATACTGAATTGGTGCAAAAGTACCTATGGCTTCTACTTTATCAAGCCTGATAATACTTACCTCTGTTCCTGTCTCAAATTGCCTCACTTCTTCACCAGGTTGAATAGTTGTGAGGAGTAACCTGAGAGATTCGGACAAATCATCGAACAGCACACGGTTCTGCCGCCCCTGTTCTTCAAGCGGTTCCCCACCCTTTCCCAATGGAATTTGGGTGAAAATGAAATGTTTTCCTGAACCTGCAAGATATCTCTCTATATCCTGTTCGCCTATTTTGACTTCCAGAGAAGCAAGTTTGTAGTCGGTCAGTACAGCTACCAGCGTCTGTTCATAGTAGTTCTTTAGGGCCATCCTGAAATCTTCTCTCTTATCAAGCCCTAGTCGCTGAGCCTCATCGATCAAGAGCTGTTTCGTTACAAGTGAGTCAATATCCCCTTCTCTGTTGACCGAATGGTAGCCTTGAGTTCGCCCCTGTTCATCGATGTTTTTGTTCGTGATAGGATGCCCGTTAACATGCAGTGCCACATCAGCTGCCGGGCTTGAATTCGATGGCAGCAAATAGAAAAGACTCACCATTGAGCTACACACGACAATGCTCAGGATAATCATCAGATATTTCATTATGTTTCCTTTATATTTTGTGGTTCACCCACCAACCGACGATCATGTGACTGCTTACAGACTGATAACAAAAGATACCGTGCTGTGAAAGCAGGAATATCTTTTAAAATGGCGAACCCCTTATCTAATCAGACCTCAAATCATATATTAATAGCAAGAAGAATTTATACTAAGCATATTATACTCTTGTTTTCTATGCTCTTTGAGCTTTTTTTAGTGGATAGTTTTGTCATTGTTCACTAAAATATGGTTAAGCTTCAAGATATCTCTTCAATTCTATTCCCTCTGCCCCAGGTGGCCAAATGAAAATTAAAAAAGCTATCTTCCCGGTAGCAGGACTTGGCACTCGCTTTCTCCCCGCAACCAAGGCCATGCCCAAAGAAATGCTCCCCGTAGTTGACAAACCCTTAATACAATATGCCGTTGAAGAAGCACTTTCCTCGGGTATTGAACAGTTAATCTTTGTCACAGGCGGGGGAAAAGGTGCGCTTGAAAATCATTTTGACCGATCTTTCCAGCTGGAAGAGACCTTGAGACAACGTAAAAAGCTTGAAGTGTTAAGAGAAATTGAGTGCCTTGTTCCGGAATCCGGCACTATTATTTACACAAGACAAAGCGAGCCTCTAGGCCTTGGTCACGCAATCTGGTGTGCACGGGATGTTGTGGGAGACGAGCCTTTTGCAGTTTTACTGGCCGACGACCTGATCCAGAGCGAGACTCCTGTTTTACACCAAATGGTTAAAGAATTTGACAGATTACGAGCATCAACCGTAGCCGTCATCGAAGTCCCCAGGGAGGAAACCTCCAGATATGGTATTCTCGATGCGGATAATCCTGCGGACATGACATTTCGCATAAAAGGAATGGTGGAAAAGCCACCCACAGAGGAAGCACCATCAAACCTGGCCGTCATCGGAAGATATATATTAACGCCAAGAATATTTGAAATCCTCGGTGAACAGGGAAAAGGAGCAGGTGGTGAAATACAGCTCACGGATGCGATGTCACAACTTTTAACCAAGCAACCAATTTTTGGTTACCGTTTTGAAGGCACCCGCTTTGACTGCGGTGACAAAGCGGGTTTCCAAATGGCCAACCTGGCTTTTGCCCTTGAACATCCGGAAATCAAGGACACTTTGTCTTCTTACATAAAGGAAAAGCTTTGTTGAGTGGTAGAGGACTCCTGCCCCCTAGGCCCTAATCCCTCTCACCACACTATGAAACCTACCCCCTCACACAACAGGGCAAACAACAGACCTCCAATACACTCTACAGCCCCCTTGATCCCTGCGATTGAGCTCCATAACATTTCCAAGACATTTACTGAACGTAACTGGAAGACCTTCATATTTCGTTCCCCGAAATACATAAAAGCCCTGGATAACGTAAGCCTTACAGTACAACAGGGAACAATCTTGGGCCTGCTTGGACCCAATGGAGCCGGAAAAACTACTCTTATCAAAATCCTTGCCACACTTGTCACTCCGGATAGTGGCACGGTTAGGCTTGCTGGTATCTCTTTCGACAGCAACCCGATGGCAATTCGCACCAGGATAGCTCTTGTCAACACCAATGACCGAAGTTTTTACTGGCGCCTCACCGGAAGGGACAATCTCGATTTCTTTGCCAGCCTTCACAGCCTCCATGGTTCTGATAAAAAAATACGTATTCAAAAAGTTCTTCAACTGGTGGGTATGGAAAACAAAGCAGATTTCAAATTTATGTCCTATTCCGCAGGACAAAAACAACGACTTTCCATTGCCCGCGCTATGCTCTCCAAACCGGAGATTCTTCTTCTTGATGAGGCAACAAACAGCCTTGATCCGACCGCTGCTCATAAACTTCAATCTTTCATTAAGGAACTTGTCCAAACTAACCGCACAACCGTCATCTGGTGCACTCACAACCTCTACGAAGCGGAACTGATGTGTAATCGAGTAGTTATCCTTAAACAAGGACAAGTTCTCTACACAGGAAAAATGAACGATATACGCTCGTCTTCCTGTTCCAGCCTGGAAGAAGCCTTCAGCAACATAAGTACACAGGCTGTCAAGGTACCACAATGAACAGTTACTTGTGCTTTCTGCTTAAAGCAGTCGCCTTCTTTAAACGTGATTTTAAAACTGCCATCAGCTACCGTCTTCATTTTGTCTCACAGGGAATCGGGATTGTCTTCACCGTCTTTTCCTTTTTTCTTCTTTCAAAAATGTTTGACGGCCAGCAAATTCACCATCTCTCACCCTATGGTGGAAATTATTTTTCCTTTGTTTTGATTGGTATTGCCCTAACCGATTACTTTACCCTGTCAACCAACACATTTGCCGAAGAAATCAGGACATCACAAATTGCAGGTACCCTGGAATCACTGCTAGTGACACCTACTTCCATTGTCACCATCCTGTTCTCATCCTATTTATACAAGCTTCTTGCCACCAGTTTCAGAACCTTTTTCTACTTTTTGGTGGGAATATATGTCTTCGACATGACAATAGACTCATTCAATCCATTGGCACTGTCCATAGCGTTCCTCCTGAC
>CAMZKT010000088.1 GCA_947311435.1 uncultured Desulfocapsa sp.
ACATATTTTGCCTGCAACATGCCCGGCATACTGAAATCATCGGTATAACGAGTTTTACCGGTGACTTTTGCTCTTGAATCCTTACGAATATGGGATTTTCCGACTGTCATCGCCAGTTCTCCGTAGCTGAGATAATTGTTATTCAGCGCTTGTCTTGCAAACTCCACTGCAGAAGAAGAAGTCCTCTACTCTCGAATCACGCAATACTGTCCTCATTCTCTTCCTGGTGGTTTCGGACGAATAGTGACATCCCCCACCCATCCATCTTTGGCATTTTTCACATGGTCAAAAATCGGGACATACGGCTTTATATCCACAAGCGGCGTATTATCCAGAATATCAATTCCACCAACCTCCAGTATATTCCCGTCTCTTTTTTCCAGTTTTACAATGGAAAGTCCAATACTGTTTATCCTGCAAGGATGTCTGGAAGCAAAGATGCCATGGGGAGCATCGTCCAGAAATGTTGGTCTGCACAATTCCACCTTTCCTGCTCTATCAAAGATATAAAACAACATGAGGTGAGAGAAAGTCTCGATGGTATCCAAACCCTCTTCATACTCTGGGTACAATTCCACAGTCCCCACGCCTTCCAGCTGAAATGCTCCCTGGACAGGACACTCTTCCTTCGTTTTATACGGACTATGGATAATACCTATCTGACTTATTTCAAATGAATGTTTCATGTTTCACCAATATTGTAGACGCTTATAGACGCAGCTCCCTTTGTTTGGAAGTGCTTCCGAAAAAATTACGAGTTCACTGGTCGCACAAATCTCGAGGAAATCCTGAAGAAAGGAGTAAATGCACGTAAAGACTTTGCTCAATTTTGTACAAGACTTCAAGGATTTTATTTATCAGTACCATCAATGCAACAGGGAGGACAATAAACTGACGATACATTGTCAGTCGCTGTAAAAAAGGAACTGCAGATTCCACCTTAAATTTATCAACTGGTGGTTTAAGAATGGGGGTAGGCGTATATATAGTCAAAGATGGATATTGAAAGATTGTTAGATTTGGAAGATAGATAGTCTCGCATATGATTGTGACAATAAGGGTTAATTTGTATTAATCGGTGTTCCCTACTACAAGGAACATCAGGCTTGTAAAAATCAATAAATGTGATTTAGCATGGGTATGATTAAGGAATTTAAAGACTTTGCAATAAAAGGTAATGTAGTTGATATGGCAGTTGGTATTATCGTTGGTGCAGCATTTGGTAAGATTATTTCTTCTTTTGTTGCTGATGTAATTATGCCTCCTATTGGTGTACTCCTGGGAGGTGTTGATTTTACTAGTTTGGGGTATACTCTCAAGGAGGCTGTGGGCGATGTACCGGCCGTTGTTATTTCCTATGGTCAATTTGTGCAAACAATTGTTGATTTTACAATTGTTGCATTTGCTATCTTTATCGCGGTAAAAATGATGAACTCATTGAAGAAAAAAGAAGAAGAAAAGCCAGAAACACCACCCGAGCCTTCTGCGGAAGAAATATTGCTTACTGAAATTCGTGACTTATTGAAAGCACAGAAATAAAGTTATGATGACGGTTAAATAAAATTTTCCAATAAAAGTGGTGAGTTGTTTTCATTTGGAATTCACCACCACTTTTATCTATTTTGACCAATCATTCTCTTCAAATTCACTATGATCTGGCTTGGCAGGCTTTTCTTCAGCCAGCCGCTGATTCAACCAAATAAGAATTTTATCAAACTCTCTACGAACGTCAGCGAGTGCTTTACCACGATGACTCACCTTATTTTTTTCCTCCATATTGCACTCTGCAAAGCTTTTGCCGAGAGGTTCATAGTAAAAAAGAGGATCATAGCCAAAACCTGACTCCCCCTGTCTTTCTGTTAAAATTGTACCTTCACAACTCCCTTCATAGGTGAGAGCCGGTCCTGAGGGAACAGCAATGGAAAGTACACATTGAAAAGTGGCCTTACGATTCTCCTTGCCCTCCATTTCCTTCAATAGTTTCCCACAGTTTTCTTCTTCAGTTGCAGATTCTCCAGCATATCTAGCGGAGTACACGCCTGGTGCTCCACCAAGAGCCTCTACCTCCAGGCCTGAATCGTCAGCAATGGCAGGAAGACCCAGAATTCGTGCAGTATGTAAGGCTTTTTTATATGCATTGTCATCAAAGGTTTCACCATCTTCAATACATTCAGGAATGGGACCAAAATCCTCAATAGAACGAATTTCCACAGAAAGATCTTTTACCATCTCCTGAAATTCTATAACTTTATTTTTATTTGTAGTTGCCAGCACTATAATATTGACCATGAAAAACCTCTTTAAAAATAAGGGGGAACACTGTTTCAGGACGTAATCTGTTCCTGTCTACGTGCTTGTTTTAGTTTTTTCTTTAACTTCTTGTCGTAGCGCTCCTGCTCGCTGTAAATGCATCCACAATAGGCTTGTCTATATAAATCCATGGAAATGGCCCTATCTATTCCTTCTTGCCATCCATCTCTGAAATCTTCATAATAGAATTGAACACCATATTTTTCAGCAATTTTTCGACCCATACGAGTAATGGCTTCATGATTCTGATATCTGGAGTATAAAAGTGTTGATGAAAAGGCATCTGAACCAGAAAGAACCGCCTTTTGTGCCGTTTTTTCGAGACGCATTTCGTAGCAAATCATACACCTTTGCTTTTCGCTGAAGACTACTTTATGGAGGTATTCCGTTAGCCCATACTCAGACTCTACAATAAGTGGAAAATTCTGCTTTGTTGCAAAGTCACGGAGTGTTACCATACGTTTTCTAAATTCACGATAAGGGTGGATATTTGGATTATAGAAATAGCCGGACACATCGATATCCTGTTCACGTAATTTTCTCAAAGTGTACGTGGAACAGGGAGCACAGCAGACATGAAGAAGAAGTTTCATTGTATATTATGTTTGAATTTTTTTGGATCAATATCATACTGATGAATTTTATAGTTTATAATTCTGAGACTGGTATCAAGATACTTTGCTGTGCGGGTCTGGTTGCCTTTATTTTTCTTTAACCCATCTATAATAATATCTTTTTCAAAACTTTCCACCGCTGCAGATAATGATAAAGGGGTACTGCTGTGGCTGATTGAGTCCAATGTCTGTAATGTTGGCGGTAAATGAATACTTTTAACAGTCTCCCCATCACATACTAAGGCCGCACGTTCCATACAATTTTGCAATTCTCTCACATTTCCAGGCCAGTGATACTGTATAAGCATATCAATGGCTGGAGTCGAAATACGCTTAATATGACGATTATTTTCATTGGCGTATTTTTCAAGAAAATATTCGGCGAGGAGGAGTATATCTGTTCTACGTTCACGAAGCGGCGGCATGTATACAGGAAAGACATTAAGCCTGTAGTAAAGATCCTCTCTGAAACTTTTGTCTTCCACTGCCTTTTCAAGGTCCCGATTTGTTGCAGCCACTAAACGGACATCGCAATTTATTGACTTTCCTGATCCCAGGCGCTGGAAGGTTCGCTCCTGCACAACATTTAACAGCTTTACCTGCACTGCATGGCTTATTTCACCAATTTCATCGAGAAAGAGGGTGCCTCCCTCAGCTTGTTCAAAGCGACCAATCTTACGTTCACTGGCACCGGTAAACGCACCCTTTTCATGGCCAAAAAGTTCACTTTCCAGAAGCGTTTCGGGAAGAGCTGAACAATTAACAACTATAAAAGGTTGCTCAGCTCTTTTACTGTTATAATGAAGCGCTTTTGCAACCAGCGTTTTTCCAGTACCAGACTCTCCCCGTAGAAGCACTGTGGCATTCGAATCCACAACTCTATGAATCATTTCATAGACTTCTTGCATCCTACTGGAGTTCCCTCTGATATCGTTTATTTTGTTTTTCTGGGAGAGTTCCCTTTTGAGCTTACTATTTTCAACTCGTAAATCTTCCTGTTCCTGATTTACTGTTTGAATCCTCCTGGTTGTCTGAGCGATAATACTGCTGAGAATTGTGAGGAAACGCAAATCGGCTTCAGCCTGCATGCTTATCCCCTCTTTATATATTCTATCAACAGAGAGTGCTCCTATGATTTGCTTTCCTTCTCGAATGGGAACACATAAAAATGAACGATCCTGGTTTAAAACACCCCCCCTTGCCCGTGTTTTATTTAAAAACATCGGTTCTTCAGCAATATGTGGAACAATGACAGGCTCACCCGATGCCACGACTTTTCCGGTGATTCCCTCCCCTATTTGATATTTCCCGCGCCTTCGGCCCTCAGCATTGATTCCATGGGCAATCTCAATTTCAAGATTACCAGTAGTCGGATTTATTATCGTAACTGTTCCATTCTCCATTGCTTTCATGGAGTCGATTAAGGACATGGTTTCTCCAAGACATTCCTTGAGATCCGTAGAGGAGGCCAGGCTTTTTGTTATTTCATAAAGACAACTTAAGTCTTCGAGTTGTTCATTTGAATGTGTTTGTTTCTTCATTGTCCTATGTATACAGGGAAAAAGAGATATCTGTGTTGATATTTTACAAGCCCCCCTTGTACAACTTTTTGAACAAAAATGTTACTTTTAATTAAAAGACGGGTTACTTTTTTATAGATAGGTTCTTTTTCTTTTTTTTTGTTATTTTGTAACTGTTCAGGTGGCACCGTCATTTAGCCAGGCCACCGGACTGTAACTGTTTAGGAGTGGTCTATATTCGTCCATTTGA
>CAMZKT010000089.1 GCA_947311435.1 uncultured Desulfocapsa sp.
AACTATTTATTGTAACATTTTGTGAGTTACAAGCAGTTGAAGAGTAAACAAACTTAATCATGAAATTACAATGCTCCAGTTATAACACATATCAGTAATTAACACAAATGATGGATAACAAAACCCGCAAACAAATAGAAGCAATCTATCTCGAGGTATCCCGGTGTGCAGCCAGAAAAAAACTGTATGCTCTCCGGGCAGAACAGGACGGCCACCAACAACTGGCAAAACTCTTTGGCGCCATAGCCATCTCAGAAGACACCCTTGCCCGGCGCCTTCTGTTCCAGCTTCGTGGCCACATTGGGGGAAATGAGATCAACTGCCACTCCGCCTTTGCAACAGAAATCCCATGCCTTTTGGAGCATTACCAGCAAGTCCTCAAAGCAGCGGAATATATTGGAGAGCGAACAACACAATCGATCTTCCTTCAGTCAATAAAAGTGGCGCGTGTGCATCTCAGCTTGAAGAAGAAACTCGACCGAAGCTCGGGAAAAAAGACCAGCTACCATGTCTGTACATTTTGCGGATTTATCATGGAAGAAAAAGCTCCGGTACACTGTCCTGTCTGTTCTGCTACCAACGAGCGCTTCCATCAAGTAAAATAGCCAGTTCCTCCCTTGTATTCACAGGCATCCTACAAGTGAAGTTTTCACACACATACGCACTCGCTCTGCCATCAATCCGTTGAACTGTTGCCATAAACGGCAGCTTTTCTTTCAGGAAATCCTGATTTTCGCCACCATCAGCAAGCAACACCAAGGTACCAGGAAGATACCTGCCATGCACCTCACGCAGCAATTCATCAGTATCAGCAGCGCCCTTCTCACCTGCGATCACTATCTGCCTTTTCTTTCCCGTTTGCAAGGCCACGCCACTGAGCATCAAGGGCATGGCTGCCGGATATTCACCAAGTGACTTCCCAAATGACTTAATACACTCATCTGCCAGTCTGGCCCATTGCTCACCTCCAGTTATGGCGGACAAACGAAGCAGATTCATGACCGCAACTGAGTTCCCGGAGGGTTCTGCTCCGTCATATGCAGCCTTCATTCTGGCGAGCAAACCTTCAGACTCCGGTATATCAAAGAATCCCCCATTCTCATCGCTAAACAACTCGACCTGTTTCGTCGTCAGCTCAATGGCTCTTTTCAGGTAAGCGGGGTCATGCCCTGCCGCATACAGGTCAAGCAATCCCTGAACAAGAAAGCTGTAATCATCCAGACCCGCTGCATAACGCGCTTCTCCATCACGCCAACGACGCTTTAACTCGCCGCCCCGCACAAGACAGCTAAGGATAAAATCCGTCGCTCTGCTGGCCTCATGAAGATAACGACTATTTCCCAATACCATGGAAGCTCTGGCAAAAGCAGATATCATCAGACCATTCCAGGATGTGATAATTTTGTCATCCAGATGCGGAGCTGTTCGGGATTTTCGCTTATCCAGCAGGATTAATCGAGCGGCTGCCAGAATATTATCCGCTTCAGTTGCACTTAGCCCCTGTTCGCGAGCAATCTCCGAAAGATCTTTTGCCTGGTACAAGATATTGCGGCCAGTAAACTCTTCCTGAGGATCCTGAAATGCATTCCCATTTTTTTCCACGCCAAAATAGGCTTTAAAAAGGGCAGCCTCATTGTCACCCAAGAGGGAATTGATTTCCTCCTCTGTCCACAGGTAATACGCCCCTTCGCTGTGTTCCTCAGGGTTATAGGGGTTGATTGAATCCGCATCCTCTGCTGAATAAAAGCCACCTTCAGAATGCTGCATATCACGCAACACATACTCAAGCGTCTCTGTTGCGACCTGTTTATATAATGCTTTTCCTGTCAACTGGAATGCCGACAAATACACAAGCACTAATTGACTCTGGTCATAGAGCATTTTTTCAAAATGTGGAATACGCCATTGCCCGTCAACCGAATAGCGATGAAAGCCACCACCAATTTGATCGTACATACCTCCCGCTGCCATCTGTTCCAGAGTAAACAAAGCCATGTTCCGACTATTTTTGTTATCCCTTTCCTTATAGTATCGAAGAAGAAAGTCCATCACAACCGGTCGCGGGAACTTAGGTGCCTGCGCAAAGCCTCCATACTGCGATTCGTAGTTCCCCTCTATTTGGGAGAATCCTGTATCAATCCAGGAACTGTCAATAGATTTTGATGCGACACGGCTATCCTTTCTAATCTGTGCTGTAATTTGTTCAGCAAAATCAGCGAGATTCTTTTTGTCCCCAAGCCATATCTTATGAATCGCCTTCAGGATATCCAAAAAGCCATGGGTGCCACCAATCGCACGGGGAGGGAAATACGTCCCGGCATAAAAAGGTTTCGTATCTGGTAAAAGAAAAACAGACATGGGCCAACCTCCGCTCCCGGTCATAGCCTGGGTCGCTGTCATATAAATCTGATCGACTCCTGGACGTTCTTCCCGATCAACCTTTATGCTCACAAAAAAATCATTCAGATACTCAGCGATCTCCTGATCCTCAAAAGATTCATGAGCCATTACATGACACCAGTGGCAAGTTGAATAGCCAATAGAAAGAAAAACAGGCTTATTTTCCCGGACAGCCTTTTCAAGAGCTTCTTTCCCCCACGGATACCAGTCAACGGGATTATATGCGTGCTGCTGGAGATAAGGACTTTTTTCATGGATTAGATGATTGGCCCTCCTATTTTCTGTTTTAACCATCCTGGTCTGTTTAGTATTCATCATAACCTCCTGTCCTGAGCCTGCAGCATTGCCAGTCATCATACATCCGATGATCGACACAAACAGACTCACCCGACAAGTCGATAAAACTTGAGTTTCACTGAGTAAGGTACTCCAATTTGGCATGTAGTTTCCTCGATTCTTTTGCGAATACAGTATATACGAACAGGAATAAATCAATAAGGAGAATCACTATCAGTACTCTTGCTCTTCTCTCCTCCTCTCTTTTTTTGACCTCTATTCGGAAAAATTTTGCTTCCTTCAAGGAATACGATACAATACCTTATCCGGTAAAAGGACAGGAAATTGAGCGACTACCAACAGAGGAGCACATGCAGCAGAAAAGGTTTAAAAAACAGATAGACGCAATGCTCTCATTTCATCTTATGAAAGTGGCTTTTCAAGAGTACCAGAAACCCATAGGCAAGTTGACACAAAAGCAATATGCAAAAGCCCTTCAAAATGCACAGGAAGAGATGTTACTGCACAGGATCATTCTTCGTTCTCAGGAGGCATGCTGCGTCAGTATTCCGGAATCTGTCTTGCATCAAACACTTCGTGGAATAATAAAAGAGTTCCCAAGCAAAAAACATTTCCATGCTGCCATTAAGGAGAACAATCTTTCACTGAAAAAATATACGATTGCCCTTCATAATGATCTTCGGGTTGAAACTATCCTTGCACGTATCTCATGTAATATCAGGGAAATCACAGCTGATGATTTATTCTGCTACTACAAAAACAACAAATCAGAATTTCACAAACCTGAACAACGCAGTGCAAACCACATCCTGATTCGCTGCGACTCAGAGTCGCCAGGCACAAAAAATGCTGCTCAGAAAAAAATTCTCTCCATTCACAGGAGGGTACTTGCAAAGCCGAACACGTTTTCCAAAGAAGTAAAACTCTTTTCCGATTGTAGCTCAGCAACAGACAATACCTTCCTTAGTAAAATTACAGTCGGTGAGCTCTGCCCCAAACTTGACAAAACTCTTTTTTCACTCGAAACTGGTGAAATCAGCCCTGTCGTCGAAAACGCTCACGGATTCAACATTCTTCACTGCCTGAATATTTTCCCGAAAATCCACATTCCCTTCAGTGAGGCATCGCAGTCAATTTTCACGATTATCAAAAAAAAGAGGCAGCTTAATGCCTGTCGGCTCTGGCTGCACCAACTTGTCAAACCACAAAGCATTTTATCCCAGCAATGAACGAGCCTCCCAGAGAAATTCAAGATCTATCGCCTCCAACCATACTGTTCCGCACAGAGTCAGTACCTGAAGGCGGAAACAGCTTTTTCCAAACAGTTGAATTTGTACAAAAGGATCAGGCTCTCGTGCAACTAACTAATTCATCGGAACCAGGCTCAATAAACCGAACCGAACTCATTCAGGGAAATCATACACAGCTCTCCGAAGACAAAACAACACTCCTGGCCAGCATTGATGGGTATCCTTTATTATCAAAGAGAACAGAGAGAAATACGACATTTATCCGGGTTGATATGAAGCCTATCGTGTCTATTACTCATGATAAAATGACGGCTTCCGTAACACTGTATCCTCCCGTCAGTGGCTCCCGGGAACTCAAAAGTGCCCGCCTGGACGCGATACTTAGGGACAATGGTGTCCAACTTACTCCTCCCCTGAGCGACCTGGACTCTCTGCTCATACGATGCCGTGAAGAAAAGGCTCTATTGAGGGACATCCCGGTGGCTCAAGGGTTGCTTCCTTCGAAGGGAACAAACAGCTTCCTCAGATTTTTAATCGAAATAGGCCCTCTTCCTGGAAAGCTCATGGGAAACGGAAAAATTGATTACCGCGAACGCAAAATGTTTGTTGGAGTCAGCAAGGGAGACATAATTGCCACGAATATCCCTCCCACAAGTGGCACACCGGGGATAAATGTTTGCGGAGAAGAAATTCCGCAAATTCCCGGAAAAGATTTACCCGTCGAGGTTTTAAAGGATGCCGAGTATGACAAAAAGAGCAGAACGATACGCGCAACCCGTGGCGGCATTCTCTCACTGGTGAGAGATAACTCCATCATGGTCTGTGCCAAACAGATTATCTCCGGAAACATTGACTACAGCACCGGTAACATTGAATCGCACAACGCCGTTGAAATAAATGGAACAATTCTTCCAGGTTTTTCAGTTAAGACCCAGGGAGACCTGCTGTTGAATGGAAACGCCCGAGCAGCAAGCATCAGGTGCGATGCCAACCTTGTGATTAAAGGTGGCATAATAGGAGAACAATGCAAGGTAACGGTCAAGGGAGACGCAGATATCACCTTCATGGATCAAGGACGCCTGAGAAGCAAAGGAAAAGTAATTATCCGAGAACACGCTTACCATTCCCGAATCATGGCGGACGGAGAAATTCATGCCAGAGAGTCAAGCCAAGTCATGGCAGGGGTATTAATGAGTGGCAAAAGTCTCTTTTTGGGAAATGTTGGATCGCCAAGCTCCCCTCCGGCATTACTTGCGGCAGCAGTGGCACCTGGGCGATACCTGCGATTCTTGAGTATGCGGGAAAAACTTCGTGAAACTGAGCAGGAACGTCTTGGCTTTCTAAAACGGTTTGGGCTGCAAAAAAACGTCTCCATTCGTCAATCATTGGAAGACGCCATCGAGACCCTTCACCGCGACATGACACAACTCAACCTCATTCCAGGAACGCCTCCCACGTCGCACACCCATGGCAAAAACTCTTTTGCTGAAGACATTACAATCACTATTCACGGAACAATTTTCAGTGGCACAGAAGTGCACATTGGGAACACCACCAAAACCCTTGAACGAGATCGTAGCGCTATCTGTCTTTCACTGGACACCGGCAAAGGGACAATAATTGAAAGCCCTTTGTAAGCGAAACAAAAGGAGTCCGTTTAACCCAAATTTGTACTTCATGAGGTTGCTTAATGCTTATCAAACTCTGGATGCACCAAAACCCTGTCACCATCAACAAAGAAACTTCCCTCAGCCAGGCACAAGAGATAATAAAGGAACAAAATTTCAGGCACCTGCCCGTGGTAGAAGGAGACATACTCATTGGTATAGTCACACAAACTGATATCGACAAGGCCCTTCCCTCTGCCCTTGACAGCACTGTTAGTGCACAGGACAGAATCATCGCAACTCACACAAAAGCGTCCTCATTCATGACGGAGAACCCCATCACTGCACGTCCCATGGATTCACTGGAACGTGTGGCACTTCTCATGCAAAAGTTTAAAATTGGAGCCCTCCCTGTGGTGGAAGATGAGAGCTGTGTCGGAATTATAACTGAAACGGATATATTTAAAGCCTTTACAGAACTTTCGGGAATCGGGAACCCTGGAGTACGTATTGAGTTACAAATAAGTAAAAACAAATCATCATTTTATGCAGTCATGGAGATTTGCAGGCAGTTTGATATGGATCTCGGTGCTGTCGCACTGCATAGGAATTTTAGTCATAATCAGCAACTGCTCACCATTCGGGTAAACGGCGAAAATATGGACGATATGATTGAGACACTCTGGAGTTCAGGAGCAAAAATAACTCAGGTGAACAAGTAACAGATTCACGGATTTTTTCCCGGATAGAACCCCATACAACAAATGTGAAAAGAATCAAGAGCGCAGCTGTTCTCGGCTACCAAAGACTCCTTTCTCCATTTCTTTTTTAAGCCTCCGTTTGAAACAAAAACGATTCCAGTATGTAAAAGGAGCCTTGCTTACTTTTTGTCTTCCGCTCAATACCGTTTGAGGGAAAAAACAGAGATCCAGAACGTGGTAAGTTGCTACACTTCCACCTAAAAAATGGGTACACCCTGCACAATAACTGACGATTTCTTTTTCTCCCGCCTCTTCCACCCGTTTTCTCGTCCAGGTCTTCGCTAAATCCGGTCGCATAAATCCGGATGAGCCACCTTCCCCACAACAAAACGACAGCATTCGAGTATGTTCCATTTCATTAACTGAGACCCCTTGCTGACTCAATAAAT
>CAMZKT010000090.1 GCA_947311435.1 uncultured Desulfocapsa sp.
CCTCTGGCACCAGCACTACCTGGGACGGATACTCCGCCACCAGCCAACAAGCCGACGACTCCGATTCCGGCAAGGATCTTCTTCAGTTCCTTTGCATCCATGGTCTTGATCTCCTTTATGGGATTTGCCCGCCTTCCTGATAAAAAGAGGACGGAATAGGGTTTAACGATATCGACAAACCCTTAGTTCAACAAATCCTATCACACCCTAACACATTGTGTCAACGTAAATCCATCCAAGAAGACACTTACATATCAAGATCTTCCGGCTGAAAAGTAACCGCACCATCGAGAGAAACTTCCCCTGCACACAGCATAAACAAACGATCAAGCCCCATGGCTATCCCTGCAGCTTGGTTTATTTTTCCGATATCTTGTAAAAAGAGTTCTGGCATTTTCTCTGATCGCCGATGAAATTTATCCATTTTCCTGTATTCTTCCGCAAAACGGCTCCGCTGCTGTTCAGAATCGGTGAGTTCGGAGAAGCCATTGGCAAGCTCAACGCCCGCAACATATAATTCGAATCGCTCTGCCACCTTGGATGAGTCATTTTTGGGACGTGCAAGGGAAGCGAGTTCCAGGGGATAATCATACAATATTGTAGGAGTTTGTCTCCCCAGATAAGGCTCAATATTTTCCACAAGTAAAACATCAAAACGCCCCTGTTCCAATGCAGTGCCGGAGGAAATTGAACAATACCTTTGAAAGGCCTCTTCAACTGTCAACTTCTCCCATCCCTCATGTAAGGAGACAGGAAATGAGCAAGCAACAATTTCCGAATGTATAAACTGTAGTAACTTCACACAGTCTTCCATCAAACTCGTATAATCCGCATCAAGCCTATACCATTCCAACATCACAAATTCTTCCCTGTGAAGCCTGCCATGCTCTCCATACCTGAAACAACGGCAGATCTGATAGATTTTCTCACATCCGGCGGCAAGCAGTCTTTTCATGTACATTTCTGGAGAGGATTGAAGAAAACAGGTTCCGGAAGGGATGGGAATGATATTCTGTTCGGGGATAACGAGGGGCTGGCGGATGGGAGTATCCACCTCAAGGAACCCATGTGTATGGAAAAAGCGACGAATTGCCTGAAAAAAGGCTGCCCTCTGGTGCAACCTTTTTTGATCAAGCATAATAAATCAATCTTTAACGCGGGTCACATAGGCCCCGGTTCGGGTATCAATCTGGATTCTGTCTCCTTCAACCACAAACGGCGGCACCTGGAGACCATACCCTGTTTCCACTGTCACCGGCTTGGTGTCACTTCCTGAAGTATCACCCTTAGCCCAAGGATCGGCCACAGTGACCAGAAGACTCACAAAAATAGGCAATGTGACATCTATTGGTTTCTCGTCAAAAAAGAGTACATCGAGTTCCATATTATCCTGAAGAAAATTCACATTATCTCCCAACTGTTCTTTTGAAAGAAATGTCTGTTCGAAGCTTTCAGTGTCCATGAAATGATACTCCTCTCCCTGATTATACAAAAACTGCATTTTTCGTTCTTCCAAGGCTGGTTTTTCAAACTTTTCATTAGATCGATATGTCTGGCTGAACTGATTACCGGTTATCATATTTCGCATCTTACACCGATACAGAGCCTGCCCCTTCCCGGGTTTAGAAAACTCAAAGTGCGTAATAATATAGGGTTGCCCATCAATTTGAATTTTAAGTCCTTTACGTAAATCAGAAGCAGCAAGCATAGTTTTTCTCCATCAAAATCCATTCACCCGAGAGGGTTATTGTTTTTATAATTAAATTAGTATTTTCTTAAAAGCCTGCTATTATAGTCACGGCGATCCTTCTTTGGCAACCAATAAAAGAGAGAACACCAAGATGAACAAATCGGTCAATCCCCTTGCGTGAAGTGTAATGAGTAGACAAATACCAAAACAGCACAAATTACTGCCAGACAATCAGGCATGGCTGCTGGATGCTCTCATGGCCTCCTGGCCCATCTGTTTTGGATACATCCCAATTGGGCTTGCACTTGGTGTTCTTGCCAGCCAGGCTGGAATTCCAGCCTGGGCCGTTGCCATGATGTCTGTTCTGGTCTTTGCAGGTTCCGCACAGTTTATCTGTGTCGCCATGCTCAATGCCGGGTCTGGGATCTGGCCAATTATTTTCACGACATTTATTATAAATCTGCGTCATTTCCTCATGGCCTCTGCAGTAGCAGTGTACTTAGGTGGCTTACGTAAATCCTTCTTAAGTCTTTTCGCCTACGGTATTACCGACGAAAGCTTTGCCGTCAATATGACACATTTTCGCAAGGGCAACTGGGATTACCAAAGAGCAATCGCTGTTAACCAACTTGCAAACACGGCCTGGATCGTCTCAACTACCTGTGGAGCTATGATTGGGCAACGCATCCCCATAGGGGCCTTTGGAACCGACTATGCGCTCACTGCCATGTTTCTTGCGCTTTTACTTTTTCAGCTCCGCGGCAGAGTTTTCGTCCTCACGGGGATTCTTGCTCTGGCAATAGCCACTGCCTGGTATGTACTTATTCCAGGCAACAGTTATATCATTGGCTCTTCTGTCCTCGCTGCCAGCTTAGGTTTTTATTGTAAACGATATCGGGACAAACGTAAGTGAGCTTTTGGGAATATCTCTTTTTATTTAGCGCCATGGGACTAGTCACCTTCCTGCCCCGCTGGTTGCCACTCATTTATCTGGCACATCGGGACCTCCCACAATGGCTGATTGACTGGCTGAGCCTCATACCAATAGCCATCCTTTGTTCGCTCCTGGCACCTATTCTTTTCGCAAATCAGACAACCCGCAGCCTCGAACTGGGAAAACCCGAACTCCTGGTGGCTATACCCACTCTTCTTTTTGCCATAAAAACAAAAAACCTGGGAGCTACTGTATTGGCAGGAATGGCACTATACTGGCTCTTCAACTTTTTATACCAGTAAACGCTCCCTTTAAGTAAAGAGGCATCAAAGCTACTCTTTTTTAACGTATTTACGTAAATTATCTGTCAAATTTCTCCCTCTTATGATTCAATAATAAGGACATGACTGAACATTCGTGCCGTAACTATTCACAGGCAATACGGATCACTTTCACGAACCATCGAAGTTGGAACTGTTCACAGAGTGCTATTGTCCGTACATGACGGGAGATTTATGGATTTTTGTATCGCAAGACAACCGATTTTCAACCACAACAGACGCCTTCACGCCTACGAACTGTTGTACCGTGGAGACGGGGAGTGGAACCTTGATTCCATTGAAGGAAGCCGTGCCACTTCCAGCCTCCTTTCTTCAACTTTTCTAACAGAAGGAATAGAAAAGATAACCGGATCCAGGCCATGTTTTGTAAACTTTACAGAAGAACTTCTTCTGAAAGATATCCACTCTGCTTTCCCCAAAAATCTTCTTATCATTGAGATACTTGAGGATGTCGAGCCAACACCAGAAGTGATGAAGGCCTGTCAAAAGATGGTCGAGCAAGGCTATACTCTTGCCCTTGATGATTTTATCTATAAACCAAAATTTGACCCTCTCCTCAACCTGGTAAGCATCATCAAAGTTGACCTCACCCTGACACCGGTCGACAGCGTAGACAGGATGCTCTACAAGCTCTCCCGCTTCGATCATCTGAAATTCCTGGCAGAAAAGGTTGAGACCTACGATGAATTTGAGAAGTCTTTAAGGCTTGGTTTCGTGTATTGCCAGGGATTTTTTTTCAGTCGACCCGAGGAGATCCTGATTAAGGAACTCACCTCAGTGAAGATCAATCTTCTACGTTTACTTGCTGAAGTCAGCCAAAAAAAGACAACGATTGGTCGTCTTGAGAAAATTGTCTCGATGGATGTTGCACTCACCTACAAACTCTTACGATTTCTGAATTCGGCCCATTTTTTTCTTCTCGAAAAAGTTTCCTCTGTTTCCCGGGCCATTGCCTTTCTGGGAGGAAATCGTTTTAGGCGTTTTGTGATGCTGGTTTTAATCTCCGAACTTGCAACGGACAAACCTGAAGAGCTGGTTCGCCTGGCTATCGTAAGAGCAAAATTTTGTGAGTTACTATCCGAAAACGGTAAATTAAGAAAGCATTCAGAAGAGCTCTTCCTGGTAGGTTTGTTTTCCCTGATCGATGCCATGCTCGACAAACCCATGACAGAACTGCTTCATGGTCTCTCGCTGGCAGATAACACAAAATCAGCTTTGATCGACAAATCAGGCCCCTATACTCCGGCACTGGAGGCTGTGATAAATTATGAACAGAGTCTCAAAAACCCCTGCCTTAAAAACCTGAAGCAACTCCAGGTAAATCCTCACCTGGTTGGCAAACTTTACCTTCAATCAGTAGCATATGGAGAGGAATTACTTGCGGACTGTTAGGAAATCCCACAAGAATATTTTTTGGGGTAACTCCTCACAGAGATAAACGACGTACATTCAAAAACCACCGAGTTTGTAATTAATTACAAAGCACCGCAGCTTTTCGCAGACAGACTGGCGCCATTTTTTTTCATACGCAAGCCAGCATGACCGCGCAGGTAAACGAGGTACGACACTCCGCAGAGTTGCGATGCCCTTTTATCAGTTACTTTTCTGGAGCGACGACACTCTGTAAACAGTTACAAAAACAGAACAACACTCCAAACCAACAACAGCAACAGAAGTGAAAGAAGTACAGCAGCAGAGCCCTGATCCTTAGCGCGACCTGAAAGCTCATGCTGTTCGATACCAAAACGATCCACCACAGTCTCAACTGCTGAATTCATTATTTCAACAATCAAAACCAAAATCACACTTCCCATAAGGAGCACTTTTTCGACACTCGTACTGCCCAAACAGAAACCAAGTGGCACCAACAGCACAGCAAGAGCGACTTCCACCCGAAAGGCCTCTTCTTCTTTGAACGTCACCCGTAATCCCTGCACTGAAAACCGCAGGCTATTCACTATCCTTCTTTTAAACAGGTTACTGGTATGTTTTCCCATTATATTTTAGCCAACCATTGCTATGACGCCCACTGGGGTCATGATGTGTCCAGTGTAGAACACCCCCCTGGGTCGTCCACTCATATTCGCCATAGAACTCTACTGTTTCACCTTTCTTTAATCCGGGTAGTCTATCAGCAATATCAATATTGTGAGCCACCAGAACTGTCTGTCCAGGGGCAACCTGTAAAATAAATTTCTGATGACGCCTCCCCTCGATGTCATCCGGGAGTACTCTTTTCACAACGCCCCGTCCCCCGAGCTGAAGGTCACTCTGTTTATTGGCATAGGCCGAAAACACAGATGTCTCTGTACTGGATGGAGCACCTGCAAACCTGGATATTATTCCGTCCTGTTGCGTCAGCGCATAGAGAAACACCCCCAGGACGACGGTCATCAATGTCTTCTTATTTCTCACATCCCCTCTCAACTTTTCAATGCAGCAAATAGTATGTCGGCGACTTGATCATATTTTTCAACAAAGTGCACAGTAAATCCCCTCCTTATATATTCTGGCAGTGTCTCGAAATCATCCCTGTTGGCTTCCGGAAGAATTAATTCACCCACCTTACTACGCTTGGAAGCAATTACTTTTTCCTTTATGCCCCCTACGGGAAGAACGACTCCAGTGAGCGTCATTTCACCCGTCATGGCAAGAGTTCGTCTTAGTTCCATCCCCATCCCAAGACTTAGCAGAGCAGACGTCATGGTTATTCCTGCACTTGGCCCGTCTTTAGGAGTTGCACCCTCCGGAACATGGAGATGAATAAAATGTTTTTTGAAAAAAGTTTCCTTTATTCCATATCGTACAGCGTTTGAAAGCAAAAAACTATAGGCGATTTCAGCAGACTCCCGCATCACATCACCAAGCTGGCCAGTCTGCTTAAAACCCCCTTTTTCATGTGGCACAGCAGTGGCCTCGACAGCCAGGGTTGTACCGCCAAGAGCTGTCCAGGCAAGACCAGTAACAACTCCAACGCCCGTAATTCGTAAAGAATTTTAAAAAAAAGGTTTACCCAGAAAACCTTCAATATTCTTTACTGTGACGGATATTCTCTTCGTCGGATATTCAAGAAACTGGACAACGGATTTTCGAACTATCTTCAAAAGCTGTTTCTCAGTTTTCCGCACACCAGCCTCACAGGCATAGCCTTCAATAAGAAGTCTCAACGCCGCCTCACTTATCTTTAACTGGCCTTTTGCAATTCCTGCTTTTTGCAAGGCTCTCGGCCAAAGATGATTTTTTGCGATTTTCATTTTCTCTTCAGTTATGTATCCGGAGAGTCGTATAACTTCCATCCGGTCAAGCAGAGGGCCCGGAATTGTATCAAGCTGATTGGCAGTACAAATAAACAGAATCTTGGAGAGGTCTACCCGCAAATCAAGGTAATGATCAAGAAAATCTGCATTCTGTTCAGGGTCAAGTACTTCCAGGAGTGCAGAAGCTGGATCGCCACGAAACGAAGCCCCAATTTTATCAATTTCATCAAGCATGATTACAGGATTTGCAGTTTTCACCTCTTTCAAGGCCTGGACAAATTTCCCGGGCATAGATCCTATATAGGTGCGTCTGTGCCCCTTTATCTCCGCCTCATCCCGCATTCCACCAAGGCTGA
The DNA here is from genome assembly GCA_947311435.1 of uncultured Desulfocapsa sp. Taxonomy (GTDB): domain Bacteria; phylum Desulfobacterota; class Desulfobulbia; order Desulfobulbales; family Desulfocapsaceae; genus Desulfocapsa. The sequence goes on from CAMZKT010000090.1 coordinate 6,579, forward strand.
ATCGATAAAATTTACGCCCCATGGCATCCGCAACCGAACGGCCAATAGATGTTTTTCCGACACCTGGAGGCCCAACCAGCAGCATGATAGATCCTGCGATTTCTTTCTTATAGGCACCAACGGCAAGAAACTCGATAATACGTTCCTTCACATCATCCAACCCATCATGATCCCGATCAAGAATATTCCTGGCTTCTTTGATTCCAAGCTTGTCCTCCGAATACACCCTCCAGGGAACAGAAGTCATCCAGTCAAGATAATTCCGGGTCACAGCATACTCCTGAGATCCTCTTTCCAGAAAACTGAGTTTGTTCAACTCGTCCTTTATCCGCTCGGACACAGATTCAGGAGGGCTTAATCCATCCATTCGTTTTTCAAATTCCTCCGCATCCGATTTTCTGTCATCTTTACTGATTCCCAATTCCTCTTGAATGGTTTTCAACTGTTCCCGAAGAAAGAATTTTCGTTGCCGCTGAGATATCTTAGTATTGACATCCTTACTTATCTCACTATGGAGCTTGGTGATTTCAACCTCTTTTTGCAACAGGGGATATACTCGCTGCATCCTTTTAAGCACTGGTAGTGTTTCCAGAACCTTTTGTAATTCTTCCCCGGTCGCCGTGGTGAGTGTTGCTGCGAAATCTGTAAGTGGTGCCGGTTCGTTTGGAGAAAAATAGTGCAATGCCCGTTTTAACTCTTCGCTATGCAAAGGACTTGCCTGCACCAGTTCTTTGACTGCCGTGATGATAGACAAGGCATAGGCTTTTGTTTCTGTGTCGTTAAAGTTCATCTCACTAGATTCTTCCGGATATTCGGCTTCAACCAGAAACGGCGCCTTCGTACTCAACCAGCGACTAATTCGGAAACGCTGATCCCCCTGGCAGATAAAATGTATATTTTTATCCTCCATGGATGGTTTCAATATCTTCCCTACACAGCCTACCTGGGAAAAATCCTCTGGAACAGTCTCCTGGGATGGGATATTGCCAGTGAAAACAAGTCCAACCAATTTCTGATCAGTTTCACCTACCTTACGCATCGTATCCGTCCAATATTCGCCGGACAAGACTATTGGCTGGATCTGCCCCGGGAAAAATGGTCTGCTTGCAAGAGGTATAAGATAGAGAAACCTTGGAAGTACCTGGTTAGGGAGTGCCACTTCTCCTGAATCAGTACCCTCACTTATCACATCTACTTCTGCTCGAATTGCATTTTTATCTGTCATGGCTATTTGCTCCTTAAAAAGAATAGTGTTCGCTCAATATGTACCTTCTCCAGTGTCTGTTTTTTGAAATTTGAGTGAATTATGCAGAATGACACTTTAAAGCTGATATCATTTTTCAAGTGCTTCGTTCCCTACTTCAAGTTATACTAATCATTTTTCACCGGAATATAATATAATCTTAGATAAGTTCTTACTTTGCCCCTGCTTCCGGCAAAACATTCAACATAGAATTGTTTTTATGACTCTGATAGGAATCCTTTCCGACACTCACGTAAACAGCCCATCCTCATGGTTTATTGAACAGGCTGAGCGTGCATTTCGAAACTGCTCTGTCATTCTCCATGCTGGTGATCTGACGGAAGTTTCAATTTTGGGAATATTCAAACACAAAGTTGTTCATGCAGTGCATGGAAATATGTGCGAAGCATCATCCTGCCACAATCTCCCGGTTAAGAGTCACATCACTATTGATGGGTTCAGAATTGGCCTCTGCCATGGAGCAGGAGCACGGCATAACATTGAAGAACGAATGTGGGAACTGTTTCCAGACGTGGATTGTATTGTATACGGCCACACTCATATCGCAGTGATCCATCGGCTCGGTAAAACGCTTTTTATAAACCCCGGTTCTTTTTCAACCACCGGACGATATGGTGCACAGGGCAGCTACGCTATCCTGGAAACTTCAACAGAAGGCCTCAATGCATCTCTTTTTCAATTACCGGGAGTTGTTCCATGAAAACATTAATGGCTCCCTGGCGCATGGAACACGTTGAAGGAAGGGCTGAAAAGGTTTCCGGATGTTTATTTGAACCCGAGGGGACGGAGCCCTTTAACCCTGACCTGTTACTTCTTTATCGAGATCCAAAGACCGTGGTTCTTCTCAACAGGTTCCCCTACACCAATGGGCATATTCTGCTTGCACCAGTTAAGCATGTTGACTGTATCACATCACTCAACCAAGCTGAACAGACAGCGCTCATTGGAATGCTCTCAGAGGCCACACAAATACTTCGGGAGATTCTGCATCCCGATGGCTTCAATATCGGTTCTAATATCGGAAAAGTCGCAGGTGCTGGGATCGCAGACCATCTCCACTTCCATATTGTCCCCCGCTGGGAAGATGACCACAACTTTATGACTGTCCTTGGGGAGGTTCGTTCAATTCCGGAGCACCTCCTCACCACCTACGACAAACTCCTGCCACCTTTCCAACAACTTCTGGCAATACGCAACAGATAGACAATACCCATGACAAAAGCAGCAAAACTCACCCCTATGCTCCAACAGTACCTTACGATAAAAGAGCAACATAAGGACACCATTCTTTTTTATCGTATGGGTGATTTTTACGAAATGTTTTTTGACGATGCAGTGACTGCCTCAAAAATTTTGGGTATTACACTTACGTCACGCAACAAAAAAAATGCTTCGAATCAGGTCCCCATGTGCGGGATACCCTACCATGCAGCGGCGAACTACCTTGCAAAACTGGTCAAGGCAGGAAAACGGGTTGCTATCTGTGAACAAACCGAGAACCCAAGCGAGGCCAAAGGAATAGTACGTCGTGAAGTGGTTCGTATCATCTCTCCGGGTGTAGTCACCGACCAACAGTTGCTTGATGACAAGGACAATCTCTATGTAGCCGCACTCAGCCGAAAGGAAAAAGGAAACGACACACTCTATGGTGTGAGTTTCCTCGATCTTTCAACCGGATCATTTCTTCTTGGTGAGTTCATGGACAGGGAGGGGAATGCGGAGATTATTCTTGACCAACTTACTCGGATGACTCCAGCCGAACTTCTGATTAATGAAAAAGATAGCGATTCTCTTGCAGACATTATAAAAACAAGTAAAACTCTGCTTCCCGATCTCTGTATAACAAAGAGACCCGGTGCTCACTTTTATTTCTCAAGTTGTGAAGAGTTACTTACAGAACACTTCCAGGTAACTAATCTTGCAGGATTTGGCTGTAGCACTTTTCAACAGGGAATCATTGCTGCGGGAGTACTCCTTGAATATATAATCGACACTCAAAAGAGCAGTATTGATCATATTGAAAAAATTACTCCCATTGACCTTGACCGCATCCTGCAAATTGATGAGTCATCACGTCGAAACCTGGAATTAACCCAGACCATCATAGGCTCCCAGCGGGAAGGTTCACTTCTTTCTGTACTTGATCATACCTGTACCCCCATGGGTGCCAGAATGCTGAAACAGGAGATTCTCTTTCCTCTTCAAGATGTCCAACAAATCAATTCAAGACTCGAGGCAGTCCACTTTCTCCATACCCACCCATCCATCCGCAAGGACTTCCGTGAACACTTAAGTGCAATCTACGATATTGAACGATTGAACAGCCGTATGGTTATTGGCAATGGTAACGGTCGCGATATGCTCGCGCTGAAACACTCACTGGCAAAACTCCCTACCATCAAAGAGCTCCTTCTTCAATGTGACACCAATCGCCTCCAACACATTGGCGAGAAACTCGACTCCCTGAGTGATTTACACCAACTGCTGGAAGAGACCATCAACGAAGAAGCTCCCGTAACCGTACGAGAGGGAAGACTCATCAAACCTGGTTACAACAAGGAGCTTGACGAGTTGATACATATCCAACGGCATGGCAAACAGCTTATTCTTGATCTCGAATCACAGGAACGCATTGCAACCGGGATTTCCAAATTAAAAGTAGGCTTCAATAAAGTATTTGGCTACTTTATTGAGGTGAGTAAGCTTCAATCTCAAAATGTACCCGAGACCTATATCCGTAAACAAACGCTTGTAAATGCCGAACGTTTTATTACACCTGAGCTCAAGGAGTTTGAGTCAAAAGTACTGGGCGCCCAAGACCGTCGTCTTGAACTCGAATACCTTTTGTTCACCAAAATCCGAAAAGAAATCAGCCGGGAAAGTTCCCGCTTACTGCAAAGCGCAAATTTACTTGCCCAAATTGACTTTCTTGTTTGTCTTGCAGAAGTAGCCAACCGCAATCGTTACCACCTGCCAGTTGTCAATGACGGAGAAACTATAGATATCATTGAAGGCAGACATCCAGTTATCGAACGCTCCCTTCCCACTGGCAAATTCGTTGCAAATGATGTCCACCTGGATCAGGAATCTGAGGAAGTTCTCATCATCACCGGCCCAAACATGGCCGGCAAATCAACTATCCTGCGACAGACTGCGCTCATTGTCCTTATGGCTCAAATGGGTTCCTTTGTTCCTGCAAAATCGGCAACCATTGGTGTAGTGGATCGAATTTTCACGCGAGTGGGAGCAATGGATGATCTCAGACGAGGTCAGTCAACTTTTATGGTCGAAATGAATGAAACTGCAAATATTTTAAATAATGCAACGGATAAAAGTCTCGTCATCCTTGATGAAATCGGGAGGGGCACATCAACATTTGATGGCTTGGCGATTGCCTGGGCTGTTGCAGAAGACTTGGTCAAGAAAAATAACAAAGGGGTCAAAACACTTTTTGCAACACATTACCACGAGCTTACAGATCTTGCTAAAACGGAAGAGCGCGTTCGCAATTATTCTATTGCTGTTAGGGAATGGAACGACTCCATTATATTTCTGCATAAACTTACCAAAGGAGGTACCAACCGATCTTACGGTATACAGGTCGCCGGGCTTGCAGGCGTTCCTGACCATGTGGTTAAGCGTGCCGGTGAAATTTTAAAAAATATCGAGCATGGAGGCGTCGGACTTACCCAGGAGGGCAAGCCATATACAGACGGAAGTCCCCCTCTTAGGCACCAACGAAGGAAAACCCACCCAAAACAGCTCTCACTTTTCTCCAATCCTGAAAACGATGTCATCCGCAGATATCTGCTAAACCTGACCCCCGATGATCTGACTCCTCGACAGGCACTGAACACAGTCTATGAACTAATGAAACTACTAGAGGGCTAAGCATCTTTAATACCGTTTTTTTCACAACTGAACAAATGAGTATACCTTTTCTTTTGCCATCGCTTAGCCTTTTAGGTATAGTAGGAAGAAAGGAAAGTAATTTCGGATCAATGAATAACCAGACAGATTCTTCTCACCTGTTCCGCTGAATTTTATGCAAGGTACGTATCCTTTAGTAGGCGGGTGTTTTCCAAGGAGTTGGATTACAAAAAATCAGCCTTCCCGACGAGTCCCAGTTTATCGACATCAAAAGACATGCAATGATAAGAATCACTCTTTTCTTTTCCCTCCTTTTCCTCTGTATTTCTCCCTTTATACCATGCTCATGTTTTGCCGAGCAAGAAACAAACACTTCCATTGGTTCACTTAATCTCGAACAGCAGTACAAACAGGCAAAATCATATTTCAATAAGCTTCACAACACTCACCTTGGTACAAAAAGAGACAACTGGCTTAATGGAGTTCGAGCATTCAGGAAGTGTTACCTGTCAGGCCCACAATCCGACTTCGCAGTCCGAAGCCTTTATATGCTTGGTCGTATATACTCAAGCATGAACAAGCGCTTCAACTTGGACATGGATCTCAATGAGGCGATTTCGTATTACCGTGATGTTTCAGATCTTTTTCCTCAAGACACCCTCGCAGATGATGCTCTCTTTGCTGTTGGCAAGCTCTATCTCAACAAAAAGCACCTCCCGAAA
>CAMZKT010000091.1 GCA_947311435.1 uncultured Desulfocapsa sp.
AATATTTATCAACCTGGTTCCCGTCTTTTCACTTCTCCTTTCCTGGCTCATCCTCGGTGAAACCATTACTGCTATTGTTCTAACAGGTGGATTATTGATCCTCACCGGTGTCTCAACAACCAATTACAAGCCCCGGAAACAGTAAGCTTAGGACCAAACCTCTCTTCCATATTGGCCAAGAGGGAACAGCCCACCGCTTCTCTGCGCAGGCATGCTGACGCAGCGTGACCATGGAAAAATACTCTATTCCGAATCACCATCATCATCACGATGCGGCCCTTCACTCCTGTCGGGTATACTGGTATGACAGACTGTACAGGTTTTAATGGTTCCCGGACCCCCCTGGACAAGGATCGCCTGAATATTGTCATTCTGCTCGGTTGAGGGTCCTATGGCGTGTTGACTACCATGACAGGCCTGGCAGTAAACCCCCTCATGGCCCGTGGAAAAACGGTAGAGCTTGCCAGAGTTTTCAGCATAGTTTTTTCCATGACAACTTCCACAACGCGGCTCGTCAATCCAGGGGCTCCGATTGACGTTGGCAACATCATTCATGGAACCATGGCAATCCTGACAGCGCATCCCCTTTTGAAACATTGTTCCACGCAGACATTTTGTCTGTGGACCGGGGTGGCAGGAGTAACAGGTTCCCTCCATGGTTCCATCATCAAGGGGAGCATGCCTCTTGTGCATGGCCAGGGAAAGGTTGGGAATGCCGACCTTCCCTGAAGTTCCTAAAGCATTTGAGGCGTGACAACCGGCACAGAGTACTGGCCGCTGGCTCATCAGAGTAGTGGCATTTTTTTGGTCATGGAGGGTGAGGATGTTCCTTTTTACCACACCAGTGGCAATGGATCGGTTGGCAGAACCGTTATCCTGATGGCAGTATTGACAATTCATCTCTGTGGATACCGGCAGAACTGTCTGGGTGCTGGCAAGAATCTGCCCACTACTATCCCGGGCGACAAGCTCAGCTATCTGGTAGGGATAGGAACGGTGAATATTTCGATCAAGATATTCGGTGAGAGGAATACCCTCTGCAACAAAATGATCCTCTTTGGGACTCATCGCCCCCTGCAGTCCAAAACCTTTAAGGCCGACATTTAACGGCAATGGTGCGTTGAGTCCAAAGAGCTGTTGTGCATACTGCCAGAAGTTCGTCTTATTATCGGATCGTGTATTCCCCAGAACTCGATAGCTGACACTCACTCCCTTCGTGATGATATCAGGCTCGCCATCCCTGCGGATAAGCTGAGCCCAGAGGGTATTATAGGGTGGGAGAACGGCGAAGTCCTCATAACTTGGATCCATACAGTGCATTCCCAGGTCGTTCCAGGCAAACAGGACGTATTTACCATTTCCAGGTGGGGGAGAGCCAATCCCTGGTGGATCTCCTCCAGGGTTAATCATGGCAGGGATATAAGACAAAATCGAACCCTTGTCTTTCTCCATGGCCAATGCCGCAAAGGGGGACACAAACAAAAGAACCAAGATGACCAACATAGACCGTTTTTTACTTTTAGCTTCACTCTTTTTCATACCACCTTTCTCCTTATTGATACCACTTGAAAACAACACAATCAGCGCACAAAAAGGTACCACGCAGTGTGTGAGCTTAAGTGCATTTCTCGTACTTTGTCAAGAATATTTCTCAACAGGAAGCATAACTGCTTACAGAGCATCGCAGCTGCCCGTGTTCACGTGGACTTGCGTGTGGCTAATACGCGGCACCAGCCAATAAAGCGGGAACTTCTCATCAAAATATGAGGAGTACGCCAATCTGGCGGATATCTGAAAACGTATTGACGGCGTGGGAGTGGATAAAGTATATTTCTCACCAACACTCCCTAACGGGGCAGGTGCCGTTTCCTTTTCCGCCAAGTCCTTCCGTAGGATCTGGTGATTTTACTTTTAAACCAGGATAATAAAATGAAAAAACATGTACTGATTTTAGAGGCTGAAGGTGGGAGTGACAAGTGGCTGGATGGCCACAGACTCGACACAATGCCCATTGCAAATGCCATCATCGAAAAGGGCTTTGAAGCTGAAGTTCTTTTTTTTCGTGACGAATGGGTCGATGAGATTTTCACCCGTGCACTGGAAAAGTCCTCCGCAGTGATTGTCAGGATAAACCCCGGTAATCTGGTAAATGGAGAGGACAAACTCTTTGACATGCTGAGGAGACTGTACGATACAGGTATCCTCATCATGACTCACCCGGATACCATGATAAACTTTGGTGCCAAAGATGCCCTCGCCAAGCTTGCCGACACCGATCTTGTCACCACCGATACCTACGCCTATTACAGCCATGATGAATTTAAGGAGAGTTTTCCTAAAAGCATTTCCTACGGGATACGTGTTTTAAAACAAAACAGAGGATCAACAGGTTCAGGTATCTGGAGAGTTGAGATTGCAGACGAGAAAGTCACCTGCAAACCAGGCGACACGCTGCCAATGGAAACAAAAATCAAGTGTACAGAAGCCTTTGACAACCACGTAGAATATCATACACTTGGCGAATTCATAGAGTTTTGCAAACAGTACACCGATGGAGAAAACGGCATGTTGGTTGATATGCGGTTCATGCCTCGCATCACCGAGGGCGAGCTTCGTATCCTGATGGTTTCCGATGCACCTATCTTTGTTGTTCACAAAAAACCTGCCGATGAAGCAGATGCCTTCTCTGCCACCATTGGCTCCGGTGCAACCTATACCTATCACAAGCCGGAGGACTACCAAAATCTTGTGGAGAGCTTTGTTGAGGCCATTCCAATGATTTCAGAAAAACTTGGAGACATTAAAGAGCCACCACTGATCTGGACTGGTGATTTTATGCTTGATACGGACGAGAATGGTAAAGATACCTACGTGTTGGGTGAAATAAACTGCTCCTGTGTCGGATTCTTCAGCCACTTGGATATGGGGATTCAGGACAAAGTTGCAGATGAAGTTATCAGAAGGATAACAGAAAAGCACAACTGTTAAACGAGTAGTCGTTCCTGAAAATATCATTTCTGTTCCTGCCATTTGTATGGCCACACAGGCCGTACAAATGGCTGTCCCGATGCCTTCCCACTTAATTGGATAGTGACTTGACAGTTCAAATATGGTTCAATGGGGCGGATAAAATTGACAGAACAATACTGACCACAACGGCTTGGGAGCCGGAGTGCTGAGGGGAAAGCATGGTTTTATATGATCGAAATTTAGAAAAAGATAACTGCGGATTCGGCCTGATGGCTCATATGGACGGGGAAGCCAGTCACAGACTCGTCCGTACAGCCATTTCTTCACTTGCGAGAATGACCCACCGTGGTGGTGTTGCAGCAGACGGGAAAACCGGTGATGGCTGCGGACTGCTATTACAAAAACCCGATGTTTTTTTTCAGGCGCTCGCCAGGGAAGAAGGATGGAATCTGGGGAATAAATATGCTGTGGGTATGGTCTTTCTCAGCCAGGATGAAGAAAAGAACAGTCGTGCCCGCAAGATTATCAACGAGGAACTGAAAAGAGCAACGTTGACGCTTGTGGCCTGGCGTACTGTTCCCGTTGCTCCTGAGATACTTGGCGATCTTGCCAGAGACACCATGCCGGACATCGCCCAGGTTGTTATCAACGGGCCCTTTGGCTGGGGCACCAAAGATCTTGAGAGACGACTCTATATCGTCCGTCGACGCGTGGAAAAACGGATCAACGATGACCCTGATTTTTATATTGCCAGTCTTTCCAGCCGTGTAATCGTTTACAAGGGACTCTGCCTGCCCGTGGACCTCCCCGCCTTTTATAAAGATCTTGCTGACATCAGGATGCAATCATCCATTTGTCTGTTTCACCAACGTTTTTCCACAAACACTCTGCCAAAATGGCCCCTTGCACAACCTTTCAGATACCTGGCTCATAACGGAGAGATCAATACCATAACCGGCAACAGACAGTGGGCAACTTCCCGCTCCTACAAATTCAAAACCCCGCTCCTGCCTGACATGGCCGACGCCCTGCCCTTCGTCAACAGCTCAGGGTCAGACTCTTCCGCACTTGACAATATGCTGGAACTCTTCCTGGCAGGTGGTATGGATTTGTTCCGTGCCTTCAGGCTTCTTATTCCACCTGCCTGGCAGAATCACCCCAACATGGATGAAGATCTGCGCGCCTTTTATGATTTCAATTCCATGCACATGGAACCATGGGACGGCCCCGCCGGAATCGTAATGAGTGACGGCCGCTTTGCCGCCTGCGGACTTGACCGCAATGGGCTTAGACCGGCACGATATGTTATAACCAAGGACAGGTTCATAACCCTGGCATCCGAAGTTGGAATATGGGACTATACTCCGGACGAGGTTGTGGAAAAAGGTCGTGTCGGCCCCGGTGAACTGCTGGTGATAGATACTCTCAGCGGAAAACGATGGACATCCTGGGATATTGACAAAGAACTCAAAAAACGCCACCCCTACAAAGATTGGATGGAACAGTGCTGTCAACAATTTGTCTCTTTTGAGCAGAACCCACAGCTCGAAACTGCCCCCAGAGAGATGGATGCTGATCGTCTGCTTCTTTACCAGAAGCTCTTCGGCTACTCCAATGAAGAGTTAACCCAGGTTGTAAAGGTTTTGGCCGAAACAGGTCAGGAGCCCGTGGCCTCCATGGGGGACGATTCACCAATGGCAGTGCTATCAACAAAGCAACGGAGCCTGTACGATTATTTTCGTCAGATGTTTGCCCAGGTGACCAATCCCCCCATCGATCCCTTACGTGAAAAACATGTGATGTCTCTTGCCACCTGTATAGGACGGGAGCAGAATGTTTTTGATGAAGTTCAGGGACACGCTTATCGGGTTATTTTCCACTCCCCCGTACTTGTCTACAGCGACTTGCAGCAGCTTCTGCAATTGGATCAGAAGCACTACAGGCATGTTGTACTTGATCTCAATTATTCTCCGGAAACCGGGCTTGAAGGAGCAATCGAGAGCCTCTGTCAAAAAGCGCTGAAGGAAACTAAAACCGGTGCCGTTCTTCTGATACTCTCAGATCGTACTATTTCCCAAGACACACTTCCCATTCCCGCAGCCATGGCCGTTGGAGCTCTTCAACGCTCTCTGGTGGAGCATAATTTACGCTGTGATGCAAATATCATTGTGGAAACTGCAACGGTCAGAGATTCACACCACTTTGCAGTGCTGATTGGTCTCGGAGCCACGGCCATCTATCCCTACCTTATTTATGAATCACTGGCTCAACTCGTTGACGAAAAGAGCATTGCCACCGACCTTAGACAGGCGAGCATTAATTACCGCAAGGGAATCGACAAGGGTCTTCTCAAGATTCTTTCAAAAATGGGTATTTCCACCATCGCATCCTACCGCTGCTCACAGCTCTTTGAGGCCGTTGGTCTGGCAAAAGAGGTCACCGAACGCTGTTTCAATGGTGTTATCAGCCGTATAGAAGGAGCAGGATTCAGCGATTTCCAGGAAGATCAAGAAGCACTGGCACACTATAGCTGGAAAAGACTCCATAAACCGCTGCAACGAGGCGGTCTCTTTAAATATATTCATGGTGGAGAGTACCACGCCTACAACCCCGATGTGGTGGAGGCGCTCAAGAAATCCGTACGCAGCGGTGTCTTTGAAGACTACCAAGTGTACTCCAACCATGTGAACAATCGCCCCATTGCCTGCCTCCGGGATCTCCTGCAACTCAAAAAGGATACGGTATCCATCCCCCTTGAAGAAGTTGAACCTGCGGAGAACTTCTTCAAACGCTTTGATTCCGCTGCCATGTCCATCGGTGCATTGAGTCAGGAGGCGCATGAAGCTTTGGCCATAGGCATGAATCGTCTCGGAGGATATTCCAACAGCGGTGAAGGTGGGGAAAGCCCCAGCCGTTTCAACACTGAGCGGGTATCAAGGATAAAGCAAATTGCCTCTGGGCGTTTTGGGGTAACTCCCCACTACCTGATGAATGCTGAAATTATCCAGATCAAAATGGCTCAGGGTGCAAAACCCGGAGAAGGCGGACAGCTTCCAGGCCACAAGGTAACGGCCCAAATCGCAAACCTTCGCTATTCCATACCTGGTGTAACGCTGATCTCACCACCACCTCACCACGACATTTATTCAATTGAGGATCTGGCTCAGCTCATATTCGACCTCAAACAGATCAATCCCAGTGCTCAAGTCAGCGTCAAGCTGGTTTCGGAGCCAGGAGTTGGAACCATCGCCACTGGCGTGGTAAAAGCCTATGCCGATATGATCACGATTTCAGGAAATGACGGTGGTACAGGAGCCAGTCCGCTAAGCTCCGTTAAATATGCCGGAAGCCCCTGGGAACTTGGCCTTGCCGAAACGCAACAGGCACTTGTGGCTAATGGGCTGCGACATAAAATACGCTTGCAGGTTGATGGCGGCCTCAAGACCGGACTCGACATCGTCAAGGCTGCAATTCTTGGTGCAGAGAGTTTTGGTTTCGGAACTGGTCCACTCATCTCGCTTGGCTGTAGGTTTCTTCGAATCTGTCACCTCAACAACTGTGCCACTGGCATTGCCACTCAGGACGAAACATTGAGGGAAAAATTCTTTGCCGGTGTTCCCGATATGGTTATAAACTACTTCTCCTTTATGGCTCAGGAGACAAGAATGCTCATGGCTGAGCTGGGTATTCAGCACCTTACCGACCTGATCGGGAGAACCGATCTGCTCGAAGAAGTTGAAGGAATCTCTACCAGGCAGAAGAAATTGGTGCTTAGTCCCATCCTGAACAGTATCGACCCCGCACAGGGTAAAGGTTTATTTTTCCAGGAAAAAAACACTCCTGCCGACACTGGAAAACTCAATCTTGAAATTGAGCAGCAATTCGCTGAATCCGTTGAAAGCCGGTCAGGTGGAACAGGCCACTTTACAGTGAGCAATATTGATCGAAGCGTTGGTGCCCGGATTTCCGGTAAAATCGCCTCTCTTCACGGCAACCAAGGAATGGAAGAGACACCCATCAAGCTGAACTTTAACGGAACTGCCGGACAAAGCTTTGGCGCCTGGAATGCTGGAGGCCTGCACATGGTACTCACCGGCGATGCCAATGACTATGTTGGTAAAGGAATGGCTGGTGGAAAGCTTGTTGTTCGTCCCCCCGTTGGTGTGTCCTACAAAAGCCATAAGGCAGTTATTCTTGGCAACACCTGTCTCTATGGAGCCACTGGCGGCAAACTCTACGCAGCAGGGCTTGCTGGAGAACGATTTGCTGTGAGAAACTCTGGAGCAAAAGCTGTGGTTGAAGGAATTGGGGATAACGGCTGTGAATATATGACAGGCGGAATTGTCACCATTCTTGGTAGCATAGGAGTTAATTTCGGTGCCGGGATGACCGGAGGCTTTGCCTATGCTCTCGACAAACACGGAATTCTTGAAACGCGGGTAAACTCTGAGCTTATTGAAGTTCTCCCCATTGACGACCAACCGGTGCTGCGTGAACATCTTCGCGGTATTATAAACAAACATTTACAGGAAACAGGCAGCTTACGGGCAGAACAAATACTCTCAGGCTTTGATGAGTATTTTGTTGACATCTTCAAGCTGATCAAGCCAAAAACATCAGATCTTACGACCCTGTTGGGACACCGGGGAAAAACACCCGGAGAAACTCTCTCGGTTATCAGTTAAGAGGCACCTATGAGCCAGAACTTATATCAGTTTATCGAAGTTGATCGGGTTAATCCTCATAAAAAAGGGATTGTGCGGCGACAAAACGAATTTGTGGAAATTTATCATCCTTTCCAAAAATCTCAGGTACAGATGCAGGCCGATCGCTGCCTTGCCTGCGGTAACCCCTACTGCGAATGGAAATGCCCCGTTCACAACTATATTCCAGACTGGCTGCAACTCGCCAATGAAGGTCGTATCATTGAGGCCGCTGAGCTTTGCCACCAGACTAACAGCCTTCCAGAAATTTGTGGAAGGGTCTGTCCACAGGATCGACTCTGTGAAGGGGCCTGCACCTTGAATGCTGATTTTGGTGCCGTCACCATCGGCAATATAGAAAAATACCTGGTCGATACCGCCTTTCAGATGGGCTGGAGACCGGACATGTCCAAAGTAAAAACTACGGATAAAAAAGTCGCCGTTATCGGTGCCGGCCCAGCCGGACTTGCCTGTGCAGATATCCTGGTTCGCAACGGGGTTAAACCAGTGGTTTTTGACAGACACCCGGAAATTGGTGGTCTCCTGACATTTGGTATTCCTTCCTTTAAACTCGACAAAGGGGTCATGGCTTTACGACGTGAGATCTTCACCGACATGGGCATTGAGTTCAGGCTCAATATCGAGGTGGGATCAAATATCCCTGTCAGTGAGCTCCTTGATACGTACGATGCTCTCTTTGTCGGTACCGGGACATATACTTCCATACGTGCAAATCTTGAAAACGATGACAATGAAGGGGTTTACGATGCCCTGGATTACCTCATTGCCAACACTGACCACCTCATGGGGATTAGTCGTAAACGTTACCCTTATGTCAATCTTGAAGGAAAACGTGTTGTCGTTCTTGGAGGCGGCGATACGGCGATGGACTGCCTGCGTACTGCAATTCGGCAGGGTGCCGTGGATGTTGCCTGCGCCTATCGGCGAGACAGGGAAAACATGCCTGGTTCGATCGGAGAAGTACAAAATGCAAAAGACGAGGGTGTACGTTTCCTCTGGAATCTGCAACCACTAGGCCTGAGCGTAAATAAAAACGGTCAGATTTGTGGAGTCAAAGTTGTCAGCACAAAACTCGGTGAGCCCGACGAACATGGCCGCAGAAGACCAGAAATAGTTCCTGGTACCGAGACAGAACTTGCCGCTGATAGTGTAATCGTTGCCTTTGGCTTCAGGCCAAGCCCTCCAGAATGGCTGGATGAACATAATATAAAGCTGTCGGAATGGCAATTAATTGAGGCCCCGGAGAACAGCGACTTCCCCTTCCAGACCAGTAATGAAAAGGTTTTTGCCGGTGGAGACGCCGTCCGAGGATCCGATCTTGTTGTTACAGCCATCGCTGAAGGACGTTCTGCTGCTGAAAGTATGCTTCGTTATCTTGGGGTGTGACACCTTCCTCTAGCTTTCTGGAATCTGAAACTTTTTTTCAGCGGTATACAAAGCAATACGGTGACAACTGACCACAACACATTTACAGCTCAGGCTTATTGTAATTTTTTTACATGACCAATTTTCAAACATCTTTAAATGAATTATTGTCACAAATCAGTGCATTAAACACAATCTCCCCAGGAGGACAAAGTCGTGACGGTTAAAAAAACAGCCCCCAGCACTATCCAGGAATCAAAACTTGACAGCTCTCCAAAGGACAACGGTAAACGTACAAACCAGAAAATTCCACCCCCAACTGAAAAAAACCCTGAAATCATTTGCTACAAGAAAAAGGGCGTTATTTTAGAGGATCTTCTTTGGGAATATGAAGAATTACAAAAAAGTTGTCAGCCTTTAAACAAATATCAAAAAAAGGCAATTCGCCGCTATTATAAAGAAGAAGCACTCAAACCGTACCAGGCCGAACTGATCAGAATGCAAAAATGCCTTGAGTCGCGTAACAGCAAGATGATCATTTTGTTTGAAGGCCGTGATGCCGCAGGGAAAGGCGGAACAATCCGCCGGGTTACCCGTTACATGAATGAAAAACATTATCGTGTTGTGGCAATGGCTAAACCCACAGAACACGAAAAAAGTCAATGGTATTTCCAAAAGTATGCAGCCCAGCTTCCTCGTGGAGGAGAAGTGGTTCTATTTGATCGAAGCTGGTACAACAGGGCCGTTGTTGAACCTGTATTTGGGTTCTGCACTCCAGAAGAGTACAAAAATTTCATGCGGGGCGTCATCGGTTTTGAGAAGGATCTGGTACGACAGGGGACCATACTTGTGAAATTATACTTTTCTGTCACCAAAGAAGAACAGGAAAAGCGTTTCAACAGGCGCAAAACTGACCCTCTCAGGCAATGGAAACTTTCTGAAATCGATGTCCAGGCACAGGATCGATGGGATGATTTTACAAATCAAAAGTATGAGATGTTAAAGAAAACCCACACCAATATCGCCCCATGGACAATCATACGTTCAAACAACAAGCACGAAGCACGTCTCAATGCCATGAAGGTTATTCTGAATGCTGTTCCTTACGAACGTGGGAATACCAACCTCGACTTCGTGCCAGACCCTGATGTGGTTATTTCAGGTGCTCGTGAAAAAGAAATAATGGACGCGCAACGCATTAAACTTGGAAGTTTTGTCGGATAAAGAGATAAAACGATAACAATCAACTTTCAACTGAATCCTCAGCTGAACAACCAACATGACAAGGGCGTCGATATGAGCAAAGAGAACCATTGTAAAAAGAAGAGCAAAACCAAACTTGCAGAAGGGACAGCCATTAGAAATATTGATGCAAAAGAGTGTAAAAGCCGTGAACCTGTCTGGATAAAGAAATGGCACCTTCAATACGAGCATGACCTTCGTATACTTCAGGTCGAGCTAATGAAAATGCAGCAATCTATGCAGGCCAGCGGTCAGCGGGTCTTGGCTATATTTGAAGGACGGGATGCAGCAGGAAAGGGAGGGACAATCAAGCGTATAACCGCACATCTCAACCCCAGAAGATACAACATTGTAGCACTGGCCAAGCCTAACGAAACGGAAATAGGTCAATGGTATTTTCAAAGATACACGGCGCAACTCCCAACAGCGGGGGAATTCACTATTTTTGACAGGAGCTGGTACAACAGGGCGATGGTCGAACCGGTCATGGGATTTTGTACAGATGAACAGAATAAGCGTTTCTTAAAAGATGTGCCCATGCTGGAAGAACTGCTTGTCAAGGATGGAATCACCCTTTTCAAATTTTACTTCTCGGTTTCTAAAGATGTTCAAAAGGAACGCTTCGACTCCAGAAAAACCGATCCGCTAAAACAATATAAACTCTCTCCTGTTGACAATCTTGCCCAAAAATATTGGAACGAGTATTCCGTCAGAAAATTTCAGATGCTTTCTGAAACCAACCGCAGCATGGCACCATGGACAATTATTCGCTCTGATAATAAAAAACTTGCCCGTATAAACTGTATTAAACATATCCTGTCAAATATGGATTACGAAGACAAACTTCCCATGGAGCAGCTCATCCCTGATCCTGACATCGTCGTCTCGGGTATTGAAGAGCTCCGACATATGGAAAGAAATATAATGTCACCCAATAAGCTGCATGGCTGAAAATCGTAAGCGGTCACAGGTGCCGCATCTTCGCACGGTCACTCTTTGCCGCATAGTATAGGCTATAGCGGCCAAGAGCGCCTGCACGAACCTGCGGCACCTGTGACCACTTACAGGAATGAAGTAGAAATATCGTGACCTTGCAAACCCCGTGATCAGTTACTAAAAATCAACCAAATCGACCGGTAATATAGTCTTCAGTCAAACGATGATGAGGATTGGTGAAAACCCGGTCAGTACTCCCTACTTCGATCAGATCACCAAGGTGAAAATAGGCTGTCCACTGGGAAACCCGGGCGGCCCGTTGCATATTGTGAGTTACAATAAC
>CAMZKT010000092.1 GCA_947311435.1 uncultured Desulfocapsa sp.
ATCTGGTTCCCGATATAAAATTCGGCTATTGCAGGAATGCCCAGTATAATAATAAGATATGAATAGGTAAGCGATTTCCAGATACAGTAACTAGCCATTGAGCCACCACCTATACCTGCCAGAAGTATTATAATCAGTGTGATGGAGAGCGTGTTGTGATAAAAAATTATAGCAGTACTGGTGAAAGCTGCCCACACAATAGCTACAGAGACATTTGACCAGAAAAAGATTGGACTCCAGACATGTTTTTCGATGAGATTCCTTTTGGAAAGAGCAATTATGGACAAGACCCTCAACGCAAGTGCAACAAAAAGCACAAATCCTAGTATTGAATAGAGAATGTACCGTTCTGATGCATAATCTGTGCCAAAACCTCCCACGAGGTACGCGAGAGGGACAATGATTGCGCCAGCAACGTTTCTGTTTTTAATATCAGCCATGGCACTGTTACTGATGGCTTGTAATATTTCAGGTGAAAAATCGGTAGTTTGTTCTTTCCAATGATGTCTCAACTCTTTTTCAAAAAACATAAGAAGTCTCTGGTCGGCTCTCTTTGTAGGAGAATATGGACGAGGTTTTGGTACAGCTGAGGCTTAGTTCTTGTAGATCGCTGCCCTAGGGTTCCAGAACTAGTGAACGAGGAAAGGTGAAAATAAAACAGGCACCTTTTCCTGGCTCGCTGTGTACCTGTAGGTTGCCTTGATGTATGGACATTACTTCTTTCGCTATAGCAAGGCTGAGAGCTGTTCCCTGGGTATGATTTTCTATGTGTTGCGAATAGAACTCATCAAATATTTTCTCTTGTTCACTGGCTTCAATTCCAGGCCCTTTGTCGCATACCGTCAACGTGATTTTTGCGGATCTTAAACGTACAGTTATTTCTACTGTTTCACCTGGTGGGGAATATTTTATCCCGTTTTCGAGTACTGCAGAAAATGCTTCGTCAAAGAGACCCCAGTCCACTTTAAGTAGAAAATCAAATGGACAATCTATGTCAACTCTACAACTTTCATCTTCACATCTTTCTGACTGTCTGGCTAGATTATGTAGATAATTGAGTACAGATTGGCTGCTGGATTCCAGCCTTTTGTTATTGCGGAGATCTGAAAGGAGTAATATTTTACGAACGAGCTTGTGAATTCGATCGCCTGATATCTGTATCAATTTTGCGTATTCGGCAACTTTTTCCGATATGGAGGGAGAGTCCAGGATGAGTCGACAGCCAAGGAGAATACCGTTTAAAGGTGTTTTCGTTTCATGGGAAAAAAGTTGGAGAATTGCTGTTTTAAGTTCGTTTATCTCTTCTGTTTTTTTAAGTTTTGAAAAAACTTTGAGTTTTGCAAGTAACTCATCATCTACGAAAGGTTTTGTTATATAGTCGTCAGCCCCGACTTCATACCCTTTAAGACGCTCTTCTATCATGGCTTTTCCGCTCACCATGATAACCTTGGCAAACGTATACTTCTTATTGTCTTTTATTATTTTACAAACATCATAGCCGCTCATGCCGGGCATCATAATATCAAGTAATACGATATCGGGATTATAAGTCTCAATTACTTCCAGAGCCCTTGCACCATCAATTGCGGTTTTGTACTGAAATTCATCTTCATATTCCAGTATTTCTTCAATCAACTTGACATTGATTGGTTCGTCATCCACTATAAGAATTTTGATAGACATACAGCAACCTCAATGGATAATTAAAAAACCTGGCTATTCGATCTGAGTAATACAGGCTATAGTAAGGATAGCTCATTCTATCTGTAATTAATTGTAATGTAAATTGTTTTTAAGGATATGAAGTTTTGAAGACGAACAGGCACAACTTGCAATCATTCTGTCCATATGCTATTTTCACTCTTCTTTGTTCAGTCTTGTCAAAATTATACTAAGCTACATAGAATGAAAATTACTATTATTGCCATAACAGAGGGTGGAAAGACTTTAGCCGAACGCATTGCCGGCAGTTTGTCTGGCAGTTTTGTGGATACTCGTGAGTTGCCTGTTTTTACAAAAATAGCCGACTCCTGGAACCAGGGTATTGATGCAATAATGTGTATTATGGCCACTGGGATTGTTGTCAGAGCCCTTGCTCCACTCTGTTCTGATAAGAAAAAGGACCCTTGTGTCCTTGTACTTGACGAGGAAGGACGATTTGTTATCAGTCTCTTGTCTGGCCATCTGGGGGGTGGAAACCTGCTTGCACAAAAGGTTTCCAGTTTGCTCGATGCGCAAGCGGTTATCACCACAGCTTCTGATGTTACAGGACATACAGCTTTGGATCTTTTTGCGAAAAAGAACTTTTTGTATGTTGAGGATTCAAAAAAGCTTACTGAAAAATCGGCTAAGTTGATTAACACAGGGGGGCTTCGCGTGTACACAGAGTATCCTTTCTCCAGGCTCCCTCTTGATTTTGAACTTGTGGGAGAAGTGAATTCAGCTGACATCATTATATCAGACAGGGTGTTTGCAGGCACCGCAGCACTTATTTTGCGCCCTCGTGCATTGACCGTAGGGCTGGGCTGCAATCGGGGAACCGATAAGGACGATTTCACAACTGCAATTGATCAACTCCTTACTGAAAATACGTTGAATCCAGAATCCGTCAGTTCCTTTGCCTCCATCGATTTAAAACAGGACGAACAGGGAATGCTGGATTATGCAGCATTTAAAAAGAGAAAAATAAAATTTTACACAAAAGACCAGCTGAACGCCGTTGAGAATGTTTCCAGTTCTGAAATTGTTTTTAAGGCCACCGGAGCCAAAGGCGTTGCTGAGCCTGCGGCTTGTTTGGCCGCAGAGACAAAAAATGGTCATGGCATACTTTTGCTAAGGAAGAGAAAATGGAAAGATGTAACAGCAGCAATTGCCACAAAACAGATTCATCTGGCGGCATAATTTCAGTAGTAGGAACAGGAATTGGCAGCTCTGAGAATATAACTCCGCGTGCAGTGAATGCACTGGCTGCCGCTGATGTCATTATTGGATATAGTACCTATCTCGAATTGATACCTGAATTGCTTGAAGGCAAGGACGTTATAACATCTGCCATGATGCAGGAGGTGGAACGCTGCAATAAAGCATTTGATCTGGCTGAGAGTGGTAAGCATGTGGCGATGGTGTCCGGTGGAGATCCCGGTATTTATGCCATGGCCGGACTCATATTGGAAATTGCCGTAAAACGTAAGAGTAAGGTGAAGATCGATGTGGTACCCGGAATTGCAGCAGTGAATGGAAGTGCCGCACGTCTTGGTGCTCCTTTAATGCACGACTTTGCAGCCATTAGCCTCTCGGATTTGTTAACTCCGTGGGAGGTTATTACAAAGCGACTTGCTGCTGCTGCAAGCGCTGACTTTGTGATAGCACTTTATAACCCCAAGTCAAAAAAACGAGCTGGTCATATAGTCGAGGCAAGAAAAATCATACTTTCTCATCGCAATAAAGACACTCCCGTTGGGATTGTCACCGCGGCCAGCAGGGAAAACGAGGTTGTAAGGCTGACGACTCTTGGGAAAATGCTCGAAGAGGAAATCACCATGCAATCCACGGTGATCATAGGGAACTCAACCACATTCTCCTGGAATGGGTATATGATAACTCCCCGGGGATATACGGACAAATACACCTTAAGTAAGAGGACATGAGCAGACGGCTGGTCATGATACGGCATGGGAGGACTGGATTCTCGGGAAGATACGTTGGTTCGAGTGATGTTGAACTCTCTCCTGAAGGTATTCGACAGATGAAGAATCTCAGATTTGTAATGAACAAACAGCGACCTGATACAATACTTTCCAGCCCCATGCTTCGTTGTCGTCAAAGCAGCGAAATTCTCTTCTCTGAGACTAATGTCAGCTATAAAAATAAATTACGTGAAGTTGATTTCGGCAGCTGGGAGCGTTTGACTTTTCAGGAAATCGTAGAGAAAGACCCCGATCTTGTTGATTCCTGGAGTAGACATCCATTACATTTCTGCTTTCCAAATGGCGAGAGTGTAAAACATTTTATTGACAGGATTCGGCGAGTGGGGGAGAGTATTCAAAAAAGTTCTGAGACTGATATTATAGTTGTCAGTCATGGAGGTGTTATCAGAAACCTCCTCTGTTATTTTTTGAAACTTGATTATTCCAATGCATTGCTGTTTCAGGTTCAAAAGGGACGATTCAGCACTCTTGAACTTTTTGACACAGGTGCAGTTCTCACAGGTTTAAATCTTGGAGCGGATCTTGAATAATGTCGAAATTTATTTTAGTAACAGGTGGTGCTAGAAGCGGGAAAAGTGACTATGCACAGGCTCGTGCAGAAGCAATCCCTGGCAGGCACTATTTTCTGGCAACCTGCCCAGTGATGGATTCTGAAATGGAGAGTAGAATTGCTCGTCACAGAACAGGTCGTGATACGACCGTTTGGCAAACCATAGAAGAGGAATTCAACCCTGCCGGTGTTTTAAAATCTCTACCTCATGTTTCAATTTGCCTCCTTGATTGTTTAACGCTATGGATTAATAATCTAATGTATTCTTCTGAAATTTCGAATGAATGTTTTGATGAAGATGCGATGACAATTAAGGCTGAAGAATTGTGTAAAGAAGCAAAACAGTTTAGCGGAACATTGATTTGCGTGACAAATGAAGTGGGACTGGGAATTGTACCTGATAACAGGAAAGCCAGACTTTATCGTGACCTGGTTGGAAAAAGCAATAGAATAATAGCTGCTGCTGCCGATGAGGTTATTTTGGTAAGCTGTGGTATAGCCATTACTTTAAAAGAAAAGTGACTCTTCAGGTATGGTCCAATAAGGCACCAAATCCGTGCTCATCAGAAGAGTTACCCAAAAGGAATACTATGAGTCTCCTTGAACGAACCGTACAAAAAATATATCCACAGGACAGTGAATTTCGTGAACTTGCAAAAAAACGTCTTGACCAGCTGGCATTACCCCACTGGGCCCTTGGTGATCTGATGGATTTGAGTGTTGATTTGGCCGGTATGACCAGGTCTGTGCATCCTGTGTTAACGAACAAAGCCATCGTCACCATGGCAGGCGATCACGGGGTTGTTGCAGAAGGTGTCAGCAAATTCCCCCAGGAAGTAACTCCTCAGATGGTCTATAATTTTGTGAACGGTGGCGCCGGAATAAATGCTCTTGCAAAACAAGCCGGAGCTGAGGTGGTTGTTGTGGATATGGGTGTGGCCGCGGATCTTAAAGATTTGGCAGAAAAGGGAAAGATCATAAACAAAAAAGTAGGCCTGGGTACAGATAATATCGCAAAGGGCCCCGCCATGAGCCATGCCATGGCAATACGGTCTCTTGAATCCGGAATCGATATAGCCTATGAACTTGGCGAACGGATAGATATTTTTGGAACCGGAGACATGGGGATAGGAAATACTACACCATCAACTGCCATAGCTGCTGTAATTACAGGAAGACCAGTCAAGGAACTTACTGGAAGGGGAACAGGGCTTGATGATGAACAGCTCGCTCACAAGCAGCATGTGATAGAAGAGATTCTTGAGCGGAATAAACCAGATCCCAAAAATGGTGTTGACGTGCTTGCTAAAATTGGTGGATTCGAGATTGGTGGAATTGCCGGCTTGATTATCGGTGCAGCAGCACAAAGGAAACCTGTCCTTGTTGACGGCTTCATTTCCTCTGCCGGTGCTTTACTTGCCTGTACCATAGAGCCTTTTGTTCGGGACTATATTATCTGTGCACATCGTTCCGTGGAACCTGGGCATCGTGCCATGCAGGAAAAACTGGGATGTAGCCCTCTGCTTGATCTTAATCTTCGTCTTGGCGAAGGTACTGGTGCTGCTCTTGCTATGAATCTGGTAGAAGCTGCAGTGGCTATTCTCACTGAGGTTGCTACTTTTGAGGAGGCCGCGGTGGCTGGTGCAACCACATAGCATGAAGGGTGATGCAGGTCCAAAAAGGTCTCCAGAGGATAATGGATTTTCCACATTTTTGAGCCATCCTCTTTCCAGCTTTCTTGCAGCATTTCGTTTCCTGACACTTGTTCCCGTTTCGTGGAAAAGCTCCGATGATGGACGTTTTTTTGCCGCCAGTGTGATCTGCTTTCCCTGTATTGGCCTGCTGATTGGTCTTGTTACGAGCGCCCTTCTTTTTCCTCTTACGGAACTGCTCCCATTCCAGGTATTGGCAGTTGTTGCCATGGTTCTCCAGGCCGGCATCTCCGGGTTTCTTCATCTTGATGGACTTGCAGACAGTGGCGACGGCCTGCTCAGCAGCAGACCCCGTAGTCGTGCGCTTGAAATTATGCGGGATAGCCATACTGGAGCCATGGGTATGATTTCAGTGGTCTTTGTGTTGCTTGGAAAATATGCCGCCTTATCTGCTCTCGACGGGACATATTTTTTTATGGCTGTCTTTTTTATGCCACTGGCTGGACGAACGGCCATAGTGTTGAGTATGGCTGTTCTTCCATACGCCCGTTCCGGCAGAGGTCTGGGACGACTTTTTTATTCAGAAGATTGCAGAAAGACAGCAGTGGCAGCTTTTCTTTTTTGTACACTTATCACAGGAATTATCTCATTTTCCTATACTCTCCATATCATTTCAGCGATTTTACTTACAGTTGCAGGCTTTTCTCTTTGGTGTTTAAAAAAACTCGGTGGAGCCACCGGGGATACCCTTGGAGCTGTTTGTGAGTTGACAGAGCTGACAACCGCTGTGAGTATTGTTCTAATTTTCCAGGCTCATTAAATAACTATGGCATCCTCTTCCCCCTATGAACATGGCGGCAATATCCATGCGGCGGCAAACTTACAGTCAGTTTCTCCAGATGCCATCATTGATTTCAGCGCCAATATCAACCCCCTGGGGCCTCCGGAATGGATTCGCTCCTGCATCAGTCGTGAGCTGGATTCCATTGTTCATTATCCGGATCCCACGGCGTCTTCTCTGCAAAAACAAATCGCCCTTGAATATAATCTTTCCCTTCAAAGTATTCTGGTGGCCAATGGCAGTACAGAGCTACTCTATCAGTTACCACGTGTTCTTGAGTGCAGGAGAGCTGTCATCCCAGTACCTTGCTATATTGATTATCTGAAAGTAATGGAAATGGCCGGCGTTAAAGTGAAGACAGTGTACCTTGAAGAAAAGACCGATTTCATGGTGGATTGTGAACAGCTTAACGGTGTGTTGCAGAGCGGTGATCTCCTACTCCTTGGGAATCCGAACAACCCGACGGGGAAATGTGTTGACAGGGCACCCCTGCAACAGCTCATCCGTAACCATCCCTCAGTCACATTCCTGTTGGATGAAGCCTTCCTTGAATTTGTGGAAGGACATAAAACATTGTCAGGGACCGAAGAAAACATCATAACGCTTCACTCCCTGACAAAGTTTTATGCAATCCCAGGTTTGCGTCTTGGCTTCGGTGTATTTCCGGAATCCCTCGCTACACGATTAAAGGAAATCCAGCCTCCCTGGCCTGTGAACACTCTTGCCCAAAAAGTTGGTGAACGTGCTCTTGCAGACAAAAACTATCAAAGGAGAACACGTGCTGCCTGTTTTGCAAACAGTGCTTCCTTAAAAAAAGATTTATCCGTATTCAAAGACTTGAAAATATTTGATAGTTCCGCCAATTATTTTCTTGTAAAACTTGAGGGGAAGTACTCAGTTGCAGATCTCCAACGGCAATTAGGTAAGAAAAATATTCTGATCCGGAATTGTGCTAATTATCTGGGGCTTAGTAATGACTTTTTCCGTATTGCAGTTCGCAGTAGGGAAGACAATCAGTTGTTGTGTGATACTTTATCTACTTTTCTTCCCAAGGCAGACTCATTCAAAAACAAAAAGAGAAAGAGAAGAAAAACACCGTCTCTCATGTTCCAGGGAACCACCTCCAATGCTGGGAAATCTATACTCACTGCCGCTCTATGCCGCATACTTTTGCAGGACGGAGTTCATGTAGCACCGTTTAAAGCACAGAATATGTCCTTAAATTCCCATGTGACCATGGATGGTCTTGAGATGGGCAGGGCACAGGTTGTTCAGGCTCAGGCAGCCAGACTCGACCCTGATGTACTGATGAATCCTATCCTGTTGAAACCTAACTCAGACACTGGGAGCCAGGTCATTGTTCGTGGGAGGGCGCTTGGGAATATGTCTGTTATGGACTATGTGAAGTACAAAGAACAGGCGATGACCATTGTTGCTGACTGTTATGATGAGCTTGCTTCCCAGTACCAGGCGGTGATTCTCGAAGGTGCAGGATCTCCTGGAGAAGTAAACTTAAAAAAACATGATATTGTAAATATGCGTATGGCTCGTCATGCCGGGGCTCCCGTTGTTTTAGTCGGAGATATTGATCGTGGAGGGGTCTATGCTTCATTCGTCGGTCACATGGAAGTCTTAAGCCAGTGGGAGCGTAAACTCGTTGCAGGTTTTCTTGTTAACCGTTTTCGAGGTCGAAAAAGACTTCTGGACGATGCTCACAGATACGTAAAGGAGCACACCGGAAAGGACGTTCTTGGAGTAATCCCTTATCTTGTAAATCATGGTATCCCCGAAGAGGATTCGGTTTCCTTTAAAGACGGTCTTTTCGAAGGAGAAAAACCGGTGCAGGAGCATGTAGAGATAGCGGTGATCAGTCTCCCGCACATTTCTAATTTCACTGACCTGGAACCTTTTTTAAACGAAGCGGATGTGTATCTACGCATTGTCGATAGTCCCGATACCCTGGGGACCCCCGACGCTGTACTTCTTCCTGGCTCAAAAAACGTGATTGGTGACTTACTGTGTATGCAGTCCACCGGGATGGCTGATGCAATTCGTAAATATGCAGAATCTGGCGGTGAGCTTGTCGGGATATGTGGTGGATATCAGATGCTTGGTGATTCCATCAAGGATCCCCATGGCATAGAGTCGAACCGGGAATCCATGGCCGCACTGGCTCTGCTTCGCATGGAAACCGTTCTGGCATCCAACAAAACACTCACCAGGAAAAAGGGGGTCCATATTCCATCCGGACAAGCTGTTACGGGCTATGAAATCCACCATGGTTTGACAAAGACCGATGGCAAACCATTGTTTCGCTATGATGACAATTCTTCCTGCGGGACAGTCTCAGGAAACCAGAAGATA
Organism: uncultured Desulfocapsa sp.; assembly: GCA_947311435.1. Lineage (GTDB taxonomy): Bacteria > Desulfobacterota > Desulfobulbia > Desulfobulbales > Desulfocapsaceae > Desulfocapsa. Next base: position 9,115 of record CAMZKT010000092.1, read on the forward strand.
TGGGGAGGCTATCTGCATGGACTCTTTGATTCCGATGTCTTCCGGCGTTGGTTTATTGACAGGCTTCGAAGACGGAAGGGCTATAATTCTTTCAATGGTCCCCTGTTTAGTTATAATCTTGAACCCGCATTTGACAAGTTGGCAGAGAGTGTTCGTCAGGGGATGGACATGGACAGAGTCTACCAGCTTCTGGGGCTATAGCCGAGTTATGTTTCTTTTTGAATTGCAGGTTCTCCTGGCAGTTGGCCTGGATCTTCTTTGTGGTGACCCGAGATGCTTTCTTCACCCTGTACGTATTATGGGATCTTTCTGCAACAGCAGTGAAAAAGTACTTCGTCAAGTGATCTCCTCTGAATTGATGGCTGGTTTTTTTGCATTTACAACTGTTTTGTCTCTCACTGTTGGGTTGACTGCACTGCTCCTGTTTTTTATTAATCTGTGCTCACACGTTCTTGCACAGTGTGCTGCAATATATCTTCTTTATACCTGTATTGCCGCCAAAGATCTTGTTGTGCACAGTCGTTTGGTATACTGCGCTTTGCAGGAAAAAAACAATCTTGATGACGCACGAAGTGCCGTGGCACAGATTGTTGGTCGTGATACCACTACACTTGATCGGAAAGGAATTATTCGTGCCTGCATTGAAACCGTCGCAGAAAATATGGTGGACGGGGTAACAGCGCCTCTTTTTTATGCACTTGTGTCTTCTCTCTTTGCATCCTTTGTGGGAGCGGATCCTCTCTATTTTGCAATACTGGGTGGCATTGGCTATAAGGCGATAAATACAATGGATTCAATGTTTGCTTATAAAAATGAACGCTATCTCTATTTTGGCAGAGTGTCGGCAAAGGTGGATGACTTTGTGAACTTTATCCCTGCGCGGATGAGTGGTCTGTTCCTCGTGCTGGCCGCGTTTTTTCTTGGTCTTAACTGGCGAAACTCCTATTCTGTTTTCAAACGAGACAGGCTTGCCCACGCAAGTCCCAATGCGGCCCATCCTGAAGCCGCTGTAGCAGGAGCACTTGATATTGAACTCGGTGGTCCGTCCTTGTATTTCGGGAAGAATGTAGTGAAACCACGCATTGGCGACGATATTCGTCCCGTCACAGATCGGGATATTCTTCATGCAAATTATTTAACGTTACTTGCTTCTTTGTTCTGTTTAATCTTCCTGCTGATAAGCAGGTTCTTTTTGCTGGAAGTGCTCACATGAAATCATCTTCTGCATTTCTGATTGGAGGAACCTCGTCCGGCTCCGGGAAAACCACATTGACATTGGGAATCATGGCTGCATTGAAGGCAAGAGGGCTTAGGGTTCATCCCTTCAAATGCGGGCCTGACTTCATAGATCCCAGCCTGCACAAGATGGTGACGGGTGTGACTTCTCCAAATCTTGATCTCAGAATGTGCGGTCGTGATTTTTGCCACAATCGTTTCACTGAGCAAATGGCAGAACGTGATGTGGCGGTTGTGGAAGGTGTAATGGGGCTCTTTGATGGAGGTATTGCCAGTTCGGCAGCACTTGCAGAGGAGCTTGGCCTTCCTGTGATACTGGTTGTGGATGCTCGTTCGGCAGCGGAAAGCGTTGCGGCTGTGGTCAAAGGTTTTGAGATGTTTTCTTCCTCTGTTGATGTGACAGGTGTCATTTTTAACCGGGTGGGGAGTCCACGACATCGGGAACTGATCGAGACTGGAATGCGTGATGTGTGTAAAAGTGAGATAATCGGATTCTTCCCACGCGACATTTGTTTTGAAATTCCAGACCGTCACTTAGGCCTTTACATGGGAGAAGAACGACCGCTGGATGACAAACAACTTCTTCACCTGAGAGATTCAATAGAGGAACATCTTGATCTTGACAGACTGCTTGCAATTTCCTCACGACCGAACATACACTCTACCAGCACTAAATACAGCAAGAAACAAAAAGACAGGGCGCTACGGTTGGCAGTGGCCAGAGATAAGGCTTTCTGCTTTTACTATGAAGACAATCTTAAGATACTTGAACATGCCGGTGTCGAGCTTGTTTTTTTTAGCCCCTTGTCTGACTCTGTGTTGCCCGAGAATTGTCACGGTATTTATTTAGGTGGTGGGTACCCGGAACTGCACGCAGCGCAGCTCAGTGAAAACCATAGGATGCTTACTGCAATAAAAGATTTTGGGGAAGCAGGTGGAGTAGTATACGGAGAGTGTGGTGGGTTTATGTATCTTTGCAAGGAAATTCTAGCACTCGACAAGCAATCATATCAGATGTGTGGTATTTTCCCGTTCACCGTGCAAATGAAACCTCGCCTGTCACGGCTTGGATATCGCAAACCCACACTTCTTCGTTCCTGCCTTTTTGGAGAGGCGGGGGATACCCTCCATGGACACGAATTTCATTATTCGGAGCTGATGGCCTCCAAAGAAACTGTATCCACTGTTTACCAACTGCAAAATAACAAGCGGGAAGGATATTGTATAAAAAATGTGCTTGGCGGATATCTTCATCTTCACTTTGCACAAAGTTCCAAAAATGTACATTCATTTGTTACCTGGTTGGAACAATCGGGTACAACAACCTGGGAAAAATAAAAATGCACAGAATAACAAGTATAGAGCCACACAAAATAGAAGATGAAAGTTTTCGAATTATTGAAAGGGAATTTGATGACCGCACCGGTTTGAAAATGGACTCCATCGACCCTGATGAATTTACGATTATTCGCAGGGTTATTCATGCAACGGGAGATTTTTCTTTTGCAAAGCTCATTCGTTTTCAACCAGGTGCGATTCAGGCAGGTGTCGCTGCAATTCGTTCGGGAAAAAACATTCTTACTGATATTAATATGGCAGCTGCCGGGATCAGCAGCAATCTGTTACATCCTCATGGTGGAAAAGTCATCTGCCGGGTAGCCGATCCTGAAATCGTAAAAATGGCCAAAGAGAAAGGTCTTACACGCTCACAAACGGCGATAGAGGCAGGGATGCGTGATAACGTGGGGATCGTTGCCGTCGGTAATGCGCCCACTGCTTTAATTACTGTTATGAGCCTTGTGGCGGACGGTACAATTCATCCTGATTTAGTTATTGGGGTGCCTGTTGGTTTTGTAAATGCAGAAGAATCAAAAGAAATTCTTATGGAGCAACAGTATCCGTATATTGCCTGTGCAGGAAGAAAAGGGGGGACAGCTGTTTCGGTTGCCATTGTTAATGCACTCCTTCGATTGCTATAAAAAGGGCTCCTATTCATCAAGAGAGTCCAGGGTCTCTATTACTCCGCACTTGACTGTTCCCTTGTGTAGACGTATTTCCAGCAGGTCGTCTTTTTTAAGGTGCCTGCTGTCCCGTATCAGGGTTTTTCTTCCCGTACGGGGATAAATCCTGCTGGTAATGGAATATCCTCTTTCCATCGTCCGCAGAGGGCTTACGCTGTCCAGTAAGGTTGCCTGTTGTTTGAGCATGGTCTCTTTTTCTCCAAGAGAGTGTTGAAGAAGGTATCCAAGCTTTTCTGTCACAAAATTCAACCGTTGTTCCTGCATTTGAACTTTTGTTACGGGAGAAGTGTTTTGCAGACGTGTTGAAATTTCCCTGCAACGTGCGATACAGTTTTCCATGCGTTTTTTCATTACAGCATGGAGCCTTAAACCCGCATGATCCAAACGGAGTGCACTGTTGGTAAAAAGAAAATTCATATCTCCAAGGAGTCTTCGATTTTGATCTATCCGGCCCTGGTATTGATCGATTCTCTCCCGAATGCTGTTTGTGAGACCCCTTTGCAGATATCTGATACCTTCTTTGAGTTCATTTCTATCCGGAAAAATTATTTCGGCGGCAGCAGTGGGAGTTGCTGCCCTCAAGTCGGCACAAAAATCGCTGATGCTGAAATCAATTTCATGGCCGACGGCTGAAACAATGGGGATGCTTGCTCTGGCAATGGCTCTGGCAACAATTTCTTCGTTAAAGGCCCATAGATCTTCCAGTGAGCCCCCTCCACGACAAAGAACTATGATATCGGTGTCAGGGAGGGCTCTGCCAACAGTGGTGATTGCTTCAGCGATTTCTGCTCCGGAATTCTCACCCTGTACCCGCACAGGAAAAATACTAATGTTCGAGGGGAAGGCACGGTTACGCCAACTCTTTAGGAAGTCATGAACTGCTGCACCACTGGGAGATGTAATGAGCACAACTTCTCGAGGAAAGGCGGGAAGATCTTTTTTGCTGGTTTGGTCAAAGAGTCCCTCAGTGGCAAGTCGCCTTTTGAGTTCGTCAAATCGTTGCTGTAAAAGGCCGCTTCCCTGAAAGTTGATACTGTCTACGATGATTTGATAATCACCTCGAGGCTCATATACTGAAAGACGCCCGTAACAAAGAATCTCCTGCCCATCCTGAATCACCTTGTCAAGGTATCGTGCCTGTCCTTTAAAAAGAACTGCTTTCAGTTGAGCCCCTTCGTCTTTAAGGGTGAAGTAGGCATGTCCTGAAAAGGGAATTTTAAGGTTTGAAACCTCTCCCTGTACCTGTATAAAACGATATTTCAACTCCACCAGACTTTTAAGCTCTCTTGTCAGTGAACTCACCGAATAAACATCTGTATGCTGGTTTTGCATCATAGTGTACTGCCCGTTTGTAGGGGATTTACAGAAAAAGGATAAAAAAAGCTTTGAGAATGGACATGACAAGTTGAATAAAGTAAATTAAAAGGTTTGTACATTAAACAAAGAAAGCAACATTGAATAGCCATATTTAAATATTGGTATAATCTTTTTGAAAAAAGTAAAGAGAAAAAGCAGGAGATCAAATGAGTGACCAGAGTGCCTTTAACCCTAATCAGCTTCAGGAAAAGTTATACGTAGAACCCAAAGGGGTACTGGATCAACTGAACCTCCCGGTCGCTGTTGTAAAATTTCTTCGTAAAAACATGCGTGTTATCCAGGTAACAGGTGTTCTTGCCGCAGTTGCTGTTGTTGGTGGCTCCCTGTACAATTCCTATCGTGAGAAACGGATAGAGAATTCAGCAAGCAGTCTTGCTCTTTCCATGGAGGCCAAAGGTGAAAATAAAGTCAATGCTCTTCAACAGGTTGTTGATGACTATTCCGGCACAGCCTCTGCTTTATGGGCCAAAACAGAACTCGGCCATATGGCGATGAAGGCTGGAGAGTATAAAAAAGCAGCGTCCTTATACACTGACGTTCGTGATGCTGTCTCAGAGTCTAATCCAATGTTTGGTCTGTTAACCTTTGGCATAGCGCAGGCGGAAGAGGCTGATAAAAATTATGCAGCTGCCTCGGCAAGCTATTCAAACCTGAAAGAGATAGCGGGCTACAAGGATGAGGGCTTTATCGGAATGGCGAGAATATTTGAAACTCAGGGGGAAGCGCAGAAGGCACTTGAGGTGTACGAAGAGTATTTGGGAACTTTCCTTGGTGAACAACAAAATGAGCGCCTGACCAGAATTATTCAGGAAAAAATCACACGATTACGCGCTGAGATATGAAAGTAGTAAGCAGTGTTGATGAAATACGGGCACTCTCTTTGGAGTACCGGAGTAAGGGTTTGAAAGTTTCTTTGGTTCCAACCATGGGTTGGTTTCACTCCGGGCATGTTGCTTTAATGATGGAAGCTGGAAAGAGGGCTGATAAGGTTATTGTCAGCTTGTTTATCAATCCAATCCAATTTGGTCCTGATGAGGATTTTGACAACTATCCTTACGATCTTAAACGGGATTGCAAACTTGCAGAAGAAGCTGGAGTTGATGTGCTGTATGCTCCAGATCAAGAGTGTATGTATCCAAAGGGATTTGCAAGCACTGTTCATGTTGAGGGACTTACGTCTGGATTATGCGGTGGTGATAGACCCGGCCATTTTGATGGTGTAACAACGGTGGTTTCCAAGTTGTTCAACCAAACGCTTCCCCATGTTGCTCTCTTTGGAGAGAAAGATTATCAGCAATTGGCCGTTATACGGAAACTTGTTCGTGATCTTGATTTCCCCGTCGAGATTATAGGACATCCAATAGTTCGGGATGAAGATGGGCTTGCTCTGAGTTCTCGTAATAATTACCTCAAAGACAGTGAGAGAGAGGCTGCCCTCTCCCTATCCAGAGCTCTTGCAAGTGCACGAGAACTTGCGGATATAAACAAGAATGTATCGGTTCAGGTGGTAAAAAATACTGTTACGAAGCTCATCAACAGGTATTCGGAATGCAAAGTTAATTATATAGAGATTGTTGACAAAAACAGCCTTCAAAATTGTACCGATGTAAACAGTAACTCCATGCTTCTACTCGCTGTTACAATTAACAATCGAATCCGCTTAATAGATAATTCCATGGTGAAAGGTGGCTGATATGCAGCGACAAATGCTTAGAGCCAAATTGCATAAGGCAACTATTACAGAAGCAGATCTGAACTATGAGGGAAGCCTCAGTATTGACAAGGAGCTTCTGAGTGCAGTTGGCATCCTCCCTTTTGAACGGGTTAAGGTCTACAATATCAATAATGGTGAACGCTTTGACACATATGCCATTGAAGGGGCACCCGGCTCTGGCATTATTGGTTTAAATGGTGCTGCGGCACGGAAAGGGTTGGTTGGTGATCTGATAATTATTGTAACCTTTGGGTTCTATAGTTCCGAAGATCTTAAACATTATCATCCGAATATTGCTCTGCTTGATGAGAAAAATACAATTAAAGAAATGCTGACAAAATAAATAGCAAGGAGTTTTTCTATGCCTGGTTTTGAAGTTTTTGGTGAGGAAGAAAAAAAGGAGATCAATGAGGTTCTGGATACCGGGGTTTTATTCAGGTACGAATTTGGTGAGCAACGGAATAATATTTACAAGGTTCTTGAATTTGAGAAAAAATTTTCTCATTATTGTGGTGTCGGCCATGCACAGGCAGTAACTTCCGGAACAGCTGCTTTAAAAGTAGCACTCACCGCGCTTGGCATAGGTCCGGGCGATGAAGTTATTACCCAGGGCTTTACGTTTGTTGCAACCTGGGAAGCCATCCTCGATGTTGGCGCCATTCCTGTTTTTACGGAAATCGATGAAACGCTTAATATGGATCCTGTCGATTTAAAGGCCAAAATTACCGGGAAGACACGTTGCATCATTCCAGTTCATATGCTCGGAGCCATGGCTCGCATTGAAGAAATTGTTGCAATTGCTGATGAACACGGCATTCTTGTTCTTGAAGATAGCGCTCAGGCTGCAGGTGGAAGGATAAAAGGACAGCACCTTGGGACATTCGGAGATTGTGGCACATTTTCTTTTGATGCAGTAAAAACCATGACCACCGGGGAAGGTGGAATGGTAATTACACACGATGAACATATGTGGCGTAAAATGTCCGAATATCAAGACCATGGACATGACCATGTGGTGAACCCGGGGGGACGCGGTGGAGAAGGACGTAGCTTCATAGGTTTCAACTTTAGAATGATGGAACTTCAGGGAGCCATAGGCATCGCACAATTAGCTAAACTTGACTCCATGATCGAGGCTCAGAAAGCGCACAAAAAACGTCTTCGGGCTGCAGCAGCAGCCATTCCAGGCGTTCGATTCAGGACTCTTGTGGATGAGGAAGGGGATACAGCAACGTTCTTTGCTTTTATCATGACAAGCACTGAACAGTGCCAAAAGGTGGGGGCTGTTTTGTCTGAAGAGGGCGTGGGGGCGATAAACTTTAGTGAAAACAGCTGGCACTTTTATCCCAGTTGGGAACATCTTTTAAACGGTTCGACTTTAACTGCGTCTGGATACCCGTTTGCCGAGCCGGGAGGGAAGCGTAGAGTGATTTATGATCCGGATGTCTTACCACAATCCGCAG
>CAMZKT010000093.1 GCA_947311435.1 uncultured Desulfocapsa sp.
CAGTCATCGTAAGTTTCTGAGCGGGCAAAGCCGTTAAGCGTCTCGCTACTTAAACCAAGGGTAAAGGGGAGAATTCCTTTTTTCCATGGAACCCATGTGTGTTCCTCTCGGGTTTTAAATTCGAGGATTCTTCCACGGACAATATAATCAGCATTGAATTTACGACCCATTTTTGCCACAGCCTTATGATCGAGGGCATGAGTACCGGGACTTTCCGATACAGTCTTACCCGAGTGCATTTTCTGACTATGGATATATCCCTTGATCTGACTTTTCATTACATCAGACCAATCATTGTTCAGTTCATCGGATAGGCTGGCGGTATTCTGCTCATCGTAGGGAATAATGTTGATAATATCTTCTTTGACAAGATATCCAAAAACATCCTCTTGGATTACCATACTAAAACCATTTGCAACAAATCTGTCCGTGAGGGATTCAGTTATTGCAAGGTTACGTCGATATGCTCCGGAAAGAGAATCAGCGTATGTGTAATCGGCAAACGGGAGAATAAGAACAGTTTGCCCCTTACCTGCGGCATTTGGGTTTGGTGCTTGTGGGACATGGAGGGTTTCCACAACAGTCTGGCTGCATCCCATCATGAGTACTGCTGACAGCAGATAGAGTATGTGTTTGAACTTCTGCATAATTTTCTCCCTGGAATTTCTTGTGAAATCGTGGTGGTATAGGTGATCTGACTATTAAAGGATTCGTGGTCTAAGCAGGATGATTAACTCCCGCTTTTTGCTTATTTTCTCTTCGTAACCAAAGAAATATTTAAAAAATGGTATTTTACTGGTACCTGGAATGAAGGTTCCATCTTCATCGTCTACGTTGGAGATCAGTCCGCCAATCACCAGCATTTCACCATCTTTAATTTTTACTGTGGTACTCATCTCCCGTACATTGATAATGGGGAGGCCTACTTCACCTAAGCCCACAACTCTGTATTCGATTGGTTCCACCAATTCAGAAATAACGGGAACCAGATTGAGAATGACTTCTTGGTCGTTAAGGATATTTGCTGTCAAGGCCATTCCCACACCTGAAAGTACACGTTCTGTGTTGACAGTGTATGAGATTGTTCCGGTTTGATCATTTACATCGGACTCAATGGAGTCAATATATGTAACATTCCGGCCGACTGTGATAAGTGCAGGCTGGCCATTTAACACGCTGAGTTTAGGGTTTGAAAGAATCGTTGCCTGCCCCTGCTCCTTTACAGCATTAAGAAAGGTGTCAAATGAGAAAGCTGCAAGTGAGATTAATGATCCGTATCCCTCTGTTACTCCATTGGTCAGTATTGTCGCTGCCGTTGTAACAGTGGTTCCGTCACCACCAAATTTCACAGGATAGTTACCCGAGAAATTATTCCAGGTATTATCGGTACCAGTAGAACTTTCAGTGGTCGTTTTGCTTCTGTTTTTACCAAAAGAGCTACTAGCGCTGGACATTGTAAGGTTTTTGAGCAAAAGATTCCAGTTCAGTCCTATTGATGACCGATCGTCCAGTTGTACTTCAATAATTTTTGCTTCGATGGAGACTTGTTTGTATAATTCTCTTTTCAAAGAGTTGAAATATTTTTCGACTTTAGCAAGTAAAGGGCGCGGTGCCGTTACTGTTACTAAACCAATCGGTTTGTCAATGAAGTATGTGTTCGCATCGGCTGACCGGCGGAACGTGGCTTGCTGAGCTGTTGTGTTATGTTTTGAGTCAGTTTGAAAATCACGTTCGTTTTTATTCTCACTTTTTGGATGTTTGAAGTTTGTTTGTCCAGTTGCACTCTCTTTCCCAGCCTTCACCTCGTCGGTTGTCCAAACATTGAGGATAGCATTGAGATTATTTTCGATACTTGCCCAGGTATTAAACTCAATCATACCCGGTGTTCCATCGCTGGTTTTGTTGATTGCAACACCATCTGATGCAAGTGAAATTTCACCTGCAACATTTGTGGTTTTCAGATCGCTACTACCACCTAACACGTCTCCACCAACATTGGTTTTGTACATTTGTTTTAGAAATGGCATGGCAATGTGAAATTGCCTTGTTTCCTTGTATCTCACAACAATGGTGGAACCAATCATCTCATGATAGTAATCGACCTGACGAAGTAAATTGTCGATGGCGTTGTAAAAATCATCATTAGGACGAATGTCCACATCAACAAGAACATCCTGATCCACATCGCTTGTCCAGGAAACATTCATCTTTTTGAGATTTGCCAATCCCTTTAAAACATCTCGTAAGGGAAGAGGGCCCTTCGTAGAGCGGATAGAAGCACCTACCTTTAGAGCTACATCTTCGACGATATCATCAAGGCCTTCAGCATTGTTACGGCTCACCATATACGACGGTCTTTGATATGCAACCGGCAGTTGAATTTGTTTTTCAACATGTTCAACCGGAGCTGGTGGTGAAACAGGGAGCTGGACATCCTGCTCTTTTGTGTCAGAAACACAGGAGCTAAGAAAGAGTGAAATGAAAATAACGTAGCTACATTGTACGATTGCTTTGTGAAGCTTCATGTAAAACCCCTTGGGCGTTGAGAGCGATAGTGTCGGTTTCATCATTTAAAAGTATTTGTGAGTAAAATCCTATTGAGTAAGCTGAGCCGGGTTCATTGTCAGCCGCCCACGAATATATTTTTTCAACCCCGGAACGAGTTGATAACCGGAGTATAACAGCTTTTTATATTGTTCCGTTGCCTGTGCTGTTTTTCCCATGCTGTCATACAGGCGGGCTCGTGAGGTCATTGTGTTGACAGTATCGCTGTAAACCTCAGAATATTTGTTCAGTAATTTAAGTGCTGCTTCCGGTTGGCCTTTTTCTTCGCTGAAAGCTGCGTAACTGATAAGAGCTTCCTTCATGGGAGGGGTACCGCTGATGCTTTGTGAGAAAAATTCCATTGCCTGTGAAACCTGATCCATGTTTGCCGACGCAATAGCTGCATAAAGAGCCGCCTGATAGTTTTTCCTGTCAACTTTAAGGGACTTTTTGGCAAAGTGAACAGCTTTGGCGTTCATTCCCAGGTTCACGAGATAAAGAGATGCAAGGCGATTTGAAATTTTAGTATTGTCAGGCCATAGTGAGAAAGCCTTTTCGTAAAGCATGGCAGCGTCTTCGATGTCATCATTCTGTTCTTCAATTTTTGCTTTTCGAAGAAGTTCTTTGGCTTGCATCAGTTCTGCAGACTGGTTGACAGATTGTTGAATGATGAGTGCTTCCTGTTCAATTACTTCAACGTCCGCTTCAAAAGAGAGGTTGTCCGATGCTCTTTCCGGCCATGAAAAATTGTTTTTAGCAGAATAAATTACAATTGTATTGTGTCGTTCTTCCTTTTTGAGATCCTTCAGATTTAGAATAATATCAAGGGCAAAATCCCAAGGAACATCATTTAAGGCAAGTGTTAGGGAGCCGGAAACAGATTCGTCGACCACCAGGTTAATGTCGCTGATCTGGCGAAACAGTCTAAAGACATTATGCAGGTCAATTTTGTAGAAATCAACACTGATGCGAGCTGATTTGTATCCCGAGAAGCCAAAGGAGTCCTTCATTGCTTCTGCGGCGGTAACATCTTCTCCGGGTGACAGGGCTTTTTCAGTAATAACAGCTTCAGAGGAGCCAATCAGTGCATCTAGCGTCGGGTCTGATGCTGTTTGCTTCTCTGCCGTAGTATTCTTTACCTGGGGGGTCTCGTCAATGACCACCAGCAGGCCTTGGGGCGCTGTCTTGATATCATAAGAGAAGAGACCTTTTTGCCCGGAGTCAAAAACAATACGTACTCCAGTTCCTCTGGTGGCGATACGAATCTTGTCGACATTGGTCGCAATGGTCTTCTCGCGGACTAATTCAGAACCGTCGATATTATTGATGTCAATAAACATAGAGTCCGGGAGACCGCTACGGCCTGTGACAGTATCTTCCCTGTAATTATTTATTGGTGCATCCGCTTTCAAAAGTATTTCAGTTTTATGTCCCTTAGATCTCACAACTATATCGTATAGGGCTGTTGGCAATGCACCATCTGATTTGAGAGTTTTGACAGATTGCCTATCTTGGTTGCTTGGTGGTGCATTCTCTTTGGGGAAGAATTGAATGGACAGGTCATTCCCGTTTCTCTTAACCATGTAACCATGGCTTTCTACCAGCTTAAATTCAAAGCGATTGATTTGCGGGGTCTTGTCTTCCAGGGTTGAAACTTTGAGAGTTACAAAACCGTTCGTGGGGAGCATTTTTGCAGTATCGATATTGTCTGCAAAACGAGCCTCCGCTATATCAAGGATAAGGCGCTTGGGGGAGTATAGCTCAAACATTGTGTACGCTGGTGGACTATCGCCCTGCAGTACCATAAGAAGCGTATCACCCTGGAGTTCTGTTTTAACATCCGTTATTGCGAATGCTCCTGCGCCAGCAGGGCTTTCTGTTGCCTGAACAGTGTTTATCCAAAAAAGGAAAAAGAACAGAAAATGGCCAGATAATAAGTGGAGAGTTTTTTATGCATTGTTTATTCTTCTCCCTCTTTTTTGAGGAGCATTACGACGGTACTTGTCAATTTTTTTCCAGCCCTTGTGTAGGCGGTTTCTTCGATAGTAACTGCATTGGCCTTTATAGCTGTGATTACACCACGTTTGCCAATTTTCATTCCAGTATTGAGGATATATCCTTTTCCTGTTGTATCTTCAGCCATTGCGAAGTCTTTATTTTCCGCCATGACTATTGCGACAAGATTAAGCTGTCCTGGTTCAAAAAGCTGCATTCCCGTAAGTTGTTCTGAAACAGGAATTACTTCATTGATATTTGCGGTAGCTGCTTTTTCAGAAATAAAAGGAATGAAAGGATCTAGCCTTTGTTCGATCTTATATTCAAAAAGTGTTTCCAGATCAGCTTCCGGCAAGGTAAGGGGGGGGGACCATCCTCCTGCGTAGCAGTGGGTGCAGGAACGGCAGGTACTGTAGGGGCGACAATCGAAACAGCCCCAAACATTAGCGCAGCCGATAGTCTCCTCAGTCCGTGGCTTTTTGTTTGTGAAAGTAGTGTTTTCATAAGAACGGATGTCCCAGTTTCTTTATCTTTTCTTTTTATCTGCAGGTGGAGTAACTTTTTTATTGGTGAATCGGTAAGTAACAAGACGACAACTAGAATCTAACAGCATTTCAGAGCCTTCTTTTTTAGGGCCGCCCATGGCAATGTTCGAAACAGTTACAATTCTATCCAACTTGCTCACCTGATCGAGAAAAACGCCCATGTTGTGATATGGCCCCCGAACCTTGATATCAACAGGAATCTCTGAGTAGAAATCCTTGGGGACATCTGCTCCTGGCTTGAAAGTGATAAAGTCTAGTCCAGAACCTCGACCCAGGGCAGAAATATTGGTAAGGAGACTTGGAATTTCTTTCTCTTTTGGCAGTAGAAGTGCTGTCTCTTCAAAAAGGGTCTCAGTTGCTTCAAGTTCTGCCTGCAATTTTGGTCGGTTTGCGGCTTTGGCTTTGGCCTGTTGGAGTTCTCTGCTAAGCGTCTCTCTTTGCTGTACAAGCTGGATACTTTTGTCGTTTTGTTTTTGAAACCAAAGGAAATAAAAGAGAACCACTGGAAGGAGAAACAGGATCACTGCAATAGCAATCTTTAGCTTCTTATCAAGCGGGATGTATTTTTCGTCTATGAAGGTCGCAAATGCGTTAGTCTTTTTCATATACCGCTGTTGTTTGCCTTAGTTCTTCTTATTGTTTGTTTGAGTCTTTGGCTCAGGTGTAATGACGGAACATGCCAGAGCAAAACTCTTCAAATTCCGTCCTGAAACTTTTGCAAGAGACGCATTGGAAAGGTTCACTGTATTGATATAAGGAGAATCTTTCAGGGCATCCATAAATTGTGCTACAGTTCTATTGTCCAGTGCTATGCCTGTTAACGACAGGCTTCCGCCTTGCTGTTTGAGGGATTTTAGCCACATTCTTTTAGAGTCAACCTTTTTTGCAACTTCATCAAGCACATGGACAGTGGTAGCTGAATCTCTTTTGAGCTTTTTAATGATGCTAATCTTGTTTTCAAGATCTTTTTTAGCTTTTTCCAGTCGCTTCATTTCGGCAAGGATTGGTGCATACGTTTGCTTTTCCTGTTTCAACCTCGTAATTGATGCTTCAATGCTGTTTATTCGAGTGTTTTGCAGGAAGCCAACCGCACCTAAAATAAGGCAAACAAAAGCAATCAGAGTAGCAACTATAACTATCTGGTTACGTGCTTTTGCTCGTTTCTTAAGCTGTCGTATGGGCAGGAGATTTATTCTTAGCATAATTGCAGCCTATATAACCGAAGGACGAATGGCAATCCCTGTGGCGATTGCCATTTCCGGCCCGACACTCACCAGATAATCAGGGTCTATTTTTTTTGAATTGACAGTCATATTATTGAAAGGATTAAACAGTTCCACGGGTAAATCAGTTTCGTTTTCCAGGTACTCGACAAGGCCGGAAACCTTTGCACCACCACCGCTGAGAACCAAACGAGTAAGGGGGGCGTCTGTATGATTGGCCTGATACAAGTCGATTGCTTTTTTAATTTCAAGTACCCATTGAGTACAAGTTGAAGAAAAAATCTCAGCAATCTCCTCCTGTTTCTCCTCAGCCGGGATGTGACCAAGTTTCAAGGCTTCGGCTTCATCAAATTCAAGATCAAAAGCTACTTGAATCTGTTCCGTAAGCTGGCGACTCCCAACCACAATGTCTCGTGCTACTACAGAGATACCTTTTGAGATAATATTGATGTTCATTTTCGACGCACCAATATCAACGAGTGCAACACTTTCGTTTTTCGGATAATTGTATTCGTATGTATTTTCAAGTGCAAAGCCATCAACATCTACAATAACAGGCTTTAAGTCCAGATCTACCAGCATTTCAAGATACGTATCAACGATGTCCTTCTTTGCTGCGACCAACATGACATCGGTGCGGTCACTATCACCAGTGTTTGTTTTTAGATCCTGAAAATCAAGATAAACGTCTTCAATATCAAAAGGGATATACTGTTCTGCCTCAGTTTGGATATGCTCTTCGAGCTCTTCTTCTGACATAACAGCGAGATTGACCTTTTTCACAATTACTGAGTAACCGGAGATAGAAAAGCCAACTTTCTTTTTTTTGATTTTGAGACTTTTTAGGAGTTCATCAATTATCTTTCGAACCAGTTCCGGATCATTGAGAGTGCCATCGTCAACTGCATCTTCAGGAAGTACAGCACTGCCAAGATTAACGACCATATATGCCTGGTCTGTACGTTTAAGTTGACAAACCTTGATTGCATGCGAACCAATATCGATACCGACAACGAGGTCGTCACTGGAGAAAAAAGGCAGGTTCATAGTTGTATATTAAACTCGTTTGAGATAAAAACTGTATCTGTAAGCGAATTATTCCGCAGGGCTACAGACGTCGATGATTAGTTGTATTATGGGCACAGAAAAAATGGTTTGTCAAGCCAAGGTGTAAAAAAAAAACTTTTTTCCTGGGGCTGTAACAGCTGATTGAGATTTTGAGGGAACGATATACCATGGGGCGCATGGAGGGTGTGTGCTATATATTGACTTTTCGGCGTGCCCCCCCCCATGATGTGGTGTGTCGAGAGGATGTCTGCATGGTATAAGTCAATAGGTGTTACTAGAAGTGTGAATTCAGTTGTGAGCTGTCTTGTAATTGGTGTAACTTTAGAGTAGTTTCATTTCAATTTGAAGATTTGACGGGTAAATCACTATAGATAAAATAATTGGAGTACGTTGTGGCAAGTCAAAATAAATCAGGAAAATCAGTTATACGCGAATACATAGAAGCAATTATAATTGCTGTATTGCTTGCTCTTTTCATACGAAGTTTCATTGTTCAGGCTTTTAAAATCCCTTCGGGATCCATGCTGCCGACTTTACAGATAGGTGATCATTTGTTGGTGAACAAATTTATCTATGGGGTTAAAGTACCAGTAGCTGGGACTGTTCTTATTCCATGGAAAACTCCAGAGCGTGACGACATTATCGTGTTCAGGTTCCCCAGGGATCGTTCCATTGATTACATTAAAAGAGTGGTGGGTGTCGCTGGCGACACCGTTGAAATTAAGAAGAAGCAACTCTACGTAAACGGAGAAGCCATAAATAACCCCCATGCCTATTATGAGGGTACGCCGCCCTCTGATCCTCGTCGCGATAATATGGGGCCGGTTAAAGTTCCCGAGGGAACTGTTTTTGTTATGGGTGATAATCGTGACAACAGTTTTGACAGCAGGTTCTGGGGCTTTGTAGATTTGAACGATGTGCTTGGTAAGGCTTTTATTCTCTACTGGTCATGGGATCTGAAAGAACCCTTATTATCAGTTGATCGTTTGACTTCAATTCGATGGGGGCGGATAGGCGATATCGTTCGTTGATAGACAGTCTGGGAAAAAGTGAAAGAAACCTACCAATTTCAACATAAACATATCCTGGGGATTGAGCAGCTATCCGTCGCTGATATTTATCATATTCTTGATACAGCCATCTCGTTTAAGGAAATTTCCAATCGTTCCATAAAAAAAGTTCCCACCCTCAAGGGAAAAACCATTATTAACTTTTTCTTTGAGCCTTCCACCAGGACACGGCTTTCTTTTGAAATTGCGGCCAAGCGAATGAGTGCAGATACCTTCAACATCGCAGCATCCACCAGTTCTGCGCAGAAGGGTGAAAGTCTTGTCGATACCGCCTGTAATCTTGAGGCCATGAATCCAGATCTCATTATCATCAGGCATGGAAGTTCCGGGGCTCCGGGGCTTCTTTCCCGTCATATTGATTCGTCAATTATTAATGCAGGCGATGGAACCCATGAACATCCCAGCCAGGCACTTCTTGATATGATGACAGTTCGGGAGCACAGGGGCGAGATTGAGGGACTTAAAATTGCCCTCGTTGGTGATATCGCCCATAGTAGAGTAGCCCATTCAAATATATTGGGATTCACAAAGCTTGGTGCGGAAGTAAGAGTTGCAGGGCCAGCCACCTTTATGGTTCCGCATCTTGATCTGCTTGGTGCCCGAGTGTGTTCGTCCGTGGAGGAAGCTCTTTCGGGTGCCGATGTGGTAATGGCACTTCGGATACAGAAGGAGCGACAGGATGATCCGTTAATTCCGTCACTTCGAGAGTATGCACAGTTTTACGGTATTAACCGTTCCCTGCTTCAGTGTGCTAAACCCGATGTTCTGGTCATGCACCCTGGTCCGATTAACAGAGGTGTTGAAATGAATCCAGACGTTGCGGACGGCAGAGGGTCTGTTATCCTGGAACAGGTGACAAACGGTGTGGCTGTTCGCATGGCATTGCTTTATTTAGTAATTGGGCAGGAAGGGGGAAGAGAATCCAAATGAGAGAGAGTAATACAAAAACAATTATTCTCCGGAACGGTCGTATTATAGATCCAGTTTCTGGAATTGATACCATTACCGATCTTTGGATCAAAGATGGACTCATTTCTTCTGCGGAAAATATGAGTCCCGAGGGGTGCGAACTGTTTGATGTGCAGGGGAAGTGGGTGGTTCCTGGCCTTATTGATATGCATGTTCACCTGCGTGAGCCTGGAGAAGAGTACAAAGAGACCATCGAATCCGGCACGAGAGCTGCTGCAGCCGGAGGATTCACTGGTGTCGCCTGTATGCCGAACACCACGCCGGTAAATGATTGTGCTGCTGTCACGGAGTTAATTATTGACACTGCCAAAAAACATGGGTCGGCAAGAGTGTACCCTGTTGGAGCCATCAGCAAGGGGAGCCAGGGTACTGG